>CAYTUN010000130.1:0-1581 GCA_964441315.1 uncultured Gammaproteobacteria bacterium | reverse complement strand
AAATTCTTCAGCCCTTACTTAACCAGACTTCATGGTAACAGCGGGAATTGCTGATTTAATTACAGGGTTAAGCAAATTTAATAGTGCCGGACATGATCAGGCAACTGATGAATTTTTATTAGAGCTCTATCAATCATGCGAAAAAGACCATGAAAATCGAGCATTCGGCTGCTTGGAATTGTCGAGCATTTGTACCGCTGCATTGCGCAATCCACTAGCCTCTGATGGTATCTCGCCTGTCAATTATTTCGCTTTAAAAGCTTTAGAGCAAATCAATAACTTTATATCAAGCGGCGAAAATGTTGCGAATTTATTTTACAACCTGGCTGTTCTAGACCACGGAAAAAAAATTAACTTAGTTTTAGAGCCAGAAAAAATAAAAGAACTATTAAATCACGCATTTAAACAGCTTGCCAACTCTGCTACCAAACGCGAAGACAAAGATCAGTATTTCATGTTTATTGCATATTTCATGGAAAAATTTAAGGCAGCTCCTGATACAGATCAAACATACGTATTGCAACAATACAAAAACTCCTATAAACCTCAAAAGACACAACCCTCGCGGTTTCAAGATAATTTAGGTGCCTTATTCAAACAAGCTTATGGTAAAAAAGTTACTAGTGAAAAAACTTACAACATTTTACCAGTTGATTTTTCAATAGAATCTTCAGCAAATCAAACCCTAGTATTTCAGGCTGATGGATTTCACACACATTTCTATTTAGGCCCAAACCATCGTGAGCAGAGTCTAAAAGATCAATTTCATGATTACATAATACAATCAGGTATTTTAAATGATGGCCTTGATTCTAAAAAAATAGAAATAATTCATATTTGGCCTTTACCATGGGATGAGTTTTTAAAGATGCAAAAAAAATCTTCAGCAGATGGGATTTTTATTGCAGAATTTACTAATAAACAAAAAGAATTTGCTGCTGTAAACTCTCGTGGCAAACAACATCAGTTTTATAAAGATCTAAAATCATTAATGAATGATGCGGTTTCTCATGAAGCTCCGGCTGTTAAGCTGCCTGTCATAATTTATTATTTAGAAAATTTACCAATTAATTTTACAGAATTCAGAAATCAGGTAAGCAATCCTGAATCCCAGCATAGCATGGCTCCAATTCTTGACCGATTTGGTCAATTTGCTTCTTCTGGCTCTAGCGAGAAATCTACACAAGTGCAACTGAACCAAAGAAATAAAGAAATGAGATAGAATTTCGCCTGGAACTTATTAGGCGAGATGGAGTAAAAAATAAATTCAGTGCTGCGAGAAATATAAAATTGCATTAGAAGCCATTAAAGGTGGATTAACGCAAGCGTAGATCACATCGACATACCAAACACAAAATAAATAATCCCACCGCAAGCAACGGGGTATCAATATGAAAATTTTCTCTAACGCAGCAAGCTGTGGGCAATTTACCCTAAGAGATTAAAATTTTTCGATCATTTTTTTCTTTTTAGCCGAACGGTGCCGCTCGGTTAATTCAATATCATTATAACGATCAGTAATTGCGCTGGAACTGTGCCCCGCATCATCGCGCACATGCGCCACGGGGCGGCCCCGTTTAT
>CAYTUN010000129.1:0-1595 GCA_964441315.1 uncultured Gammaproteobacteria bacterium | reverse complement strand
ATAAACGGGGCCGCCCCGTGGCGCATGTGCGCGATGATGCGGGGCACAGTTCCAGTGCGATTACCGATCGTTACAACGATATTGAATTAACCGAGCGACACCGTTCGGCGAAAAAGAAAAAATTAATATGAGTTTACTGTCAGATTTAGATACAGCCATAAAAGTAAATTAAAGCCGAGTGCAATTATATAGCCAAACGATGCTCCAGCCTAAGGCTTCACGCGTTGAAACACGGTGGGCTTTTTGCCCGCCTAGTAAAAACATATCAGCTGCTAGCATGCCAACAACAAATATAAAAAAATTGGCCACATCCACCATTCAGCAATTGTTTGCATTTTTAAGGCTCCTTAATTAAATTGAATTTATGGATTGCAATATGAGCAGTATGTTGTTTCAGCATATTTTTTGCCATCAGAGCGTGAGTTAAAAACTTGATAATCACATTTAATGCAGCCAAAAATTTCAGCTCGAATCAATTCAGTTGGCATTCCGCAAGTTTCGCATGGTAGCCCTTTTTCAACGTCAACTAAACCCCAACCAGGAAGATGGCATGCCTTGCAGAAAGTGTTTAAACGGCGAATCAGCTTAAATGAGAGGCTACGAATAATCTGACGGCGGGTGGGATTAAAATTGGCGCGCATGTCAGTTTCGACATGCGCGATCTTTTCTGGCGAAAGCTGAACGCACTCTTTAATTGCTTTTTTAAGCTGTTTTAAATTAGTTAAGCCTTTGTAAATCGGGCTAATATTTCTACCTTCTTTTGGCTTAACAATAAGCGCATGTTTAGGAAAACCTATTTTAATCAAATGTGGTTGTAACTCTTCAAAGGATTGAACATCAAATCTCGCATAATTCGTTCGCGAGCTCGAAAAAGATTCGATGACATGAAAATCTAGTTCAGTATCGATAAATACCATCAGCTCATAATCATTTGCCACAAACGGATTCGCTGGATGTGGCCCAAAACTGCCTTCATTCGCAATGGCGAGAGTTAAGCCGGTTTGCTCTAAGCCCATCCGTGCTTTTTTTAATACGGTTTCTTCCATTGAACCCAAACGTGGTATTTCGCCGGTAAAAGTCCCTAATAAATCTGTATCCAAGTTTTCAGGGGCGACAATATTTAAGCCCAGACATGATAGGAATGGCCATTTTGTTGCTTTTTCTTTGGCATGTTTGGTAGCAAAAACCGCAGTTTTTCCCTGGTAAATTTTATTTATCATATTTAACTCCTTTCTTTAGGGACTTGTAACGCATAATTTTCATTACTGGATAATCTGACGAGTAATTTTTCGCCAAGGCGAAAAATTTTGTTATCTATACCATTAAACAAGACAGGTTTAATGAGAAGTTGAGAGAACTGCGGAAACTGTGCTGCAATTAATTCTTTTACTAAAGCGGTGTTGATTTCAATTAAATTATTTTTTTCCATATTGTGGCAAATTTCATTAGTTGATAAAAATTTATGGAATGTTATTTACTGACTAATAATTAATTATAATGAAACATCATAAATTGTGAAATTAAGACTCATTAATTTTTGATCACCCCTCATCCGCCCCGTTGGGGCACCTTCTCCCACAAGGGGAGAAGGGTCT
>CAYTUN010000128.1:0-1605 GCA_964441315.1 uncultured Gammaproteobacteria bacterium | reverse complement strand
AAAATTACATATGCAGACTAATCTCTCTGAATTTTTCATTTATAGCCATAACCGCATCTATTACCATCGGGTCAAAATGTGTACCTCTTCCATCCAGTAGTATTTTAAGAGCTTCCTCATGGCTCATCTTTTTTTTGTAATGGCGTTCGGAAACAAGAGCATCGTATACATCAACTATAGCCATTATCCTACCTGCTATAGGAATATCTTCCCCCTTCAGCTTGTTAGGGTATCCGGTTCCGTCCCACTTTTCATGGTGAGTAAGGGCAACAAGAGCGGCAAAACTCAAGAATTCCTTATCGTTTGTAAGCTCCATTGCTCTTAATATTGCTTTATAACCAATAGTAGTATGGGTTTTCATTATTTCAAATTCTTCAAAATCCAGCCTTCCTGGCTTTAAAAGTATGGCATCAGGTATAGCAACCTTGCCTATATCATGGAGCTGAGAAGCCTCCAGTAAAAGCCGTTTGTCTATTTTCTTCAACACATCCTGATAAATATTCTTTTCTTCAAGATACTCTAAAATAAGCTTGAAGTATTCCTGGGTTCTTAAAACATGACCACCCGTTGAATTATCACGCATTTCAACAAGATCCGCCAGCGTAAAAACAATAGCATATTGTAATTCTCTGATTATTTTCGTCTTTTCCTGAACCATCTCCTGCAAATCTTCATTATAATTAGAAAGATTTCTTTTTTGGATAGCATATGATAAATGGATCTCTACCCTTTTAAGCAAAAGGGGATTAGCAAACGGCTTGTTTATATAATCAACGGCACCCAACTCCAGCGCTTGAAACTCAAAATCAACATCGTTTTTGGCCGTAAGAAATATAATTGGAACATTCTTCATAATTTCGTTTTCTTGCATAAGCTTTATTGTTTCAAAGCCGTCAATCTCAGGCATCTCTACATCAAGCAACACCAAATCAGGGTTTACGGCGTTTAAATTCTCAATCGCCTCAGCCCCGTTTGTATACGAAACAATATTATATATATCCCCAATACCTCTTTTAACAATTTTATGTATTAGCGGACTATCGTCTACTAATAAAATTGTAAATTTGTCGTCTACAAATTCGTTTATCATGCCACGTCCTCCGTTAGACCAATATAACCCTTGCATTAATTAAAATTTCGTCAGAAGAAAATGTCATTAAAGACGTAACGGAATTTTTTTTAAATGAAAAATCAATGCTTTTATCGCCCTTAGCAGAAAATGGTGTAGAAAGATTAAACCTGATTCCTAATCTAGCCGCTCTTGATTTTGTTAAGCCACAAACCATGTTTGCTAATTCACCTATACAATCTGTCATATCGTTATCATAAATTGATTCAGCTTCTATCCCTGTTATATATGATGTCAGAATTTTAAGATGTTCTCCATTGGTTTTGATTAAGAAAATACCTGAAATATCCCCAATAAAAGGCAGGATTCCCGCAAAATTGCTTTCATTTTTTTCTTCTATTATGCTTTTTTCTAAGCTAACACCGGAAACAGTTGAAATAACCTCGGTTATAGTATCTTCAAAAATACAAATAAGCGTTTCAAACGTTTCTTTGTCGTGTTCAGGAATTATAGTTTTCCTCCAATACATTACATTA
>CAYTUN010000127.1:0-1716 GCA_964441315.1 uncultured Gammaproteobacteria bacterium | reverse complement strand
TATTACCTGTTAATTCAAAACCATATTTTCTGGTGGCGTAAAAAAGTGCGTAGTCGATTGACGCGACATGAAATATCCAACATTTATTACACAGCACTTATGCAAGCGTCTGTCTATGCGTTAATTATTTTGTTTTGCGGTTGGAAATTTTTCTTTGTGGTAATATTGCCTAGCTGGTGGATAGCAGCCAGCTGTGGTGTTTTTTTATTTTATGTGCAGCACACTTTTGATAATACTTATTTTGTGCATAAAGAATTTTGGGACTTTGAGACCGCCGCATTAAAAGGGAGCAGCTTTTTAGATTTACCGGCATTATTGCGCTGGTTTAGCGGTAATATTGGCTACCATCACGTGCATCACCTTTGCCCGCGAATACCTTTTTATAAATTAAGATCTTGTCATGAAATGCTAAAAGCAGCGTTTGAAAAACGGGTTGTACGCTATTCCCTATTTAGCAGCTTTCGGTTGTTACGGTTGCGTTTATATGATGAAACGCAGCAGCGAATGATTGATTGGAAAAAATACCGCCTTTATTTTGCTAATAAAACAAATTGAAAAAATGAATATAAAAATAGGATGCGTCAGCTGAAGCGGACTTATCAAGCTCAATTAATTTGCTTTAATTTTCAACCAACGCGCCAAAATTGGTAGTGGCCAACCTTGTAATGCTGTAGAAATAATCACGACGAAGAAAGTGATATTAAAATAAAGCGGCGCATGCTCGAAACCCGCTAACAGTGGATTAAGCGCTAAAATAATCGGTACTGCCCCCCGCAATCCTGTCCAGGCAATAAAAGCTTTTTCTCGCCAGGCAAAATGAAATGGCAAAAGACTAAGCCACACGGCCAAGGGGCGCGCTACTACAATCAAGCCTACTGCAATCCATAATGCTGGCCATAAATTAGGTAAGAGTGCCGAGGGTGTCACGAGTAATCCCAGCATAATAAACATACTAATTTGGCTTAACCAGGCCAAACTATCGTGCAGCCGCAAGCTGTTATCGTGTTGGTGAATCCGGCTATTGCCAATCAGTATGCCGGTCACATAGATCGCTAAATAGCTACTGCCCCCCATCAGATGCGTGGCGGCAAAAACCAGTAAACCACTGGCCAGCGTTAACAAGGGATACAAGCTCACGGCAATTTGGATCCGGTTACTAAATCGTATAATCAAATAACCCGCCACCATGCCGATCAAAAAACCCAGCCCGATTTCGCGCAATAATAAGGTAAAAATAGCCAGTGCGGATTTGGTGGAAACGGAAGCTGTGAATAATGTCATCATGGTGTTCGTTAGCAAGACTGCCATTGCATCGTTACTGCCTGACTCGATTTCCAGGGTTGCCATCACCCGTGGTTTCAGTTGGGTGTGCATGGCATATAACAAAGCAAATACCGCAGCGGCATCCGTGGGACCCAAAATAGCGCCTAAGAGTAATCCTTCGCGTAAAGGCAACTGTAAAATGGCGCTGGCTAACAAACCCATCAAGCCTGAGGTGATAAGGATTCCGCAAGAAGCTAAAGAAAGCGCGGGCAATAACCCCAGCCGGAAGCTAGCGGTTTTGGTATGCAAACCGGCATCCAATAAAATAATCGCCAGCGCCAACACGCCAATGAAATGGGCTATTTGCAAATCTTGAAAGTCGATTTTTCCCAGGCCTTGTTCACCCGCTATCATGCCGATGACCAAAAACACTAACAAAATTGGCATACCAAT
>CAYTUN010000126.1:0-1746 GCA_964441315.1 uncultured Gammaproteobacteria bacterium | reverse complement strand
TGCTCAACAAACCTGAATAAAGCCTTATGGCGATCGACATGCCAGTCAGGAGGTGCCTTACCAGCATCTAAACGATGCTCAAATAAGGCAAGCCATAAAAAACGGTTGTTGGCCGCAAAATCAAGATAAATCAAAGATAAGGCCACCAGCCAATCAATAGCCGTTCGTGGCGAGTGATCTTGTGGCGGCATATAACGTTTCAGTTGCTCTTCCAAGCAACTTAGAGTGCGTGCGTTTACCGAGAGAATAAGGTCATCAATATCCGAGAAAACCGTATAAATTGTACCAACCGAACAACCAGCTAAACGGGCAATATCACGCGCTTTTAAAGCTGAAAGTCCAGCATCGGCAATAATTTTTTCCGAAGCTGCCAAAATCGTGTCTCGTAATATCTGCTTTCTCTCGCTAAGCATTCGCATCTACCTCTTAAAATCCGTTACACCTCTTGCATTGCTTTTTGACGTTTAAAGCGTCATCTCCATCACCCTTGTTTTTTTAACTTCAACTGTCCTTCATTTGGATTAGGTTAATTTCTTCGAAATAAGCTACAATAACACAATATCAATAGGTAAGGGCTAACAACGCCTGTTCTCATGCGATGTCCCATATTGTGCATTTACCTATTGAACAATGTTCAATTTTGTGGCAAAAGTCCATACATGAACAATGTTCATTTCATGTTTTTGTTTATTATTTCTTCTTTATGTGCACTTTTTCGCATGAAGAAGATCAAACCAACGGTCCTGCCACTGGTAAGGAAGCAAGAAGATGCTTGGCTCATTAATGACATCAAGGCGATTTGCGCCCCTATTTTGGTGCCAGTTTTTCTCGGCATTCAATGATAACTTCCTGAAAAACGCCCTCGTGATGCTGATCATGTATAAGATTGGCTCTGAGAATGGTAACTTGCTGGTGATTTTAGCCGGTGCCGTATTTATTGCGCCTTCCTTCTTTTTATCTGGACTAGGAGGGCAATGGGCAGACCGATATGATAAAGCCATCGTAGCGCGCCATCTTAAATTAGCTGAAATTGGCGTTGCCTTGATTGCTGTTTTAGGTTTCAGATTCCACGCTGTCGAAACTCATTTATTCGGCCTCAGCCTCCAACCCGTTCCTTTTCTTTTCCTTGCTTTATTCGGCTTCGGCACCATCGCGGCTCTATTTGGCCCAATCAAATACGGAATTTTGCCCGATCATCTAAAACAATCGGAAGTCCCTGCGGGGAACGCCTTGGTGGAAGGGGCCACATTTCTCGCAATTCTTGGCGGCACCATTACGGGTGGTATCGCCTTAACGGGAAATCAGGATCCAACTTTTTTGGCGAATCTCGTTGCTTTCGTAATCATGGGATTTGCTGTTCTTTGCTGGATTTCTAGCCTTCTCATTCCCAAAACAGGTGAAGCAGCGCCGTATTTAAAAATTGATAGAAACATCATACGCTCAACTTTTGATCTGCTGCGTGATTTACAAAAAACCCCGCGACTATGGCAGGGAGGATTTATCGTTGCTTGGTTTTGGCTGGTTGGCGCCGTCATGTTGTCGCTTTTGCCTGTTATTGCCAAAAACTACTTTAATGGCACGGAAACAGTCACCACCGCGCTTTTGGCCATCTTTGCGATCAGCATCGCGATAGGATCCTTAATTGCCTCTTGGCTATCCAGTGGGCGGATCATCCTCTTGCCAACCGCTGTTGCTGCCGTCTTGATTGGTCTGTTTTGTTTTGATCTGGCGCTGCTCCTTTTCTTT
>CAYTUN010000125.1:0-1751 GCA_964441315.1 uncultured Gammaproteobacteria bacterium | reverse complement strand
CGTTCGATAAACTCCTTGCAATTTAGGGGTGTCGGTTTGGTTTCCTTCATATCAAGAAAAGTTTCCGCTACCAACGGGTGAAGCGATATTTTTTGCTCCTCTTCTTCCATTACTATCCAATTGCTATTCCTCAGGTGTAATATTTCGCTTTCACTAAAGCGCGTCAATTCACAGAAAACCCTGAGCCTTATGCCGTTAAGTGGTATAAGAGCCATGTGGCGCATAATACGCTTCTGGGTTTCATTAAACAAGGAATAATCAATTATATTTTTAAGCATTTCCTTTAAGTTAACCTTATAGCGTTTTTTACCGCTGTCAATATGGATAGCTCCTGCCGACACATCAAGTCCTTGCTGTAACTTCTCATTTATATCATATTCGTTCAAACTGCTGCACTGAGGTAGCTTAGCCAAGAACATAACCATCATCGTATGATTACAGACTTTTCCAAGCATTTGTTTTAGAAGTTCTTTACGGTCATCAATAAACCTATCGTGATTGAGATTGTCGCTAAAACGGTAGTAGGCGTATAGCTGCAATAATCCATTATCAACAGTCAGCGGGTAAATTTTAATAGAAGTCTCTTTGCTAAATCCCAAAACGTGGGATTCACGACTTGTTATAAGAAATTTAATATGTGGATTACATTTCGTCAATTCGTTCAAATTATTCTGTTCGCTTGAACCAATTCTTTGATTCAAGTTAGCAAAAATAATAAGGGTTGGTTGCCGGAATTTTTTAAGTGCTTCTATCCTCAAATCAAATTCAGGAGCCTTTTTATTTTCCTTTAACCCATCAAATTCCAACCTAAGTATCGCATCTCTCAGAGTATCTTTTTCCTCGCATTTTACATATTGAACCACACATTTGCCGGTTTCAATTGACTTATAGGCGTAAGCAAGAGCGGTAGAGGATTTTCCAATTCCACGCATACCTGTCAATGCGGCATAATGGCTTGATTCAAATATTCTGTCAATAGCCTTAATTTCGTCTTTCCTTCCGAAAATTACCCTATTAATTGGAAGAACGTGACAAAGCGATGCCGGCTTTACCGGCACATCCATCTTAATCAACATACAGAACTGCTCTAATAGGCTCCAGTAGAAGTCGTCTTCTTTTTCGGTATCGCAAAGAATAATGCCATCATCAATTATCTCGTCGTTGTTGAACGCATCACGCATACTCGTCCATACAGGTGGTCGAAGCCTCTTGAAATACCCAATAAACCCAGACCAATCCAATTCTTTATATCCGCCTCCGTTTAAATTCTTAAAATATTTCTTCCCGCCGGGCTTTTTGTCTTTTGCATAAATCCACGAATGAACTGTAGCGGCATAAACATCTTCTGCTCCTGCTGCTTCATAAAGGCTGGCACCAATCTCTGCTATTGTCCCACTTAAGTCAATGGCATTTTTTATTGTTTCTATAAATATACGAAATGTCATATTTCACCATTTCCAATCCAGCAACTTTTCTGTCACCAAAAAAATCACTATTCCCATAATCTATGTTTCGATTTTATTTATATTATACTGGATTTCTCAACACAATACAAGACCAGTCAAAAAAAATACCAAAAGAAACACCAATTTTGTCATTAAATTTCTATCAATATTTATGATATTTTTATACTTGGCAAAGCAAGTAAGAGCCAAGAAAAAGATTACTAAAAAGATTACTATTTTCTTCATTAATGCCATTAAGTGAATTTTGTTATAGTTTTATTAGCAACACAGTTCAACGCAAAGAAC
>CAYTUN010000124.1:0-1950 GCA_964441315.1 uncultured Gammaproteobacteria bacterium | reverse complement strand
ACATTGTCGCTAAATCATGATTAATAAAATTTACAGAAAAATTGTTGCTTAATCAAAACACAGCTTGCGACTACTATACTTTTATATACCTAAATGCAGTATTGCATCAAAAAATGAACTTGATTTCATATTGAAAATACAGCTAAAACTGACTGCAGCAAATGGCAATCAAGCATAGCGCCTAAAATTAGCCCTCCAGAGCTTTGCTTAGCGCAAAGCGCTAAGGCGCTAAGGCGCTATGAGCGCCAAGCTTGATTAGTGATAATAAGCCAAGTAGGATCAAAGCATGTGGCAAGATCGTCTTTTCAAAAAGCCTTTGTTTGCCTTGGTGCTAGTCACTCTGCTTTGTTATGCCAGCGCTGCTCCGGCATTTTCTTTTTTAAATGTAACACCTTATTCAGGCCAAACCGTTTGGTCTGATATGGCATCGCATTTTAGTCTGGACCACCATACTGATAATGAAGATGTGAGAGGCCAGATCCTCTGGCTGCAACGCCATAAAATTTATATCACCCGCATGCTGCAAAATGCAGCGCCCTACGTTTATTACGTATTTCAACAAGCCAAAGAAAATAATTTACCGGCTGAATTGGCTGTAGTGCCGATTGTAGAAAGCGCATTTGATCCCTATGCGCGCTCCGATAAAGGCGCAGTTGGTCTTTGGCAAATTAATGCCATAACCGCAAAAACCTTGCATGTTCCAGTAACCGCAACCTATGACGCCAGACGCGATATTGTAGTTTCCACCAAAGCGGCTTTGGATTATTTAAAATCCTTACATGACACTTTTAACAACGACTGGTTACTAGCTTTTGCGGCCTACAATAGCGGCCCAGGAACAGTCGATGAAGCAATTAAAAAAAGCGGCAAAAATAATTTTTTCGATTTGAAATTACCGCAACAGACCCGCGATTATGTGCCTAAAATTCTGGCACTAGCCGCAGTGATTCAAAATCCGGATAAATACGAAATCAAGTTGCCACCCATTCCGGATCAGCCTTATCTGCAAAGTGTAGAAGTTGGCCCAGAAACGAAAGTGGCCACGACGGCCGAAAAAGCTGGTATCAGCATAAAATTGATGCAAAAACTTAATCCTGGCTTTAGTTATCTGAAAACTGCAATCGCCGGCCATCATGTGCTTTTAGTGCCAGCTCAACAGGCAGCAGAATTTACCAAAGCTTCACCGCCTGCGCCTGCTGCTGCAAGCAGCAGCCAAGCAGTAACGGGGATCGTGGCTAATAACAATTCAACTGCGGCTGCGAGCAATAATACTAATTTTTTTCAATTGCTGAGCAGTGCAGTCTTTGATGGATTGGCACGCATGGTTTCTAATAAAAATAATGCAGCGGCTCCTGCAAACTCAGTCAATCCAAACGCAAATGCAACTACAGCTAACAACACAACGCCAACTACATCAACTGCAATTACATCCCCTATTACCGCAACCGCAAACACAGCGAATAACCCGCATATTAACAATAATCCTCCTCAAACCAATTCAACTACTTATCAAGTCAGACCAACAGATACTCTAGCTGCAATCGCACAACGTTATCATTTATCGGTTGATGCGCTTAAATCTGCAAATAATTTAACCGGCAACCAAATCCATGTCGGCCAAACTTTAACGATTCCCATTGCTTCAGCTTCTGCTGAAGCAAATAAACCACCCGAATTAATTCTGCACAAACTAAAACGCGGTGAAACCTTAGGCATGCTGGCAAAAAAATATAAAGTCACAGTTGAACAACTAAAAACCTGGAATGAAATAGAAGATCATCGCGCGCTAAGAGAAGGGCAAGAAATTAAAATCTACTCAAATTAATAACAGCGGTTCCCGCTGTTTAAAGTGGTTACCAGCAAAATCAGATGACGAAAGCTCTAGCGTTTTTCAGAACTATACTCAAAACGGATAGGTTTTAGGTGTTATTGCGCCGAGTGATGCGTGAG
>CAYTUN010000123.1:0-1992 GCA_964441315.1 uncultured Gammaproteobacteria bacterium | reverse complement strand
GGTAGTGGCTTTATTGAGTGCTTTGATATCGCGGGTTTTGGGGCGGGTTTTTATTGACTTCATTTTACTTGGTCCTCTCTAAAAATTTACACGTTGTCTATAAAAAGAAGACATCGCAAGCTTTTTCGGATATAATAAAGCTACTAAACATGGGATGGAAGCCAACATTATGAAGAATGGCGGAAAATTCAATGGGTATATAGAAATTGGCGATATTGTTTTTAATTTCTCCATTGATGAACATCTCTGTTTAATTTTTCCGCCATACCCATTTACTGATAATGGTTACTCGAATCCACTACCTGATAAAATTAAAGAGATTGCAGGACTTGGCTCACTGAAGGGAATTGATGGGATAGAACCCCAGAATTTTAGCCCGCTTTTTGTGGATTTCATCACTGAAAATAATATGACAGCAAAACTTTTAGTAACAAAAACGCCTGGTCTCCGTTATAGGCTTGCAGATGCTATGTCAAGCTACCAGTTTTATGCGCCAATTATTATTATGTCTAAGTTCGGAGCCAATCATTCACTCGACCTTTCTTTTTTTGATGCAATTACTTTTAGTGGCGAAAGTGTTAATCTTACACACAATCCAAAATATGCGGTGAAGCCAACTGACTATATGAAGGATAGTCCTGGAGCAATCGATATAAAAATTAAGCCTCACAAACAATATTCAAAGGACTTTGATGTTGTTGTGGCTGGGGTCAAAGCAAAACTGACATATTCCATAGCGAATAATAATGAACATTGGAATTTGCAGAATAATAGCCTCGGTGCGCTAAACTCTTTTGTTAGAATCTCTTTTGATGAAAAACAAACACTGGAAATGGTGGAGAAATGCTATTTACATTTTCTAAGATTTGTGCAGTTTTTGTTGGGTCGGCAAAACGTCGGTTTTGAAGTTAAACTACAACAAAAAGGCAAAAATATGCCCCTTGGCTTTCCCAAACCAGTTGACGAAAAGGGCTTGGAACTTTTTAGTAATGTTGCCGAGGTTTTTGTGAATGATAGTTACGAAGACTATTGTGACGTACGAATTGACCATACTATCCAACTAGGACATCTAAAAGATGACCTCCCGAAGTTGTTCAATTTATTTTCCGAAAACGAGAAGATTCCATTTTTGTTAATGCTACCGGCTGCAAATGATAGGGCTAGACAAATCAACTATACGGATGTTGGAGATCTTTGCACCTCTCTTGAAATAGAGTATAATCTTAAAAATTACAAGGCACCAAAAGACGATATTCGGGATAGCCTGATAAGTGAACTAAAAGAAACGGTAACGGCGTTTCAAGAAGACGCAATGACTAGCGATACTGAACTTTTTAATTCTGCGTTTGGCTCAATCAATAATATAAACCTTCCACTCAAAGAACGAATTATATACCTTTGGGAAAAGAGTTTGGATGAAGTCATAGATGGTGG
Organism: uncultured Gammaproteobacteria bacterium; assembly: GCA_964441315.1. Lineage (GTDB taxonomy): Bacteria > Pseudomonadota > Gammaproteobacteria > CAYTUN01 > CAYTUN01 > CAYTUN01. Next base: position 558 of record CAYTUN010000123.1, on the reverse strand, counting down.
CAAAACAGAAAGCATCAAAAAAGATATAGCTGGTTTTGTAAGAGTGCGGAATTTAATAACCCATAATGGTAAAATTGAGTGGGCGGAAAACCACATTATTTATATACGTTTGTTAAGAACTTTGTATTATTCTATTTTGATTCGTGCAGGGTTTTCGGATATTGATTCTAAATCCATTGCAAGGCAAAAATTTCAACATGATGGTATGCTGTTTTAGCAGACGCTCACAAACCTGCGAATATATTGTCTGGGATCAGCACGGTAAATCATCACCTTATCCGCCCTCAACAGCGGGGTCAACCATTGCCCATTCTTAACAACGTGACGGCGGCCACAACGGCCGCCGCCCTGCTCAATAAGTGTCTTCGATTTTCCGTCAAATCAACCCATTTTCCACATTCTCCCCCGGCCGTGTTGACATCAATTTGTACAGTTTCGTGCTGGGCGAAAGCCTGTCTTGAAAAGGCACCAAGGACGCGCCCACCTTTATCAGCCTGCAGCCGGAATCCACGTTTGTGATATAGCTCATCTGCAAGTCGCTGATGTTCAGCAGTTTTG
>CAYTUN010000122.1:0-2469 GCA_964441315.1 uncultured Gammaproteobacteria bacterium | reverse complement strand
TGTAAACCCCTAACAATCCCACCTACATGTTTTCCAACATTTCCGGTTTAATGAATTGCGGAAGCAATGATTTTGGATCTACATTGCCGCGACGCATGTCGTGCGCACAATTGAGGACAAACGTGAGATACTTTCGAATATCGTGATTGTTTATTTTACAGGACTGAATAAGGCTGTAGAGTAACGCAGATTTGTTTGCCGACTCCACATTGCCAACAAAAAGCCAATTTTTTCTGCCAATTGCAAAAGGTCGAATTTGATTTTCCGTGAGAATATTGCTGATTTGTGCGCGACCATCGTTAATGTACCGCATTAAATAAATTTCGTTATTTTTAAGATAAGTAATCGCATCGCCCAGCACGCTTTTTGGAAGTGCATTGATGCTTTTTGCCTGGTTAAATATTTTTTCTAAAATAAGTTTTGATTTTTCTTGCCGTGCATTGTACCGATCATCAACACTTTTTTCTTTGATGTCTCGTTCTATCTCGTAGAGAGAATTGATCAGCGTTAACAATTGAGCGGCAACGCCATTGTTTTTATTACTACATATTTTAAATGCAGCGACAAACTTTCGTCTGGCATGATCCCAACAGCCAAGATGGATAACGCCTTTTTGCTTTCCAGTTTTTTCATATCCACCATAACCGTCGGTTTGCAAAATACCACTAAAATCTTTTAGTCGATTTTCAGCAACACGACCGGCACGCGTTAAATCAAATTCAAAAACAATAAATCGGTTCCCGGGATCAAGACTTTGATAAGCCCACATGTATCCTTTTTTATCGGGATATAATATTTTGACGGTGGTTTCATCTGCTTGAATATAGCTGCTTAACGTCACTTGATCCCAAAATGCTTTGACTAGCGGTGACAAACTTTCAGCTGCACCCATCACCCAGTTGCCCAGCGTATTATCAGGAATATCAATTTTACTCTGCGCAAATATTTTAGACTGTCTGTACAGCGGCAAATGATGATCGTATTTTTTCATAATCACATCGACAATTAACGATGTGCCCGCCATGCATCTTTGCATGGGTGATTCTGGTCTTGAAGCTTGATTGATTGTTTCACAATTTTTACAAGCATATTTTGGCGTAATATGCTCAATCACTTTAATTTGCGCTGGCACCAATTCCAATTTTTCTGATTTATCTTCGCCAATTTTGCAAAGCGGATTGTTACAGCCTGCGCAGATTTTTTCATGCTCTTTTAAATCGTGAATAATTTGTTCGCGAGGAAGATTGGCGGTATCAATTTTGCGGCCGGGCTTTGGTTTAGCGCGCTCATAAGTAACCCGCTCTCTGGTGGCATTGATGGGTTCAATGGTTTCAGTGACTTCATCTGATTCATTGTCATCAAAAAGATTTAATATTGTTTGAATTGCGTTGGTTTGTTCACTTTGTTTTCCAAAGCGTTTGTCGCGGCCTAATTTTAATTGTTCTTCAAACCAATTTATTTTCTCAACGAGTTTTTTGTTTTGTTCTTTGAGAGCATCAATTTCTGCATAAGAAGAAATCAGCTGGGATTTCAGCAGGTGAATTTCATGATCATTTGGATTTAAAATTTTCACCTACAGCACTCACTTTATTACTTAAAACACAGTATAAAGTATAGCAAAATCGAAAAATAAATTCGACAATAATATTAAAAAATATAAATTTTCTCGATGTTTTTAGGAAAAATGATCGTACTTCAATTGATTCCAATTGCGCATTTTTTCCCAATCAAGACCTGCAAGTAACCAGCTTAATTGTTGCTCATCAATCGCTGCAGACTGTACGCCTGCATCAGCCGGAATCGTAAATTTCCCGCATTCTAATCGCTTATACAAAAGCACAAATCCATTACCATGCCATGCTAATATTTTTAATTTATCACGCGAACGATTAAAAAAAACGTAAATTCCTTCAGAAGGATTTAAATGTAATTCCGAATGAATCAACGTTGCAATGCCATCTATCGATTTTCTAAAATCAATGGCGGCACTATATATCCAAACAGACGGAGCGTTCAACTTGATGTGTTGCATGTGATAATCCCTGTATTAATTGAATCAATGAATTTGCGTCAATCATCTCTGGAATGATGATCTTGATGTTTTTTGTGTGAATTTCAACGTTACGAAATGTAACTGATTTATTGTCCGCTGTTTGCGGAATATCTTTTGAAACAACAGGAATAAAATTCGGCGCCATTTTCTTTTCACCGTATTTTGCTACCCATGCTTTGAATGTCGATAATGCAAGGTGATTTTTTTCGCAGTATGCCACCATCGGCTCGCCACATGCTTGATATGCACGAACATGCGCGCGCCGCGCCTGCGTTGTCAGTTGTATTGTCTTGAGTGTCAATTTTGTTTCGTCAATAGCAGAGTTTTCCATCTTATTTTCTCCATGCGTTTTTCTATACTCATAGAGATTATTGGAAAAGAATTTTATTGGGTAGATGGGATTTTTAGGGGTTTAC
>CAYTUN010000121.1:0-2484 GCA_964441315.1 uncultured Gammaproteobacteria bacterium | reverse complement strand
TCACCCCTCATCCGCCCCGTTGGGGCACCTTCTCCCGCAAGGGGAGAAGGCTCTCTTCAAAGTTTAATAGCTTTTTATAACACGGCTTATTTCATTGTATTAAGTTTATTTAATTGGCAGATGTTCTGAAAGTTGTCCTTCTCCCCTTGCGGGAGAAGGTGCCCCAACGGGGCGGATGAGGGGTGACTTAAAAACTATTTTCCTTAAATAAAAAATTAATTTGATTCGCTAATGTCCTGAATCATTCAACACAATTCTCTTCTCTTTGTCATTGCGAGCGCAGCGCGGCAATCTCCTGACAGTTAATTGGCACTGGATTTTCTGGTGCGTTATTACAATCAGGAGATTGCCTCGCTGCGCTCGCAATGACACATATTAATTATTTAATAAACATCTTCTCCAAAATCGCATAATAAATTTTTTCAAGCGCTACGGTTTCTTCAAGTTCTACTTGTTCATTGATTTGATGGCAGCTGTCGCGTTGCACACCGAGTTCGATGACTTCCGCGCCCATTTGTGCGACGAAACGGCCGTCGGAAGTGCCGCCGCCGGTGGATAATTCGGGTGAAATTTTTAATTGTTGTTTGATTAAATTGACGACGGTATCAATAAATTTCCCGGGTTGAGTTAAATAGGGTTTTGAAGGTTCATACCATTCCATTTGATAATCGCAATGATTTTTTTTGAGAATTGCTTCGAGTTTTTGTTGGATTTTTTCGATAGTGCAAGCGGTGGAAAAACGCCAATTCGCAATCCACTCTAATTTTCCTGGAATCACATTAGTTGCGCCGGTTCCGGCGCAAATGTTGGAAATTTGAAAGCTCGTTGCGGGAAATGGCGCAGGATTTTTTTCGTCCCAATCGGTTTGAATTAATTCTTGAAGCACTGGCACAATTTGATGAATCGGATTATTTGCCAATTCGGGATAAGCGACATGGCCTTGTTTTCCTTGAATAATAATTTTCGCCGTTAAAGAACCGCGACGTCCAATACGAATGCAATCGCCTAATTGTTTATCACTGGTTGCTTCACCGACTAATCCAAAATCAATTTTTCTTTTTTCTTGGATGAATTTTTCAATGACATATTTTGTGCCATCGATGGATCTGCCCTCTTCATCGCTGGTAATTAATAACGCAATCGTGCCTGGATGGTCCGGATAATCTTTGACAAAACGGCTGGCGGCAATCGTCATGGCGGCTACGCCACTTTTCATATCGGCAGCACCGCGGCCGTATAAAATCTGATTTTCAATCGTGGCTGCAAATGGCGAAAAGCGCCATTGTGATTCATCACCAACGGGCACTACATCAGTGTGGCCAATAAAAGCAAAAACCGGGCCGGAATTTCCATGCGATGCCCATAAATTTTTGACATCGTTTTTGGGAAAATTTTCAATAGTAAAATTAGCAGCTTTTAAAATATCGGCTAATAATTCTTGGCAACCGGCATCATTCGGCGTGATAGAGCGGCGTTTAATTAATTCACAAGTTAAATCAATGACGGAAAATATTTTATCCATTAATTTTCCCGCAGTAATTCATTTAAAGAAATTTTCTCGCGCGTTTTCGCATCAACTTTTTTAATAATCACCGCGCAAGCTAAATGATGGCTATTATCTTTTGCTGGCAAACTGCCTGGCACGACGACGGAACCTGCAGGTACGCGGCCATAAATAATTTCGCCGGTTTCACGATCATAGATTTTAGTGCTTTGCCCGATAAAAACGCCCATGGAAATTACCGCGTTTTCTTCGACAATCACACCTTCGACAATTTCTGAGCGCGCGCCGATAAAACAATTATCTTCAATAATCACCGGATTAGCTTGCAGCGGTTCTAACACGCCGCCAATACCGACACCACCAGAAATATGCACATTTTTGCCGATTTGCGCGCAAGAGCCGACCGTGGCCCAAGTATCAATTAAACTGCCACTATCGACATAAGCGCCAATATTGATATAGGAAGGCATTAAAATAACGTTTGGCGCCAAATAACTGCCGTAACGCGCGGTCGCCGGCGGCACAATTCTGACTGCATTTTTTTCAAATTCTGCTTGCGTAAAACCGGAATATTTAAGCGGAATTTTGTCATAAGCTGGCAATGTATCATTTAACATCGGCCGATTTTCGCTAATGCGAAAATACAATAAAATGGCTTGTTTTATCGATTGATTGACTTGCCAAATGCCGGCAATTTTTTCAGCAACGCGAATTTTGCCTTGGTCTAATTGGTGTAATAAGGAATCGATTGTGGTTTTTAATTCTTGCGGCGTATTTTTCGGATTGAGCGTTTGACGTTCTTGCCAATAGTGCTGAATTATTTTTTGTTGCGAGTCCATGTTGATTGACGCCTTCAAAGTGTCTGGCTATTATAACGAGCTTTTCTTTTCACGCCATCATTCGGGGCATAGCGCAGCCTGGTAGCGCGCCTGCTTTGGGAGCAGGATGTCGGGGGTTCGAATCCCTCTGCCCCGACCAAT
>CAYTUN010000120.1:0-2540 GCA_964441315.1 uncultured Gammaproteobacteria bacterium | reverse complement strand
AATAAAATTTACAGAAAAATTGTTGCTTAATCTTTAAGACTCATTATATGAAATTGGTAAAGAAAACAAATTTGTCAAAAAATTGTAATAATCGTTACTGGAAATAAATAAAAAGTTTAATTAAAAATATTAATTTTTACAGTAACTTATATAATTTCCAGTAGGAAAATTTATGAGAAACACCAAACGACGGGTTATTTTAGCTTCTTTTTCTTAGCAGACGCATGCCTTGCCATTAATTCAATATCAATATATTTATCCGTAATCGCACTGGAACTGTGACCGGCATCATCTCTGACATGTTCGCGGGGGCGGTGTTTTACGTCTTCGGAAATGCCAGTATGCCTTAACCAATGCACGGTCGCTTCCAACAATCCATTGGCTTCATCCACCAATTGATCGGTTTTTAAGCGCTCAATGGCTCGATCAAAACAACCTTGCACAATTTTCCGAATATGACTAATCGAACTGAGTGTGCCTTTGCCTAAATTTTTTAAAATAAGTGGCGTATGCTCATTCGGTGAAGGCAAGGGGCTTAATCGCAGAAAATGACGATAGCGTTTTAACGCCGCTAACATGCTATCACTCACCGAAATTTGCCGTTCTTTATTGCCTTTGCCGACCGTGGTAAACCACCACAGCCCATTCGGATCGCGTTGAAAATCACTCATTTTTGGCTGCCAGCGGGGGGTAGCGGCTAATTCCGAAATGCGTAAGTACATTAAATAAAGCGCTGAGAGAATAAATAACGTTCTTTCATGCTTTGCGGGTGCTTCAGCCGCCATCATTTCGGCGGTTTCAATGACATAGTGCCATTGCAATTCGGATAAACGCCGGACCTTACTTTTTCCTTGGATTTTGCGGAAATAACGGCTTTTCTGCTTGATATGCAGTATGGGATTGATTTCGGTATATTCTTCTTGAATTAGAAAATTATAAAAACTGCTGGTCACTGTAAAAATTTCGCGGACGGCTTTTTGCGATAGCGCGTATTGTTTAACACTCGCTTTTTTTCCTTGGCGAAAAGCCGATTTGGAAACGGTCGCAATAAAGGGTCGCCATTGTGGGTTAGGAACTCTTTCACCGTCTTTTTCAATAAAGCGTGAGACTTTTTTAATGCCGATCCATTCTAATGGCGGGTTTTGGCAAAACTGAATGTAAGCTTCCATATCCGCACGTCTTAACTGCGATACGGGTTTTTTAGCGATTAAAGTCGCCCAATGCAGCAAGCGCTCTACTTCCCGACGATAAGCATTAAAGGTTGCGGCGTTGCCGTCATAGCTGATTAGAAAAGCTTGCGCCTGGCGTAAATCGTCTTGGACATACCCTTGATGGTAACGCGAGGGGAATTTTTGCTGCTTAATAAATTCTAGGGCATCAAAGAGCGGAAGCAGGGGAGTCGATTTCATTTTACTCGCCATGCTTTATTGCGCTTCGGAATTGAGTTTTGCTTCTAACATTTCTGCGGGTGGTAGCTGGTCTGCCAATTCTTTGGGTAATTCATGCAATAAGCGATAATCCGCCACACCAATCGGCCCATCAGTGCGCTTTAAAGCATATTCGGCCACCAATTTATTTTTTTTCTTGCACAAGAGTAAGCCAATGCTGGGGTTATCACCGGGTGACCGCAGCTGATCATCGACTACCGCTAAATAGAAATTGAGCTTACCGACATGCTCGGGTTTGAATTCGGTCGCTTTTAACTCCACGACAAAATAACAACGCAAGGAAACGTGGTAAAACAACATATCCAGAAAGAAATCATCGCCATCAACAGTAACTTTGTATTGATTGCCCATATAAGCAAAACCGGTGCCGAGTTCAACAAAGAGCTTACTCAGATGGGCTACCATGGATTGCTCGATTTCTTGTTCAAGTGCCGCCTCGGTAACCGGTAGAAAGCGGAAATCATACGGGTCCTTAAATAGCTGTAGGGCTAAATCGGATTGGGGTGAAGGCAGCCGTTCGGCAAAATTGGTGACTTTGTGGGCGGATTTGCCTTGCCGACTGTATAGATCTTGCTCAATTTGTAAGCTTAAAACGCTGCGGGAAATGCCGTTTTGTAAGCAGTTAGCCGCATACCAATCACGGGCTTCAGCGTCTTTGACTTGCTCCATCAGCACAATAATATGGCCCCAGGGCAATTGGGCAACAGGCTGTTGCCCAATTTCAGGATAAGTTTGGGCAAACAAGCGCATGTATTTCAAATTCCGAACAGAAAAGCCGCCCGTACCGGGAAATTCACTTTGCAGATCGTGAGAAAGCTGCTCTAAAAATTTACTGCCCCATTGAGCTTGCTTTTGTTTTTCTAAAATTTGTTTTCCCAACAGCCAATAAAACTGTATCATTTCGTGATTAACGGCATAAGCAGCTTTAAGTTGGGCGCTGCGATAATGTTGCTTAATATGGGTTAGAAAGGCTTGATAGTCGGTATCTTGCAGAAACTGGCTCATGGGTGAAATTCCTTATAGATTAGCTGATTTTCTTGCTAGATTAGCATAAACTGATAGTAAACACTATCACGCTTTTGAGTGCCCCCC
>CAYTUN010000119.1:0-2787 GCA_964441315.1 uncultured Gammaproteobacteria bacterium | reverse complement strand
CGCTTCCTTGTAAAATCATGCATTTTATCAAGCATTCGTCAATGCGTAAGTCCTATACCAATATTTTACTGTTACCAAAGTTGTCGGATTCGCTGGCAGGCCGTATGGAAATTCTGAGGTTAAGGCCATTATCTCAAGCTGAAATAAGCCAGCAGCAACCGAATTTTTTGCAACAATTATTTCATGCAGATTTTGCTAGCAGAGGAACGCGTAGGCAGTATCAGCATTTAGGTGAAAAACTTTCTAAAGCTATCACCATAGGTGGCTATCCCGCAGCACTGGCTCGTAGCGATGAACGAAGACGTAGTCAATGGTATCGTGATTATGTGACCACCTTGATCCAGCGCGATGTGCAAGATTTGGCGCGAATTCATAAATTGGATGCCATGCCCAGATTACTCAGCTTGGCAGCAGGGCAAACCGCAAGATTGTTTAATGCAACTGACTTGGCTTCGCCTTTCTCTTTAAGCCGGCCCACTATACGTGAATATTTAACGTTGCTAGAACAGGTATTTTTAATCGAACCACTACAACCTTGGCATACAAACCGAATCAGCCGCCTGATCAAGACCCCCAAATTGCATTTAGTCGACACAGGCCTCGCTTGTGCTTTATTGGGGATTAATCATCATGATCTTCAACAAGATCGCTCATTATTGGGGCAATTACTCGAGACTTTTATTTATCAAGAACTGCGCAAACAAGCGGATTGGTATCAGCAGCCGCTGAATTTTTATCACTTCCGTAATAAAGATGGCGTAGAAGTCGATATTGTGATCGAACAAGGCCAAAAAATAGCAGGCATCGAAATAAAAGCCGCAGCTACTGTCACTGGCGCTGATTTCAAAGGCCTGGAAAAATTAAAACAGGCGGCTGATAAAGCTTTTGCTGGCGGGGTGGTATTTTATGATGGGGATAGTTTATTAAATTTTGGAGAAAAATTATTTGCGGTGCCGATAAATATGATTGTGCCCGCGCACCTGGATTGATAACAAATACTCAGGTTGATTTACATAAGGCACACAATGAGGTAAAAATGCCAATCAGGAAACAGCCTGTATTTGATTTAGATGCTGAGGAGAAAAAATTAGCTGCTTCATATGAGCGTGGCGAATGGAAAAGCGTCAAAAATCTAAAAAATGAAGTCAAAAACGTTAGAAAAATTGCTGAAAATTATATTAGTAAAAATGCGCGGATTAATATTCGCATTTCTGCTAGTGATTTGGAGCAGATTAAGCGTATTGCTGCTTACGAGGGCTTGCCTTATCAAACGCTGATCGCAAGTATTTTACATAAATACGCTGCGGGTCATTTAAATCATCAAAGCAGATAATTTATTTCGTGAGAAAAACCTATGATCGTCCTACCTAAAATCCGTGGATTTATTTGCACTACTGCGCACCCAGTTGGTTGCGCTGCTAACGTCAATCAACAAATTGCTTATGCAAAACAACATGCATTAAAAACTTCCGGCCCCAAAAATGTGTTAGTCATCGGCGCCTCTACCGGTTATGGTTTGGCAAGCCGCATTGAGGCTGCATTTGGCGCAGGTGCAAAAACCATCGGCGTATCTTATGAACGAGCGGCTGCAGATAAACGCACGGCAACGGCAGGTTGGTATAACACCGCGGCATTTGAGCAAGCAGCACATCAAGCCGGACTTTATGCAAAATCAATTAATGGCGATGCGTTTTCCGATGAAATCAAACAACAAACCATTGAATTAATTAAAAAAGATTGGGGCGGAAAAGTCGATTTAATTATTTATAGTTTAGCCTCACCACGCCGAACCGATCCAAAAACTGGAGAAATTTATAGTTCCGTTTTAAAACCGATCGGCAAAGCTTATCGCAATAAAACCATTAATGTGATGAGCGGCGAAATGAGCGAAATTACATTAGAGCCAGCGAATGAAAAAGATATTCACGACACGATTAAAGTGATGGGTGGTGAAGATTGGCAATTGTGGTTAGAAGCATTAATTAATGCGGATTTATTAGCGAAGGGTGTAAAAACAATTGCTTATTCCTACATTGGCCCCGAATTAACTTTTGATATTTATCGCAATGGCACCATCGGCAAAGCGAAAGATGATTTAGAAAAAACTGCGCAAGAGCTTGACCGCCAATTACATGCGCAATTTCAAGGCCATGCTTATATTTCTGTCAATAAAGGACTCGTAACACAATCCAGTGCCGCCATTCCTGTCGTGCCGCTTTATATTTCCTTATTATATAAAATCATGAAAGAAAAAAATTTGCATGAGGGTTGCATTGAGCAAATTGTGCGTTTATTTAATGAACGCTTATATCGTGCTGATCATCAAGTCCCGGTCGACTCAAGCGGGCGTATTCGCATTGATGATTGGGAAATGCGTGCTGATGTTCAATCAGAAATCGAGAAAAACTGGCGGCAAGTTGATCAAAATAATTTAACGCAGATTTCGGATTTAAATGGCTACCGCCAAGAATTTCATCAGTTATTTGGCTTTGAGATGAAAGGTGTAGATTATTCTGAGGATGTAGATGTAGAAGTTGCTATTCCATCACTTGCTTCTGAAGCAGCAGTATAAAAGCGGAGCGCGCCAACCGAATATCAGAAGATTGTCGCGCCACGCCCGTGTCGTAAAAGACGGAACAAATAATTGAAGCATTTTGTGTTTTTTTACATAACACAAATTTGTTTAAATTCCAGCGCAATTGGCAATTTTAATAGATGTGCTTGGTTCTTTGGATCACCCCTCATCCGGCCCGTTGGGCCACCTTCTCCCGCAAGGGGAGAAGGACA
>CAYTUN010000118.1:0-2809 GCA_964441315.1 uncultured Gammaproteobacteria bacterium | reverse complement strand
AGACCCTTCTCCCCTTGCGGGAGAAGGTGCCCCAACGGGGCGGATGAGGGGTGATTTTGCCAAACTTGAATATTGAGCATTAGTTGCTTATTGCTGAATTTTTTGATGGGGTAGCTCTGGTTTATCCGTATAATTTGCTTAAAATTATTCTACAAGATTACTGAAATTTAAAAGGAGCACAGTCCTGGCAGATCGCATTCAAAAATATCTTGCCCATTTAGGCCTTGCCTCTCGTCGTAAGATCGAACAGTGGATCACTGAAGGTCTCATTCAAGTCAATGGCAAGCCGGCTCATCTAGGTCAGCTGGTCTCCGAAGCCGACCAAATCCTGATGAATGGCGAAGCCATTCGTCCTGCAACCATCGAAACCCAAGTCATCATGCTGCACAAACCGGTAGGTACAATCTGCAGCCGCCTTTCTGAGAAAGGATTTCCCACTATCTTTGAACTCTTGCCGCCTTTAACCAAAGGACGCTGGATCGCGATTGGTCGGCTGGATGTCAATACATCGGGTTTGCTGCTGTTGACCACTAATGGTGAACTAGCCGAAAAGCTGATGCATCCGCGTTATGGGTTTGAGCGGGAATATCTGGTTCGCGTATCAGGTCATGGTATCGCTTTGGCTGCTGAAAAAATTCGTGCTGGCATCACTTTGGAAGACGGAAAAGCTGAAGTAAAATCACTTTTGGCCATCAAAATTGAGGGCCGTAACCACTGGTATCGCATGGTGTTGACAGAAGGCCGCAATCGCTTAGTGCGGCGCTTATGGGAAGCAGCTGGTTGCCAAGTCAACCGTTTAAAGCGTATACGCTTTGGCGAAATTGAATTAGATTCCTCATTAAAATCAGGTACTTGGCGTTATTTATCAAAGTCAAGCATTAATCGTCTTGCAAAAAATGATGTGTTTCAGTAAGATGGATTTCCTTTCTCAGCTAAGTTAATAAAACTTGTTAATTTGGTCTGGAAACAGCAAGGATGCTGGAGAAAGTCCACTCCCGCATTCCGTCCATCCACTCATTAAAAAGGAATTTGATATGAGTAGCCGTAAAGTCCTTGTGATCGATGATAATATCAATAGCCGTGAAGTGCTTTGCAGTTATCTGGAGCATTTAGGTTATCGCCCCATCAAACTTGAATCTGGCCCCAATATTTATAACCATATTGAGCACTGCGGCCTCGGCAGCGATTTGATTTTCCTCGATCAAAGATTGGCTTGTTACGAAGCCTTGACCATTCTGAAATGGATCAAAGGCCACCATTTGTTTAAATCCACTCCCGTTATTTTACAAGCGCATTATGATGGCGATGATGTCATGCGCGCCATTACTCAGGGTGCGTTTGATTTTATTTACACGCCGATTGATGAGCGTTTATTGATGTTTATCGCAAAAACTGCCTTAGAAAAAGATTTGCTTGATAAGCAGGGCGACCTGTTCTAGCTCAGCGGTTCCCGCTGAGCAAAGTGGTTGTTGGCATCCGAAGAGAATTATAATCTTGTGCTTTCTGCAAACACGGGTTTTGGCAAATTTGATAAGAGCCTTTTTCCAATTGCTTTTTCGTTGCGAAAAAAGCAGGGTTTGAGGCAAAGTCACGTCAAATTTTATGAAACGCTCAAAAATTGTCAGACCCGCTGAAAATTTAATTGCGAGGCAAAAATGAAAAACACAGAAAAACTCAGACAATTGATTCAATCAAAAAAAGCCGTCATTGCGCCTGGCGTATTTGATGGGTTGTCAGCCAAACTGGTAGCACAAACGGGCTTCGATTGCATTTATGCCAGCGGTGGCGCGATTGCGCGCAGCATGGGTTATCCTGATTTGGGGCTGGTGAGTTTTTCTGAAGTGATCGATCGCGTCAGTAATATTGTCGATGCCAGTCATTTGCCAGTTATTGCTGATGCCGATACAGGCTACGGCAATGCTTTAAATGTCGCGCGCACGATGCAAATGTTTGAACGGATTGGCGTTGCGGGTTTGCATTTGGAAGACCAACAATTTCCAAAACGCTGTGGCCATTTAGACGATAAAACTTTAGTCTCTGTCGAAGAAATGACACATAAAATTCGCGTCGCTCGCCAAAGTTTAAAAGACCCGCATTTTGTTTTAATTGCACGCACCGATGCGATTGCAGTCGAGGGTTTTGATGCCGCCATAAAACGCGCTAAACACTATTTAAGTGCTGGGGCCGATATGATTTTTGTCGAAGCGCCACAAAGCGAAGAACAAATCCAAAAAATCGCGGAACTTATTCCCGAGCCAAAATTAATTAATATGTTTGCCGGTGGTAAAACGCCTTTGGTGCCCATTGCCAAGCTCCAAGAATGGGGCTATAGCATCGTCATTATTCCGTCTGATTTACAACGCGCCGCAATTTTTGCCATGCAAAATACTTTGCAGGAAATTAAAAAACAGGGTGATAGTAAAAATTTATTGGCACAGATGGTGAGCTTTAATGAGCGGGAAAAAATTATCGGGACGGAAAAGTATTTAGTGTTGGATAAGATGAATTAAAGTTTCTTAAGGAAAAAATACGTCGTGATGGAAAGAGCCTTCTCCTAGGGCCTGTTTACAATTGCTTTTTGCAGTAGAAACAGCAATTGTAAACAGGCCCTAAAGTAAGGCTTAAAAAAAATATTGAAAAATCCGTCTTTATCATGTTACGAAGATCTCGCTTAATACACGCCTGTATAGAAGACTTCATTTCTTCAGGAGAGAAGCCGTTGGTATGCTTTAAATGCAGTCGCAACTTGCTTCGATCACCCCTCATCCGCCCCGTTGGGGCACCTTCTCCCGCAAGGGGAGAAGGACAA
>CAYTUN010000117.1:0-3103 GCA_964441315.1 uncultured Gammaproteobacteria bacterium | reverse complement strand
CTTCTCCCCTTGTGGGAGAAGGTGGCCCAACGGGCCGGATGAGGGGTGATAAAAAATCCTCTGCAAAATATTAAATTTCACAGAAGCCTATCAACTGCAAATTAATTAAAAAATTAATAACTCATAAAAAATTAATTACAATCAAATAATAGTAAATTTAAAATTCAAATTGGCTGTCAATGATTATTCATTTTAACCAGGCAAAAAAAAAGCGCATCAGATGATGCGCTTTTTATTCAGCTAAAGAAAAAAACTATTTTTTCTTAGCTGGTTTTTTTGCTGGCGATGCTTTCTTTTTGGTAGCCATGGAATTTTCTCCAAAAGATTTTTTCATTTGTGGTGAAAAAATCGAAATGTTTTGAGAGCGCCTTCGATGATCAACTACTCAGTTCCTCGAGTCGGCACCCCACCCTGGGGTAATGTCAAAATCTCCAACACTTACTCCGACTTTAATTGTAGATTATTTTCAAGCTTTTACAAGATCAGCGTTATCAGGGTTGCCGCTGATAATTTGGATGGAGAGTTTGTTTGCCAATCGATAATCATTTGCGCTTCGAACTAGCTGAATTAATTTTAGTAGCGCGGGTGTTTGACGCGAGTGCGATTTGTTTTTTCATTGGCTGGCATGTGGGGCAAAAAACTGTGCTTCTTTGCTGTTGGCGGATAAGTTTTAATGTTTTGTTGCAGGAAAAACAGGATTCTCCGCCTCTGCCATAAACCATCAATTTTTGCTGAAAATAACCGGGTTTGGCATCGCCATCTACAAAATCTTTTAAACTCGTGCCGCCCTGTTGAATAGCTTCGATTAAAACAGCTTTGATGGCCGTGACGAGTTTTTGCAAATGATGCGATGAGATTCGATTGGCGTTTTCCAGCGGATGAATTCCTGCGCGAAACAAAGCTTCTTGCGCATAGATATTACCAACGCCCACCAACAATTTACTGTTCATCAACACCTGTTTAATGGCAGCTTGGCGTTTATTACAGATTTGCTGCAAATAGGCTAAATCAAATGCGGTCGATAAGGGTTCAACTCCTAAATGGCATAATAATTGATGCGTTGTCCAATCGCTCGACCACAAGATGCTGCCGAATTTTCTGGGGTCAGTAAAACGCAGGATATTTTCTGAATTTAAAATAAAGTCGACGTGGTCATGGCGGGTTGCAATGGAATTTGAATCGGCGAGATACAATCGACCACTCATTCCCAAATGAACTATCACAAAGCCGGTTTTCAATTCAATGAGTAAATATTTTCCGCGCCGGTTGAGTGAAATAATGGTTTGCCCTCGAAGCTTTTCATTTAAGTTGGCCGGAACCTGCCAACGTAATTTTTTTTGATAGATTTTTACTTCGAGAAATTTTTTTCCAATTAGTGGCGCTTCGAGGCTGCGTTTTATGGTTTCAACTTCGGGTAATTCGGGCATAGGTTTGAAATCTTTATTGAACAGCTGCTACTTATCTATTAGGTTTTTTGCAAACGCCGATATTTTTCCATTAACACTTCTTTTGATTCGACATAATCCGGATTTAGCGGGATGCAATCGACCGGACAAACTTCACGGCACTGGGGTTGATCAAAATGTCCGACGCATTCAGTGCAGCGCTCAGGATTAATTTCATAAATCAATTCGCCTTGAAAAATCGCATCATTCGGACATTCGCGTTCACAAACGTCACAATTAATACACTGATCAGTAATCATTAAAGCCATTACAACCTCGCCAATTTTTGCTGAATCGCATCCTTGACGACAGAAGGGACAAAAGCCGTTAAATTGCCCCGCATTAAAGCAATTTCTCGCACAATCGTTGCCGAAACCCATAAATGTTCCGGCTTTGCCGGTAGCCAAAGCGTTTCTAATTCTGGCGCTAATTTGCTGTTCATCGCAGCCAATTGCGATTCAAACACAAAATCATTTTCATGACGAATGCCGCGAATCAAATAACGAATTTTTTGTGCCTTAGCAAATTCAGCCAATAAACCCTCAAACAAAACCACTTTCACATTTTTTTTCGAGCCGATTAATCGCTGAATTAATTGCTGACGTTCTTCCAAAGTAAATAAAGGATTTTTATTTTTACTCTGCGCAATCGCCACCCAAAGCTCATCGCAGAAACCACAGGCGCGTTCAATAATATCCAAATGACCGAAGGTCATCGGATCAAAAGTTCCTGCATAAATCGCTTTCATGGTATGCTTGCCGCTCTTAAAAAACCCCATTATACATAAAAGAGGCTATTTTATGCGCCCGAATCAAAGAGCCAATCATCAGATGCGGCCACTCACTATTACACGCCATTTTACTAAACATGCCGAAGGGTCGGTATTAATCAGTGTCGGTGAAACGAAAGTGCTTTGCACCGCAAGTTTAATCGAAGGCGTACCACGTTTTTTACGTGATCAAGGTAAAGGTTGGCTGACCGCAGAATACGGCATGCTGCCACGCGCTACTCATGATCGCGTTGATCGCGAAGCAGTTAAGGGAAAGCAAACCGGCCGCACGATTGAAATTCAGCGCTTAATTGGACGTGCATTACGCGCTGCCGTCGATTTAAAAGCACTTGGTGAAAATACTTTGATAATCGATTGTGACGTATTACAAGCGGATGGCGGTACACGCACCGCTGCAATTAATGGCGCCTGTGTCGCAGTTTACGATGCATTAAATAAAGCGCATCAAGCCGGCAAATTAAAAAAAATGCCCTTTAAAAATTGGGTTTCAGCAATTTCTGTCGGTATTTTAAATAATGACGTAATTGTTGATTTAGAATATACCGAAGATTCAACGGCAGAAACTGATATGAATATTGTGATGCTTAATGGCGAAGCTTTTATTGAAATTCAAGGTACTGCGGAAAAAGATGCGTTTAATAACGAACAATTGCAATCAATGCTGGATTTAGCAAAAGGTGTAATTGCTGAATTGCTACAAGCACAAAAAAACGCAGTAATGTAAAATGAAAAAAGACAGTTGGGATCCCGAACAATACCATCGATTTAAAGTAGAACGCACAAAACCGTTTTGGGATTTAGTCGCGATGATTAAACTATAGCATTTCCACTTGATTTATAATTTTGATAAAATAATCTCCTTGGTTAG
>CAYTUN010000116.1:0-3245 GCA_964441315.1 uncultured Gammaproteobacteria bacterium | reverse complement strand
GCGCCTGCTTTGGGAGCAGGATGTCGGGGGTTCGAATCCCTCTGCCCCGACCAATCCCAGTTTACAAACAGAATACATTCCTACTCGCTGGTTGTATAAACAGTCTCTATTTTAATAATTGAGCGATCAATGAAACCAGAGAGCCTGCCACACTGCTTCCCACCATTTGAAAAAACCCTAATAAAGCTGCGGCTGTGCCTGCTATATTTGGAAAAGGCTCCAGAGCATTGGCAATCATGTTAGGAAACACAATACCTATACCTAACATGATCACGGAGATCACGATCGTCGTCATGACCATAAGATGCGTGGTTAAAAACAACACCCCTCCACCAACAATGATTAAAAAAAGACCTCCCTTGATTAAATATTTACTTTCAATTTTCTTAGCAAAGTGACTATTGAATAAATTACCCAACAGATAACCTAATGCTGGAACAATAAGAACATTCCCATAACTTTTTGAAGATAAATGAAAGTGATCTTGAAAAATCACAGGAGAAAAACTTAAATAAAAAGTTTGACAGGCAAACATTAAAACTGCTCCACCAACATAAAAAATATATGTTCGATTCTTTAGCAAACCGAGGTATTGCTTAAGTATCTTTTGTAGATTAAAAGAAGATTTTATTGAATTAAATTGTGTTTCTGGTAAAAAACGCATTATTAATGCTATCGAAACTAACGTATATGCCAATAAAAAAATAAAATTCGCCTGCCACCCAAACCAGAACTGCAAATGACCGCCAATGACCGGCGCAATAATAGGCGTGAAATTAGAAACCATGCTTAAGGTAGAGCTTGCCACTTTCAGCGCCACTCCGGAAAATCGATCGCGTAAAATAGCGCGCGCCAAAACCGAAATGGAGCCCGCCCCTAATCCTTGAATAAGACGCGCCAATAAAAGCATGGTTAAACTTTTAGCAATGATCATGGCAATGACCCCCATCATGAAAATGCTCAAGCCTATGAGCAATATTTTTTTTCGACCATAATGATCAGACAAAGGCCCGTAAAATAATTGAGAGGCACCATAAGCAACTAAAAATAAATAAAAGGAGTGTTGCACATCTAAAAAACTTACATGTAATTGGCGTGCGATCGTTAGCAAAGAAGGCAAATAAATAGTAATGGCTAACTGTGCGATGACAGTAAAGGTGAGCATTAACAAAAGTATTTTATGATCATCGCTTTTTAAATTTTTTTGTTCTTTTTTTAAAATTAGCATTATTTTTTTTACAAGTTAATACTTTTAAAATAGCTCGTAGCTTTGCTACGAGCTACCCGAGAAACAACATAGTGCGTTACAAGCTATGATTATTGCTTTAAATAACGCGTTACCATTCCCAGTGTGTCTTCCAGTGCTTCCAGCTGGTGCGCAATACCGGCTTCAATAACCGTACTATCACCCTCGGCCATTTCAATTTGCTCTCCTGATTTGTTATGGAAAATTAACTTTCCTTCTAAAACAATCAAGGATTCAATAACAGGATGTATTTCAAATGCCCCTGTATTTTGCCCTGCATTTAAGCGAAACAGCCGCATTTTTACACCATCCAGATCAGCCACTACAGCGCGGGCGTCTAAAGCCGCCAAATTACGTCCCGTTTTCAAAATGTTCATGATTTGCATAAAAAAGCTCTCCAAAGTTGATATGAATAAAATTACATTGAAAAGTCTAAGACAAGCCTATAAATTAGTGAAATGACATTTTTGAATTGCAATCATCATGAAAATAGATTTATCAAAAGTTAACTTAAACCTGCTTGTCGCTTTTGCAGCATTGATGCAAGAAAGACACGTTACAAAAGCCGGGCAACGCTTATATTTAAGCCAGTCAGCCATGAGCAATACACTGAAGCAGTTGCGAGCATTGTTTCAAGACGAACTTTTTATACGAGGGCAAAGCAGCCGGATGCTGCCAACGGCACGCGCTTTAGCGCTAGCAGAACCGATACAAGAAATCATTGAAAAAATAGATTCTATTTTTCAGCCAACTGAGGCATTTGATCCTGCCAAAGCACAAGCTACTTTTACTATTGGAATGTCAGATTATACAGAATTTGTATTATTGCCTTTGCTGGCAAAACTCTTGATAGAAAAAGCTCCCGGAATAAATTTAGTGATTAAAAATATTAATTATATAAAAGATGCATCGATTTTTGAGCAAGACGAAATAGATCTAGCTATTGGTATTTATTCTAAAATACCAGATAAATTAATCGCTAGAAAATTATGGACAGAAAAAGCGGTTTGTGTAGGTTGGAATAAAAATCCATTACTAAAATCTCCAATAACATTAGAAGAACTTGCGACGGCAAAACAATTGGTCGTTCTTTATTATGAAAATCGCTCAGAGTTATTCACTGAGCAATATTTAAAAAAATTAGGCATAAAGCGCCATGCCGTTATCACTGCACCAAACACATTGACTGCCTTACAAAGCCTTGCTCATACGCCGCTTATTTGCATCGTGCTGGAACGTATTGCTCGCATCTTCGCGAAAAACATGCCGCTAGCGATTCAGCCTGTGCCTTTTCCCTATCCCAAAATTGAAGTCAATATGTGTTGGCACTCCAAACATCAGCATAACCCTGTTCATCGCTGGTTGAGAGAAAATATCATCGCATCCAAAATTTTATGCAACGTATAATTAATTTCTGCATATGATGGGTTTATGCATTTCTCTCGCTGTTTTTATCAATTGAATTTCATCTTTTAAATAAGGAAATTTTTCTAAATGTAATAGGAAATTATAAATTTATTGGAAAGAATTATATCCCCGTAGATTTTCCTTAGAGCCTGTTTAAGATCTTTTGGTTCAAGCGGAAAAGCAGATGATCGAGCGAAAATTTGTCAAAATATGAGGCGAATAACCAGCCTATTTAACGAATATTTTGACAAATTTGCGCCGATTCAGCCGTTTTTGCAGCAAACCAAACGATCTTAAACAGGCTCTTAACTGCCAATCTTCATAACCTCACAATTCTAAATCCCGCGCCCTGCTTTGCTTGCAAAACCCCTACTCAAAGTCTAGGATTGCAACTCCGTTGATTTTGCTGCTCGAAAGTGCCCGTAGCTCAATCGGATAGAGCACCAGCCTTCTAAGCTGGGGGTTGCAGGTTCGATTCCTGCCGGGCACGCCAAATGATTTCGGAGAGGTGTCCGAGTGGCTTAAGGAGCACGACTGGAAATCGTGTATACGCTAAAACGTATCGAGGGTTCGAATCCCTCCCTCTCCGCCA
>CAYTUN010000115.1:0-3255 GCA_964441315.1 uncultured Gammaproteobacteria bacterium | reverse complement strand
AAATGTAAGCGTATTGCGAACTACATCTTTTAAGCATTAAATTTTTACTGCAATCTTCTAGCTCATATCATTAAGGGGATAGAAGGTGAATAAAGAAGACCAAAATGTTCGCTATGAAAAATGGCGAGCTATTATTGATGAGCAAGAAGCCAGTGGATTAACCCAAACAGCGTTTTGCAAAGAACATAATATTTCATCAGCCCAATTGAGTTATTACCGCGGCATACTAAAGCCAAAACAAACGGTTTCAACGCGGTCATTTACCCCTGTCACCCTTAAGCAGTCCTCTCATGCAAAAGAGATTCGCGTGCTATTGCCAAACGGATTTCAGTGCACGTTTGCATGGGATTTTAATGTGTCTGACATGAAGGCATGGGTGAAGGCGCTATTATCATGTTGATGATTGAGGATATGAAGCTATTATTTTATAGCGAGCCGATTGATATGCGAAAGTCGATTGATACGCTTTGTATAGTGATTGCGGAAACGTTGCATTGCAATCCTACTGATGGAAAATTATTTTTATTTCGCAATCGTCAGGGGAATAAATTGAAAGCGCTTTATTATGAGATGAATTGTTTTACCGTTTGGTATCGGCGGCTTGAAAAAGGCAAATATGTATTTCAGCGTAATGCGCAAGGAAAAATAGAGATGACTAAGGAACATTTCTATTGGTTGCTGGCGAGTGATAAATATTCCTATCGCGAGGCAAATTTAGCGCATGAAATAAGCCATTTTTATTAAAAAACCCTCGTATTTTTCGTGTCAATTCAGTAAGATTGGCGCATGGAAATCCATACAAAAAAGCTACCGAAATCCGTTGTCGAATTAGAAAAAATTATTATTTTACAACAGCAGGAAATTGAAAAACAAAAACAGGAAGTTATCACCTACAAAGAACGCTATGTTCGTTTGCTTGAAGAATTCAAATTAGAAAAATTGCGTCGTTATTCTGCCTCATCAGAAAAAAACATTTTGCAATCGGATTTATTTGATGAGCCAGGCGTTGAAATCACGCGTGAATTAAAAGATCAACTGGATGATGCGGTGGATGTTCAAAGTGACACTCGCAAAAAACAGCCTGTCAGAAAACCGATCCCCCAAGCGATACCACGCGAAGTCATGATTCATGATATCGCGGAATCTGAAAAAATATGCGAATGCGGTACGCCACTGGTACGTATCGGTGAAGCCATTAGCGAGCAAATGAAATATATCCCTGCCCAATTAAGCGTCATCCAACATGTGCGGCCCAAGTATGCCTGCAGACCTTGCCAGGAAAATGTAAAAATCGCACCCATGCCGCTGTTGTTGTTGCCAAAAAGTATTGCGACGCCCGAATTAGTGGCTTACACCCTGGTTGCCAAATACTGCGATCACATGCCACTGTATCGGCAAGAAGCGATATGGGAACGTTTAGGCATGGATATGCCGCGTAGTAGCTTATGTGGTTGGTTGATGAAAGTCGCTGCGCTGTGCGAGCCGTTAGTTAAATTATTGCAAAAGGCGTTGATTAGCGATCATTACATTCAGGCTGATGAAACCCCTGTGCAAGTGTTGGATGAAGTGGGTCGCGATAATCGAACCCAATCTTATATGTGGTGTTATCGCGGTGGCGGCAGCAAACCCAGTATGGTTTATGAATATCAACCCACCCGTGGCGGCTATCATGCAGCGCATTTCTTAGGGGATTTCAAGGGGTATTTGCAATCCGATGCTTATTCCGGTTACAACTTTGCGCATCAAAATCCTGCGATCATCAAAGTGGGCTGCATGGCACATGCCAGGCGAAAATTCGCTGACATTATCAAGCTGACGAAAACGCAGGGATTGGCACACGAAGCGATGCAATTTTTTAAAGCACTTTATAAAATTGAGAAAGCAGCACGTGAAAATCAGTTATCAGCCCAAAATCGGTTTAAATTACGCGAAGAAAAAGCTGCACCCCTATTAATCGCATTAAAAGAATGGCTGAATACCCATCTCACCAAAACCCCTAGCCAAAGTAAAATTCATGATGCGATTCGCTACACCTTATCCAATTGGGACTATTTAAATAATTATTTATTGGATGGCAGAATCGAAATTGATAATAATTTAATCGAAAATGCGATTCGCCCCTTCGCATTAGGCCGAAAAAATTGGCTCTTTCAGGGAAGCCCAGGCGGCGCTAAAGCAGGGGCAATATTTTATTCGCTGATGGAAACCTGCAAAGCAAATGCCATTGAGCCGTATCGCTATTTTTGTGCCATGCTGCATCGCATTCGTTTATGTAAAGTCGAAGCAGATTATCAAAAATTGTTGCCGCAGTTTATTGAATTTTAAATAAATCCCACATTAAATCGCTAGGTGCACATTGCAGAACGCTTACATCTAAACTGCCAATGCTAAATATATTTTCTAAAAACATTTTGGTATCTCCGGTATCGCTGAATTTTAAGATTGCCGCCACGTTGTTGCGTGACGGCTATTTGGTTTTTAGGATTAAGCCGCGTATAACTTGCGTTGCTCATCTTTAATGACATCACGGCCATATTTGTTATAGATTTTGCCCATTGACCAGGATTGATGACGGCGGCATTTATAATTTTCAGGACGGAAATACCAGAGCATTTTTTTAGGCGCCCACTTAAAACCGGCTTCCTTTAAAACGTCTTTATGGGGTTTGGTATCGCCACTAATCCAAACCCAAGTGCCACAAATTTCGATGGTGAAGCCTAAGCCTGTAATAGCATTTAAAGCGGTGTTGATTTGATTACCACAATCTTGATGATTAGCTCCATCAATCACGCCGTTGAAATCCTTAACAACTTCATAGGCAGCGTTAATTAATTTCATCATTTCGAGTCCGGCGGGATTACGGTCAGGGTGATAGCGTTGAGCAGCTTTACGATAGGCTTGCTTGATGGTGTCGGGATTGGCTTGGCCTGCTTCAATGCCAAGAATATTAAAAGCGTCTTTTTGATGGATTTGCATAAATAGTTTTCCTTGTTCCGTTACGGTTTTAGGTATCATTAAGCGATTCACTTAACTTAAAGGCATGATACGGGAAAAAAGTGCCAATGTCAATAACTTTTGATTAAAAATTTTTAATTAAAATAATTTGTTTAAGATGGCTGCTAAAAAAATTGATATTAACAACCAGCCAATAAATTGCTGGCTGGTTGCTGATTCTCGTTAATCGAATTAATAGACTGTTTCCATAAAACTACGCGCTTCTATTCCACCCACCACAATATGGTCTAGCAAAGTGAT
>CAYTUN010000114.1:0-3400 GCA_964441315.1 uncultured Gammaproteobacteria bacterium | reverse complement strand
GAGACCCTTCTCCCCTTGCGGGAGAAGGTGCCCCAACGGGGCGGATGAGGGGTGAACTTTCCGCACAACCCAAACCCCCAATTCAACCCCAAAAAACTATTGCTTACCACCACGTAACGCTGCCACATCTTTTGGCTGCACCAGAGTCGCCTGCTTATTATCAGCCACCAATTTGCCATTGGCCCAGGCATTACGTTCATAGGTTACAACTGCCGCGATATCAGTATCATTCAATTGATTGCGAAACGCTTGCATCGCTGTGCCAGTTTTACCATTTAAGACAATTTCGATATGACCATTAACCGGCCCCGTTGCAACCTTGCTGCCGATCAAAGCCGGAAATGAAGGCGGCATACCTTTGCCATCAGGACGATGGCAAGCAGCGCATTTGCTATTGTAAACATTCTCGCCAGCTTTCATTAATTCTGCTTTTGACCAATCTTTTTTCAACGCCGCATCATTCGCCGCCTGCTGCGCCGCCAGGCCTTTACTGTGAGCAGCTAGCCATTTTTGATAATCTTCGTCATTCATCGCCACCACCACAATCGGCATATAAGCATGATTGATGCCACACAATTCCGCGCATTGCCCACGATAAATGCCAGGCTTGGTGATAACCGCCCATGCTTCATGAATAAATCCCGGAATCGCATCGCGTTTAATACCTAGAGCAGGAACCCACCAGGAATGAATCACATCATTTGAAGTGACTAAAAAGCGGATTTTTTTATTAATCGGCACGACTAAAGGATTATCCACTTCTAATAAATACCATTGATTTTTCGGATCATTACCCTGAATCTGTTTCATCGGCGTGCTTAAATTGCTGTAAAAACTAATGCCTTCATCGAGATATTCGTATTGCCATTTCCATTGATAACCGATGACTTTAATGTTGACCGCTGCTTCAGAATCATCATACATCCGCATCAAAACTTTAGTCGCCGGAATTGCCATAATCACTAAAATTAATAAAGGAATAATTGCCCAAAAAATTTCCAGGCGATTATGTTCGTGAAAAGTAGCAGCCTGATGATTCTTTGATTTGCGATGACGAAATAGTGCATAAAACATGACAGAAAAAACCACTACCGCAATGCCGACACAAATCCAAAAAATCGTCATGTGTAAATAATAAATATCCTGACTGATGGGCGTGACACCCGGCGTCATATTAAATTTTGCCATTTCTTCGGCAAAGCTATTGCTTACAAATAATGCGCTTAATAAAGATGTAATAATAAAAAATAATTTTTTCATTAGCTGTGTCATAAATTTTATTAATCTCGGCTCTTACCTAAAATTCCATTCTCGACTTTGTCGAGAATCATTAAGGTTTTTTTATCTTTTGATAAACCTGTTTTTCTTTAGGGGCTAGCAATCATTGTTACATTAGATAATTGCCAGTCATTGTCAGGAGATTGCCGCGTTCGCTTCGCTTCCTCGCAATGACAAGAAGGTGGGGTACCTGCCCCTGAAAAGAGAGTGGCGCTTTGCCTACTCTTTGTCATTGCGAGGAAGCGAAGCGAACGCGGCAATCTCCTGACCCTAAACTTGCTCTACGGTTTCCAAACAACTCGCCTATCTATTAGTACCTGCCACAGAGTTCTCGAACCGCTATTTAATTCAAGCACCTAAACCTAACCCTCCAACCGCTTTTTCAGCGGGAACCGCTGAATCCTACCACAACGTATAATCCCCTTCCGTCCGGCTTTGCTGCACCATGTATTTAACGGCGGCAATAATGTCAGCACTGGTGCATTGATAGCAAGCCCCTTTCGGGGGATGGCCTTTATAACCATGAATTGAGTTATACACTAAAATATCCATATTTTTCGCAATCAACGGCGCCCAGGTTTGTTTATCACCAATAATCGGCGCGCCTAGCTCGCCTTTGTCATGGCAGATTGAGCAGACTTGCGTGTAAACCTGCTTGCCACGCGCCAAAGAAGTATCCGGCACATAAGGAGTCTTGGCACTACTAGCGCCGGCAGTACTTTTACCAGCGGCGGCTACCATATAATCAACTGCATCCTTGATATTTTGATCGGTACAACTCATGCAATTGCCTTTGGCCGGCATACCGCCGATACCATTGATTGCATTTTTGTAGAGCGCATCCATGCCTAAACTGATCGGGCCGGACCAAGCCGCAGGATCACCAAATTTCGGCGCGCCACCGGACCCCATCGCATGACAAGCCGCGCAATATTTGTCATAAACTGCTTTACCGGCACCACTGCCCGAAGCCAATTTTGGCGGTGGCGGCAAGTCACTTTGTACCGATTTAATATAAGTCGCAATCGCATCCAGATCGTCTTTCGATAAATATTTCAAACTATCGTGATTGACTTCCCACATCGGCCCTTGCACCGTGCCACCATTAATTTTTTCGTCTTTCAAAAAAACATTGACGATTTTTTCATTCGGCACATCAGCCAAACGACGCGCGGAAATATTTGGCGACGCATAGCCATCGACAAAACCACCGGCTAAATTATATTTTTTAATTGGCGCACCCAACACTAAATTATCATTCAATAAATAATACATCGGCGTATGACACATAGCGCAGTGCGCCAAACCTTGCACTAAATAAGCGCCACGGTTCCAATCCGCTGGTTTGCGCGGATCCGCTTTATATTCACCGCGATTAAAATCAAAAAACAACAAACGCCAACCCGATTGCAAAAAGCGCAAATTAAACGGAAAAATCATTTCATTTTCACGGTTCGCTTCTTCAACTGCTGGCAAAGCATGCAAATAAGCATGGATCGCAATCAAATCATCCTTGCTGACTTTATTGAAATACAAATAAGGCAGAGCAGGATAATAAAAATGACCTTCAGGTGAAATGCCTTCACGCATTGCATGAATAAACTGCTCGTCAGTCCAATTACCAATACCAGTTTTTTTGTCCGGTGTAATATTAGGCGAATACATTTTGCCGAATGGCGTATTAATTTCACGGCCACCAGCAAATGGCTTACCCCCATTAGGCCGTGTGTGACAGGCAATGCAATCGCCAGCCTTGGTTAAATATTCGCCTTTTTTAATTAATTCAGCCTGAGCGCCGCTACCATAATTAACGGCAGGATAAGGTGTCGCCTGATAAACATCGGCTTTCGGCTGAAACTGCATCATCTGATGATAAACATGATAAGCAAACCCTGCTGCCAGCAATACAGCAAGAAAAAATAAGCCAACAAGCAAGCGCTTGAACATTAATGCTCCTCAAATTAACCAAAGCGTGGGTGCGGGAAGATTAGCAGTTGTTGAAGTTGCTTGGCAAGAATGCAGCAAATCATTTTTATAATGTTTTTGCTGAAAAATAAGATTTTAGATCACCCCTCATCCGCCCTATCGGGCACCTTCTCCCGCAAGGGGAGAAGGACAACTT
>CAYTUN010000113.1:0-3473 GCA_964441315.1 uncultured Gammaproteobacteria bacterium | reverse complement strand
AGAGCCTTCTCCCCTTGCGGGAGAAGGTGCCCCAACGGGGCGGATGAGGGGTGATTTACCGAACTTCGACAGCAGTTTTAAATTGAGGTAATTTAAAAAACTTTACGCGGCATCTTACTTTAATAAATTTCTTCTTCCTTAAACGGCAATGCCAAACTCCGCGCTGCTGCGGCATACAATTCTTGATTAAAAAAATGCGGGCAAAAAACAAAACGCTTAGGAAATTTTGCGCTTAGGCCATTATCAATATCGTCTAATATCACAAACGATTTTACCCATTCGCTATTTTCCATCAACCAACGGGAAATTTCTTCTACTCTGAGATTATCTAAGCGGCGTGTCGTACTGATAATCGCATGATCTAAATCGATTAAAGAAAATAATGCCTGCAATTCATCAAAGAATTTTCCGACACGCCAGAGCGAAGTCAAAACAATTTTAGCCTGGTAATCTTCACAAAGCCGCGCCACACAATTGACCGCAGTTTTATCAAAATAAAGCATGGCGGCAACATCCTGAACCGAGCAGGAATTTAAAATAGATTTATATTGCGGACGTTTCAAAACAGCTTCATTCATTGCTGCATATAATGCGTCAATATCTGGCGGATCAAAATAATGCAATTGCGCGTTATTAATCATCACGCCGCCAAGGTCGAGGAAAATAATCGGATAATTTTTAATAGGTTCTGTGTTCATTTATCTCATTCTTTTGTTTCATTCTTTTGTCATTGCGAGCGTAGCGCGGCAATCTCCTGACTTAAACGCGGCACTGAAAAATATAGTGCTAATATCTTGTCTGGAGATTGCCGCGCTAACGCTCGCAATGACAAATGTGGTGTAGAAAATCTCTTAAATTCTGAATACTCACTTCACTTAATTTCTCAACTGCTTCCGCCGTATGCCAAGTCATATGCGGTGTAGCAAAAACTTGTGGGTGATGAATCAAAGAATGATTAGTATCTGGTGGTTCTTTTTCAAATACATCAAGCGCGGCGTAACTGATTACACCTGTATTTAATGCTTGTAATAAAGCATCTTCATCGACAACACCACCACGCGCAGTATTAATTAAAATAGCGCCTTTTTTTATTTGCAGGAATTCATTGCTAGATATCAAATGATAGGTAGTAGTATTCAAGGGACAATGTAGACTAATAAAATCCGCTTGCGCCAATAATGAATAAAATTCTGCTTTAGGCGTTTTTGAATCGACAAAAAAAACCTTTGTGCCAAAAGCACGTGCTAATTCATCAACGCGTGTCGCAATTTTTCCTTTGCCAATTAGCAGTAAATTTTTATCACGAATTTCAATTCCTCTAAACTGCACATAATTCCAATTACCCGCCAATAAATCCGCATTTGCCTGCTTTAATTTTCCTGCCAACATTAATAATAGTGCTAAAGTTCTTTCTGCCACCGCCTCAACTGAAAAATCGGGTACATTTTTGACGATAATGTTTTTTTCTTTTGCTGCGATTAAATCAATATGATCGAGGCCAGTTGACCAAGTTTGAATGAAACGCAATTCTGGGCATTGATCCATCACCGCACGATTAATCGGCCCATAAATACCGGTAATAATCGCTTCCGCATCAGCAATACGCGCACTGATTTCAGCAGTGTCTTGCGGATTTTTCGGATTTTCTTGCGGGATTTCTTTAATGCCTAATTCATATAATGCTTGCAGCTGCAAAGGTGTGACTAACATTTTCGTGATAATTCGGGCTTTAGTCATGATGATTAGTACCATTTAAAAATAAATTTTTTTGTAGGGGGGATTAGCGCAGCGTAATCCACCGATTTTACGTATTTTACGAAGCTTATTAAAACCGGTGGATTACGCTACGCTAATCCCCCCTACTTTTAAACATAAACCAACGCCAACACACCAAATACCAAAATTACTATTCCAGAAAATGAATTAATAATTTTCAAAGCTCGCTGACTTAATTTATGCCGCAAAATAAATGCCACACTACTACTTAAAAGTAACCACCAGGCAAGCGAGCCAATAAAAATACCCAGCACCAGGCATGTTGCCAATAAAATATCCGTTTTAGCGCTCACCATACCCAAGCCTGCAAAAATCGCAATAAAAGATAAAATGGCGAAGCCGATAATTAAGCCTTTGAGTAAAATAAAAAGCATTTAA
This sequence comes from uncultured Gammaproteobacteria bacterium, assembly GCA_964441315.1. GTDB lineage: Bacteria > Pseudomonadota > Gammaproteobacteria > CAYTUN01 > CAYTUN01 > CAYTUN01. The sequence goes on along the minus strand of CAYTUN010000113.1, from coordinate 1,319 downwards.
TGTTGACGCGTTGCATGGCTTCCAGAAGGCGAGCGGTGCTTATGCTTTAGCGAATGAGAAGTTGCCGTAGGGGTCATAGGAATTTCAGTTACAATTTTATCCCAAGGCATAAAATATTTTCCGGTACTATCTTGTAGTATCAAGCCAACATGATGTAAAGCCTTCACATCCTCCTGAACATTATCAAAATCTCGAGCTAATTCTTTTGCTAAGGTACGAACTGTTGATTTACCGCGGATATGCAGCAACTGTAATAAATCTAATCTACGAGGAGATAAAATTTTCATTAATAATTTAGCACTTTCAAAACTGATAATTTCTAGAGGAGCCCCTATAATTTCTTCACCTTGTTCTATCTGATCCCATATTTGTTTGAAATGGTCCAGAGTTTCTTCAAATGAACTAACTTTTACCGCAAGTTGTTTTTTAACCATTACTTTTCCCCTGTTTTCCAATATGTTTTTACATCCCGGTAAAAATCTTTAATTAAAGTAGCTTGATCTATAAAGTCATAAAGCGTAATCCATCATTTGGAATTTGCAATACTGTAAAATTTCAATTTCGAGGAATTGCGCTAATCCATCTTACATTTTATTGTCGCAGCAACGCTGCGACCGGCTGAAAACTTTTACGATGGATTGCACAAGGCCCTAAATTTTTAAGCGCAGCCAAATGCGCTTTAGTGCCATAACCTTTGTGGATAGCAAAACCATAACCCGGATAAATGGATTCTAACGTTGCCATTTCGCGATCGCGTGAAACTTTAGCGATAATCGAGGCAGCGCTGACTGCTTGGTGAAGTTGATCGCCTTTAATCATTGTAATCGTGGGATAAGGCAATGGCGCACGATCACGACCATCGACAATAACAAGACGTGGTTTTAAATTTAACGCCATGACTGCACGATATTGCGCCCGCAAAGTGGCATTTAAAATATTAATCGCATCAATTTCTTCCACTTCACTTCTGCCAAAAGCATAAGCCAATGCGTGTTCAATAATTTCCTCAAATAAAATTTCGCGCGTTTCTGGCGTTAATTGTTTGGAATCTTTTAATGCCGACCAATCGCGTTCAGGATCTAAAATCACGGCAGCGGCAACGACAGCACCAGCTAAACAACCCCGCCCCACTTCATCAACACCGGCAACACCAAGCAATAATTCCTGATGGTCAATGGCTTCCAATAATTCAGCTTGCTCTGACATGATTTAATTTTCCACCTTCAGCGGTTCCCGCTGAAACAGGTATTGGTTAAAGTTAATTTATACCCAAAACGGATAGGTTTTAGGCGTTCTTGCATCCGATTGACGCGCGATCT
>CAYTUN010000112.1:0-3631 GCA_964441315.1 uncultured Gammaproteobacteria bacterium | reverse complement strand
CTTCTCCCCTTGTGGGAGAAGGTGCCCCGAAGGGGCGGATGAGGGGTAATAAAATAACATTTTCAAATTCCAAAAAAATTATGGCAATAACCCATTTTTTTTCAAGAAATAATAAGCGACTTTTTTTGGATCATGATTTAGCACATCGACTTCGTAATTCATTTCACGCATATCATTATCGGTGATTTTTCCTTGTAATAAATTTAGCACGCTGGCTACTTCTGGATGGGCTTTGAGAAAATCGCTGCGAATGACGGGGGCTGCGTAATAAGCGGGGAATAAATTTTTATCGTCTACTAATAAATTCAGATGAAATTCCTGAATTCTGCCATCGGTTGAAAATGCCACGATGGCATTGATTTGTTTGCCGGCAACGGCGGCATACATTAGGCCGGGGGACATTAATTTTATTGCTTTAAAATTAATGTTATAAACCGAAACTAATCCTGGTAAACAATCGGCGCGTTGCAGGCAGTCGCCGGAAACGCCCATCACTAAATCGGGCGCAAATGGCACCAAATCCGAAATGGTTTTAATCGAATTGGCATCTGCGAAACTATCATTAATTGCCACGGCTTGCGTATTATTAAATCCAAATGGTTTTAACCAGGTCAGATTAAATTCACGGTTATAAGCGGATTGCACAAAAAAATAAATCGCTTGTGATGGCAGGCGAATTTGCTGATTGAGAATGACTAAATAAGCAGTACCGGTATATTCCGGATAAACATCGATTTCGCCTTTTAATAAAGCCTCGTGACAAAATACCGTGCCGCCTAAATTAAATTTTCTCACTACGTGAAGATTAGTTTTGGCTTGAATTAATTGTGCCATCAATTCGCCCAGAATATATTGCTCGGTAAAATCTTTGGTACCGATCACAATGGTATTTTTATGCGGCGTTAAGCTGACTAAAGCAAATAAAAGATTGGCAACCAACAGTGCAACTACAACAAATGAAATGATTTTTTTTATGTACCGTCTCTTTTTGACGCGCGGTCTTTTCGCTAGCCATTTTTCAATCAGGCTTAAAATATAATCAAATAATAAAGCGAGAATTGCCGCAGGTATTGCGCCTAATAACACCAAACGCATATTGCTAAGTGACAAACCTTGATAAATAAAATTACCTAAACCACCAGCGCCAATAAAAGCAGCTAGCGTTGCAATTCCCATCGCCATCGCTGTTGCAGTGCGAACACCAGCAATAATGACTGGCATCGCCAATGGAATTTCGACCAACCATAAACGCTGCCAACGGGTAAAACCTAATCCATTAGCCGCTTCTAATAATTCTTCAGGTAATTGATTTATGCCAGTCACGGTATTACGAATAATTGGCAATAACGCATAAACGGAAAGCGCCACCACCGCGGGTTTTACACCAATGCCTAAAAACGGTAGCAACAAAGCTAATAGCGCTAAACTCGGAATCGTTTGCAAAATACTAGCAACACTTAAAAAAATCGCCCGCGATTTTTCACGCCTAGCAATCCAAAGACCTAATGGCACGCCGATAATTAATGCGACCATTAATGCTAAAAAAACCAGATAAATTTGCTGCCAGGTATATAAGGCCAATTCATAAAAATGCGCTTGAATAAAGCTCATGCTTTGTCCTTATCGTCAAAATTTTCGGTGAGTGTTTGTAATTGCTGCTTTTGAGTATTAAATAAAGTTTTCACGTAATCGGTTTTTGGGTTTTGAATTAATTCTTCTTTGCTGCCAATTTGTTCAATTTTGCCTTGATTCATCACCGCAATGCGATCACCTAAGCGCATGGCTTCGACAATATCATGTGTCACAAATACAATGGTTTTACGCAATTTTTCTTTAAGATGTAATACTTCCTGCTGCAAAGCATCACGATTAATTGCATCGAGCGCGCCGAATGGCTCGTCCATTAATAATACTTTGGGATTATTAGCAAGACTTCGTGCTACACCGACACGTTGCTGCTGGCCACCGGATAATTCCTGCGGGAAACGTCTAGCAAATTCGTCTGGGTTTAAATTGACCATTTCTAATAATTTCCAGGCAGCGCGGGAGCGGTCTTCTTCATCAACTTTTTCTAAACGTAAAACGATAGAAACATTTTCTTCCACGGTCATATGAGGGAAAAGTCCCACGCCTTGAAATACATAACCAATCGAGCGGCGTAATTCAACACGATCAACATCTAAAATATTTTGCTTATCGATATAAATTTCACCGGAAGAAGGTTCGATTAAACGATTGATCATTTTTAAAGTGGTGGTTTTGCCACAGCCCGATGAACCTAACAAAATTAATACTTCACCCGGATTTACATGAAAAGAAATATCGCGCACGACATGTTTTTTATCGCCATTAAATGTTTTGGAAACATTTTCCAGTCTGATCATCGTTTAAATCCAATAAGCCGTTTTAGTCATAATACCAGAACCGAAGCGCATAAAGCTTTTTGCAAACCAGGGCAACTCTTTAGCGCCCGCATTTTCAGCAGTATCGGCATGTGAAGATTCTTCCAGGCGCATTTGATAGAGGATGGCTTGCGTTTTATTGTCATCGGGTGAAACTTTTCTCAAGTGATTTTCTAAATGACGTGTGACTTGTTTTTCAGTTTCGGCTAAAAAACCCAAATTCCAATCATCACCTAATAAACCAAAAACCGCGCCTAAAGTAAAAGCGCCTAAATACCAAACTGGATTTAAATAGCTAGGGCGCCCATTTAATTCTTCAATACGTTGATAACACCAACTTAAATGATCGATTTCTTCTGCTTGCGCTTTTTTTAATTTTTGTTTTAGTGCTTGATTGCGGCTAGTTAATTGCTGCGCTTGATATAAAGCTTGCGCGCAAATTTCGCCAGTATGATTTACGCGCATTAATTTTGCTGAGTGTTGGCTTTCTGCTTGCGTTAAATAGTTTTCAGTAATGTTTTCTGCCGGATATTGACGTTTAGCAGGCGCGGGTTTGCCGAATAGTTTTAAGCTGGCATCGATTTGTAGAATGATGCGGTCTATTAAATTAAAAGTTTGTGGGTTCATTTGTTTTGGTAATTTTGATAATTAATTTTCCTTCTCCCCTTGTGGGAGAAGGTGCCCCAAAGGGGCGGATGAGGGGAAACCATCAATATTTTCCTTAAACAAAAAAGTAGTAAATGCTATTGATTACCCCTCATCCGCCCTAACGGGCACCTTCTCCCACAAGGGGAGAAGGAAAAAATATTGCAAAATTTTATTAAAAAATTGGTAGAAATTTATTGCTTCAACTTCAGCTTTTCTAAAGCGCGCATGATTTGATCTAAACGCATTGTCGCACCACCGGTCATATTTTCTTCTTCTGCGACTAATAATTCACGCGCATCTAGCGCCCAGGATTGTAATACTTTTATTTTTTGCTCGTGGCTTAATTTTTGATCCTGCAATACTTCGTCCGGATGTTTGTAATAATTTTCAGGATCTTGCAGCCGGTTTTCTAGATCTTTTTCTTTCATAGTCATCTCCTTGATCTTCAATGATTATAGCATTCGATTGCAAAGACCTTTAATAGCGGCAAGGGAGCCATTTTTCCTTTTGTCATTGCGAGGGAGCGCAAGCGCGACCGCGGCAATCTCCTGATTTTAGCTGGCAGTAAATGAATCCAGTGC
>CAYTUN010000111.1:0-3689 GCA_964441315.1 uncultured Gammaproteobacteria bacterium | reverse complement strand
TTAGTAAGATAGAAAAATATAAGAAATATTATGAATGATATAGAAATGCTATATTCGTCAGGCACTCGCGCTATGTTAGAAACAGGGAGAGGATTTATTTTTCACCATACGGATGACAAACCTGTCTGCTTGCATGATACTATTTTAGCCTGCGATGCCTTAAATCGATTTTATGAAAATTCAAATTTCGTATATAAATTGCACTATACAGTAGGTCAAGCAAATCCTAAATCGTTTGAGCAGGATATTAGTGTGCCTAGATTGCAGGAACTGCTAAGCCAGCAAACTCTTACTTTATCCGTAGTTAAAACTAGGCCCTTAGAGTATGAGATACTTCAACAGCAATGTTTGAGGTTATGCTAAATCCCGTTGAAATTTGAAAGAGTGGCTCCGAAGTGGAATACTCAATGTATTCTGCAAATTGTAAACCGACAAAGGAGCCAGCAATGAAAGTAGAAACGAAAAACAGAAAAAAAGCAATGAAGGGATTTAGACAGATGACAGGGAGTGAATACGCTAAGGAATCGCTGTATTGCATTATGGTGGAAGGTAAGCTTGCGATGGATGAGTTATTTCGCAATATGGGCAAAATGTTGGCTGAGAGTGTGCTGTTGATTGAACGGGAAGAATTGGCGGGGCCTGATTATTATCCGACGGATCCAAAGCTTCAAAAATGGTCACATGAAGCGGGTTCGGTTTATATTGGTGATCAAAAGGTCAAAATCCAGCGGCCGCGTTTGCGGCATACGGAACGGGGCGAGGTTGCCTTAAAGTCCTATGAAGCCCTGCGTTCGAAGGGTCAATTTTCGCAAGCCTTGCTGGAAAAAATGCTGTGCGGTGTCTCCACACAAAAATACCAGGATACGGTATTAGCGGCGGCTCAAGCCTTTGGTATATCGCCATCGTCTGTATCAAAAAGAATCGTTGAAGCATCGGCTGCCAAGCTGCAGGAATTTCAAAATCGCGCGTTATCGGATTTTATGCCGTTTGTGATTTTTTTAGATACAGTGCACGAGGGAGGTGAGGCATTTATTAATGCATTAGGTGTGAATGTGGGGGGCGATAAAAAGCCGCTGGGTTTTTGGCAAGGCAGTTCTGAAAATCATGCCATTTGCGAGGCATTATTCAAAAATCTGGAATCACGCGGATTAAAATTATCTCACCGGATTATTTTTGTCACCGATGGGGGCAGCGGTATCATTAAAGCATTAAAAGATCGTTTTGGAAAAAAACTGTTACATCAACGTTGCGTGATTCATAAAAGTCGTAATTTACAAAAACATCTGGCAGAAAAATACCGGAAAGAAGCCCATCACTTATTCATGAATGCGTTGGAACAAAACAGCTATGAAGACGCGCCGCATTAAAACGCTACCCAAACTAAAATAAAAAAACCTCGTAACGTTGATGGTGTAAACACTAACAACTATCTAAACACGCGCTATGAGTCGTCCTTCTCAAGTTCTCCCCTTGCTGTTTGCTGGCGAATTCGCTGAACGCTTCAGTTTCTGGGGTCTACAATCACTATTAGTCCTGTATTTAACGAAAAGCCTGGAATTACCGAATAACAAAGCCTATTTGGTTTATGGCACTTTTACTGCTTTCACATTTGCTTTATCCATTTTGGGCGGCTTGGTCGCGGATTTATTTTTGAGTTTTCGTAAAGCACTAACGCTAGGCGCAATTCTGGCGATGTTAGGTAACATTTTCCTGGTATTTTCTGCATTGCGTGCGACTTACTTAGGTTTAGCTTTATTAATTACTGGGACCGCCTTATTTGCACCGAATGTTGCCAATTTTTTAGGTGGTTTTTATCAGGAGAGTGATGCTAAACGCGATAAAGCATTTACACTTTTTTACATGGCCCCCAATTTAGGGGGATTATTTGGGCCGGTTGTTTATGGCATTTTGGCGATGCGCTATGGTTGGCATAGTAGTTTTTTTGTGAGTGCCATATTAATGGCCTCCTGGTTATGTGTTTTTTTAGCAATGCAACGTTCAATCCTCTCACAAGAAACAACACCACGTTTTATCCAAGAAAAAATACGCTGGCATCGCATAATTTCTTACGGCGTTTATCCGGCAATTTTTTGTAGCATTTTAATAATTTGGTTCCTAATTCAACACCGCCATTTTGCTGGGGAATTGTTGATGACTGTAGGAATTATGACCTTACTATTTTTATCTCGAATTGCCTGGAAAAAACAGCCTACTGAGCGTTATGCCATCATCACCCTGATAATTATGATGTTTTTCTGCCTGGTTTTTTTTGCCAGTGAACTGCAAGTTAATAATTCTTTATTAGTATTTGCTGAGCAACACGTTAATCGACAATTATTCAATTTTCAAATTCCAACCAGTGCATTTGCCTCGCTGGAACCTTTATTTGTCATTATTTTAGCGCCTGCATTTGCTTATTTATGGGCGATATTAAAACAACGTGAACCTGCGCCAACTTTAAAAATTGCCCTGGGCTTATTGTTGGAAAGTCTGGGTTTTTTTGTGATTGCCATTGCTGCTTCACAAATTACAAATAGCGAGCAAAAAATAGCGTTAAGCTGGATGCTGGTGGGTAATCTACTGCTAGGCGCGGGTGAGATTTGCCTTATGCCTACTGTAATTTCTGCCATCACCAAATTAGCACCAGCTGGCATGAAGGGAACCTTGATGGGCGCTTTGTATCTGTCCCTTGCATTTTCCAGTTATTTGACCGGATTAATTGCGACTTTTACCCTACAGCCATCAGCTGCCAACTTAGACGCTGCTGGCGAATATGCTGTTGTCTATGCGGCAATTGCTAAATTTTCATTGTTGGCAGCAGGTTTGGGATTGCTTTTTTATACAGTATCAAGATGCATTGCCAAAAAACTTAGTAGCACACCCTGTATAAGTAAAACCAGTTAATATATAATCAAAACGATTTTCAAATAACAAAAAAAGCGGTAGAAAAACGCTTCTCGTATGTAGGAGGTTTTATGCAAATTCCACGTTTTTAACAAAAAAAATAGCAGTATTTCTCAATTAGTCCTTTCAATTAGTAGCAGCTTGTTTTAACTCAGCAAGCTGCTCTAAGTTACTTAAATTCTGGAAAATCTGATGGAATTATCATCTTCATCTGTAAATGAGGTTTTAAAGCAACAGTTTAACGAGGCTGGTTATTGCATTATTGATCAGGCTTTTAATTCTGCTGATTTAATTGCTTTTCAAACTGCTTTAAGACAAGCAATTTTGCTTGAATTAAAAAAAACAGATCCAGCTAGTTTTGATTCACATGTTCCATTTCTTCAGTCAGCAAATGGGATTGATTATGGATTAAAAGTATTACGCTCCATTAATCCCATTCATATTTCCATGGTGCAGATGACGGTTTCCCGCACCCCAGAATTTTTTCGCTTAACTGCTAATGCTAAAGTGGCGGCAATCGTAAGGGAGCTACTAGATTTGCCAGTTGAAGGTTTATTGTATGAAATCAGTAATGGGGCGGTTTTTACAATACCCAATGATGAAAGCAATACGCATGATTCCAACCTTAATTTAGATTGGCACCGCGATACTTTTTACACTATTCCGCGTGGACGTTTTGTGCAAATGTGGGGCCCATTATTGCATCACTCCACTGAAACAATAGGTACGTTGCAAGTATGTCCTGGCAGCCATAAAAATGGCATCGGGCAGCAACGTTCTAATCC
>CAYTUN010000110.1:0-3805 GCA_964441315.1 uncultured Gammaproteobacteria bacterium | reverse complement strand
CTTCTCCCCTTGTGGGAGAAGGTGCCCCAAAGGGGCGGATGAGGGGTAATAAAAACATCCCTATTTACAAAATAAGAAAAAAATCTGAATGACGACAACTCATTATTAAATCAAGACAACTACTGCAAATTACTCAAATTCAAATAGAAAGCCAACTAATTTAAGGTGTAATTGCAATTATTTTTTTTATCATATTTGTTATTATTATTATTATGAATTGTAATTAATAATTTTTTAAAACAATTAAAGCCTGTTTAGCATTGCTTTTTGTGCTGCAAAAAGCAGTGGTAAACAGGCTTTAATATAACTAAACTTTTTCCTTAATCCTTGCAGCCTTACCTTGACGATCGCGCAAATAATATAATTTGGCACGCGCAACACTACCTTTACGTTTAATTTCTACTGAATCCAATAGTGGGCTATAAAGTGGAAATACGCGTTCGACGCCTTCACCATGAGAAATTTTACGCACAGTAAAAGCGGAATTAAAACCCCGATTGCGTTTAGCAATCACAGTACCTTCAAAAGCTTGCAAGCGTTGACGCTCGCCTTCTTTAACCCAAATATTCACCACAACGGTATCACCGATTTGGAACGCAGGAAATTTTTTCTGCATTTGGGCTTGTTCAATTTCATTAATAATTTTCGACATTTTTCTCTCCTAGTTCACGCAACCATTGTTTTTCTTCATCGGTCAGTGAATGTTTAGCTAGTAAATCCGGCCTGCGTAATTTTGTGCGAATCAAGGCTTGCTTCTGACGCCATTTAAGGACGGCTTGGTGGTTACCGCTCAAGAGCACCTCTGGTACTCTTTTGCCAGCAACCACCTCAGGCCGCGTATAATGCGGGAAATCCAGCAAATGATCCTGAAAAGATTCAGCTGCGAGCGATTCTGAATCTCCTAGAACATTTGGCAATAATCTCACGACCGCATCAATCAGCATCAGCGCGGGAAAATCTCCTGCACTGACAACGTAATCACCTAGCGAAATTTCTTCATCGACTGCAAGCTCTACCACTCGCTCATCAATGCCTTCATAACGCCCAGCTAATAAAATCAAATGCGTCTTTTCACTCAATTCCCTGACCTTGTTTTGGTTCAGTGGAATTCCTTGGGGCGACAAATGTACCAGAAGAGAAGGCGTTTGAAAAGCCCTTGCAGCAGCAATTGCCTGCAATAGTGGCTCAGCCATCATCACCATGCCAGGCCCGCCGCCATAAGGCTTGTCATCAACTTGACGATGAGCGCCAATGCCATAATCTCGCGGATTAATATGGTTAAATTCGAACAATTTGCTTTTCCGCGCGCGGCCAATAACGCCATAATTTAAAGCGTCGAAAATAGCAGGAAAAAGGCTGATAACGGTGATTTGCATAAAAATTCAAAACCCCACCCAATTCACCTTCACCCATTTTTTACTCAAATCCACCTGCTCCACCACAGAACTTAAATATGGCACCAACTGCCGCTTACCGTCCTTTACTACCACCAACACATCATTGCTGCCAGTCGCAATAATATCGACTATTGTGCCTAAATCCTGATTGTTTTGATCAATGACATTTAAACCAATTAAATCGGAACAATAAAATTCATCCGACTTGAGTTTTGCCAGATATTCACGCGCCACAGCTAATTCAGCATTACTATGTTTTTTTGCCACTTCTGGCGAATCGATCGCTTTTAATTTGATGAGATAGCCTTTTTCGTCCGCTTTGATCGCTTCAATGGCTAAAGGTTGCCACTCATCATTCACTTGCCAAAGCAAATGCGCTTTATAGTCCAAAATGTTATCAATCGGATCGGTAAATGACTGCAAGCGTTGCCAGCCTTTAAGGCCGTAGGGAGCACCAAGACGGCCGACAACGATGAGATTTGAAGGTAAGAACATGTTTTTTTAAACGGTGTTTCGCAAGAACCTCAAGCTAACCAGGCACACTTAACTATCACAGAACCCTGTTTCAGCGGTAACCGCGCTGAAAACTACTCTGCGCTTTCAGCGCCAGCTTCTTCAGCAGCGGCTTCGGCTTTCTTCTTGGGACTAGCCGTGTTACGGCCTTTGGGTTCATGCTTTTCGCCCATCACATTGCCTTTTTTAAAAGCCTTAAAAAGACTTTTAACGCGATCGGAAGGTTGGGCGCCGACGGACAACCAATAGTCGATGCGTGCTTGGTCCAATGACAAAGCGGTCTCAGTTTCTACCGCGATCGGATTGTAATAGCCCAAACGCTCAATGTAATTACCGCTATCGCGGGCATGGCGTGAATCGGTGACTACAACATGATAAAAAGGACGCTGGTTAGCGCCAGTTCGAGTTAAACGGATAACGACCATACTGCTGATACCTTATGAGTTAAAATTAAAAAGAGGCTTATTATACTGATTCTTAAACAGATAGGAAGCACATATTCAGCGGTTCCCGCTGAAAAAAGCTCCGCTCAATATTGCGGTGGTTATTGCTAATTTGGGTTACCTGTTTGAGTAGTAGCGGCGTTTTGCGTGGCTTGATCTATTTTTTGTTTCAATTGTTTCAGCCAATCTTTATTTTTCATATCTTGCTCGCTCGGCGTGATAATAACAATATGCTCATAAATTATCTCCCGTTTATTAACCACAACTAAAAAAATGGGGATAAATGGCCCGTTTTCAAGAGTATTTTAAAAAATGGCGCACCATTGCATTATTCCTTATAAAGTGGCATTTTGTCGGGCTAATTTTTTATTGATTCAATTTTAGAAAGGACAGCTATGGACCCAATTACGCACGGCTTATTAGGCGCAACGCTCTCGCAAGTAGTATTTGCGCGGAAACTAAAACGGCATGCCTGGATTGTTGGCGCATTGGCAGCCATGTCGCCAGACTTGGATGTGATCATTCAATCAGCAAATGATCCCTCGGTATTTATGCTTTATCACCGGCATTTCACCCACGCATTGTTATTTATCCCGTTCGGTGGATTTATTATTGGCTTGCTCTATTGGTTATTGCTGCTTTGGCGGCACCATCGCCTGCCTTTTTGGCCGATTATTTTTGCGGCAATTTTAGGTTACAGCACACATGGATTATTAGATGCTTGCACCAGTTATGGCACGATGCTGTTCTGGCCATTTTCTAATGAAAGAGTTGCCTGGGACATCGTGGCAATTGTTGACCCTGTTTTTACGAGTATTTTATTGATTAGCGTGATTGCATCGGCAATGACACAAAAAAAATTGCCTGCTTTTATCGGCTTAATAGTAGCACTTTCTTATTTGGCATTTTTTGCTTACTGGCACCATCAAGCGGAATTAATTCAGCAAAAACTCATTGCTTCGCGCCATCAAACAGCGAGCCACAGCCGCGTGATGCCAATTTATTTAAATTATTATCGCTGGAATTCAGTTTATATCGCTGACGATAAAATTTATGTCGATGGCATCGATACGCTATTGACCGGAAGACAGCAATCGCATAATGGCGTTGTATTTCCCCTATTCCACACCAAAGATTTGCCAGCTAATTTCAGTGCATTTCAATTGAAAAATTATCAGGTATTTAATTGGTTTAGTCAGGGTTACATCAGTGCTATTAGCCAATCACCTTTAACATTGATTGATGCGCGCTATATGCGTCAACTGCATCCTCCACTAGCAGCTTGGGGAATTCAGTTTAATCAAAAAAATTCAGTAACCTGGTTGCGGCGTTTGAAAATAGATGAAAAATTGCAGTAGCAATAAATTTTTATGATGGCGGTTTATCAAGGCCTGTTTATATTACCCCTCATCCGCCCTTACGGGCACCTTCTCCCACAAGGGGAGAAGGCCA
>CAYTUN010000109.1:0-4205 GCA_964441315.1 uncultured Gammaproteobacteria bacterium | reverse complement strand
CTCCCCTTGCGGGAGAAGGTGCCCCAACGGGGCGGATGAGGGGTGATCTAAGATGTCTCCGCCTCAATAATAGCTATCTATTGCAAAAAAACATTACCTGGCAAAAATAACTAAAACTTTCGTCAAATAAACCCCATTATTATCCTAAAATTTTTAGCCGTTTTTGATTCAGTCACTGATTTTTTGCGACGAAAAAGCAAATGTAAATGCCCTCACTTGACACAGTTCCTCTTTTTTTTAAAAGCACTCTTGCTTAAACAAAGATTAAATTTCCCACATTATTACAAACCGCACCCAATACTCCACACCCATTCAGAAAAATCCCTATCCTGATTCCCGAAATTTGCTAAAATTACTTCGTGTTTATTCGCATCTCCAAAGGAGCCCCCACTATGTTAAAAATCCTCGGCATCGGATTCGCGCTAATTATCGCCTTACTATTATTGTGGCATTTATTCTTCCCCATCTTAGGCGGCGCCATCGTCATCTCCAGCATGGTTTGGGTTTTAATTATCGCGGCAATTGTCGGTTTTTGCGTGCTTATTCCACTACTATTTGTACTCACCGGCGTCGGCATCATCCTCTTGCCGGTATTTGCTGCAGTCGGCGTAATTTTACTCGTTATTCTATTTCCGATTCTTTTTCCTTTACTAATTCCGCTGTTGGTTATTATGTGGATCATTGCGATTATGCGTAAGCGGCGGATGATTAAGAAAAATGATGAAAATAATTCGGTTTAATTTAAATATTTTTTTATTAACCACTACAAGGCTTTGTTCCCAAATATTCTAGGCAAGCTTCATGTTTGAAAAAAACAAAATAAAAAACATTAATCTTTTAGACTTAAGTGAAGAAGATAAAAAGTTATTAAATAGTTTTTTGGAGCAAGAACTAAAAGCTCATAAGAAGAAGAAAAAATCACTCCTTACATTAAATAATACAAATCCATACTCTTTTAGATCGCCTGGCACTGGTTTTTTTCGCCGAAGCAGGGTTGTTTCTTTCAAAATTAGCCACTCTATTGAGATGCTTGGTTTTGATGCTAATGGTAATCGTTTATTAGGTGTTCTGCCGGCAAGCTCTGATAAGAAAAATGGTGATATAGCTGAGCTTGGAATGCCAGATAGTGATGACTTTTTTGGAAAAAACAACATCCTATTAAAACGTTTTGTTAGGGTTTTGCAATGGAACAAAGATGGTGGCATTAGAGTAAATGCCGATAAAGAATATTTGCTAAAACCTTGTGGGATTAATAATGAACCAGAAGTCTTGCAGGAAATAAAATTTCCTTCTTCCATGATTGTTTATCTAGACGCGCAAAAACATGATAAATCTTCTCAGAACGACTTATTAATAGAACTAATTCCTGGAAAAGATCTATTGAAATTATTAAGTGATAAGACAGTGCTAGAAAAAATTAATTTTCTTCAAGGGCTGCATATATGCCTCGGAATTGTTGGTGCAGTTGATTGGTTGCATTCTCAGGGTTTGGTGCATAGCGATTTAAAACCTCAAAATATTATCACTAGCATAGGTTTTGGTGAATTATCTACAGATATTCCTATAGTACCGATTGATTTTGAAAGTGCTTATAGTGGACGTATTAGAAGATTACTTAAAAATGGCGGAAAGACTGGCTATCATGCCCCTGAGTTGGCAGAAAGTGATTATGGGACAAAGCCTGCTGACAGATATGCGGTTGGTGTGATTTTGGAAGCTATTGCTCGCAATTTTCGCTTTGAGGCCAAGCTCACTCCAGGCCAGTGGAAAAAATTTAATGAATTAACTGTCAAGTTAACAGCAGATAATTTTAATGACAGAGGACAAGATTTATCAGAAGCAATTGCACAGCTAAACCAAATTCGTATTGAGTTTGGATCATTTGATGAAAAAACTAAAAAAGCGATGTCAAACGGTTGCCAGCAAGCAGAAAGCGGTTTTATCCAGTTAAAGTTAATTCCGAATGAAGTTACAGAAGAAAATATTGAAAAACTGAAAGATATAATTATACGCCACTTACAACCATTAGCTCCGGATCCTTTGGCAATAAAGGAATTTACAGAAACTTTAGCTTTATTGGGTATGCCACTATCCAAAGATTTAAAAACTTATGCTGAAATTCAGCAAAAACTTGATAATTTACTTTCTGGTTTTAGAGAAAATCTTTCTAAAATAAAAGTAATTGAAGAAGAAATAAAGAAAAGAAAGAAATTTTACAGTTATTTTCCTTGCAGCCAAATGCAGAAACAGGCGGCTCTTAATGAAAAACTGAGTCGAGAAATACAGCATATAAAAAGTGAAATACAGAAATGTCCTTTAAAATTAGGACACATGCTTGCTTTAAATTCCCAAATAGAAAATCTGCTCAAAGCAGATAGTGTAATTTTAAATTTACAGAAGGAACAACAGGATTTTTTAGAAGCCGCATTGCAGCCAGGAGGCCCCTCATTAGAAATGCTGCTCCAGAAACTTTCTAACAATCCGGATAGAAATAGCATGGAGTTTATGATTAAAAGCGAAGTAATTGCTTATATTAAGGAAACTGCAACAGATAGTAATTATAAGAGGAAAGACCGTATATTTTCTTCAAGAAGACTTGCTGATTGTATAGATTTGCTAGAAATTTTTTCTAAGTTTGATTTAAGTGATGATAATGAGACTAGAATCACATCCATTAAGAGTAAATTAAGTCAAATGAAGTTTGGTTCAGTCATTTTCTCAAGAAGCGAGTTGAGAAGTAAAATTATGAAGGGTTTGGCTCAATTTCAAGTTGCTCCCAAGCAAATGAAATTCAGATGAGCTTTTTACTAAAGTTTAATGTGTAATTTATGCTTAAAATAAATCATTGAGGATAGATAAACTGTGCTTATAGAGCTATGCAATGCAAGCAAACAGAGCCAATCATAATGACTTTAAATTCTTGCCAAATTTGACTTGCCCTTGTTAATATTACCACCCCCATGGTGGACGTAGCTCAGCTGGTAGAGCCCCGGATTGTGATTCCGGTTGTCGCGGGTTCGAGCCCCGTCGTTCACCCCAATAAAATCTGTTAATTAGCTAACAGTTGCTGTAGGGAAAAGACTATTTTTAACGGATTTATTTTGCGTTTGAAACCATTCAACTTTCCCGCCATCAACCTTAAACAAAGACAATTTATGCCTAAATTGCCCATCCTAAACCCCGGTGACACCATTGAAATTATTGCGCCTGCTTCACGCTGCACTGATAAGGTTTTATCCGATTTAAAAGAATTACTATCGTCTTGGCAATTAAAATGTGTTGTTGATGAAAACATGCTGGGTGACGATTTGCTATGTGCCAATAGTGATGAAAATCGTTTTCGAATGCTGAAAAATGCTCTAGAAAATAGAGAAACGAAAGCGATTATTTGTGTGAGAGGCGGCTATGGCAGTCTGCGTTTGATTCCTGCGTTGTCTAAAATGCATCCGCCAAAGACACTAAAATTATTTATCGGGATGAGTGATATCACCGCATTATCACTTTATTTTCAGCAAAATTGGGGCTGGCCAACACTGCATGCCTCCGCTGCGCGTGATAAATTTTCGCCGAAATCGATTGAACGGTTAAAATCAATTATATTTGGTGAAAACCATCCTATCGAATTTATGGCCACAGCACTAAATAATGCAGCCCAAAAAAATCAAATCATCGAAACGACAATCACCGGTGGTAATTTATCTATCGTGCAAACCAGCATTGGCACGTTATGGCAAATCGATGGACGTCAAAAAATTATTTTTTTAGAAGAAGTCGGTGAACGCGGTTATCGCATTGATCGCATGTTGGAGCATTTAAAACAAGCAGGAATTTTTAAAGAGGCTGTGGCGATTTTATTTGGCGATTTTACTGAGGGAAATGAGCCGGATGGTACTTCTTTAGTTCAACCGGTATTAGAACGTTTTGCTCAAGCTTCTGAAATTCCCGTGGTCCAAATCAAAGGCGTTGGGCATGGCTATGAAAATTTTCCTTTGCCTTTGGGGGTTGATGTTAAATTGCATTTGGGAAATCAAAGTAATAAGTTGTTATTTCAATAAATTATTTTTTCTTATCTTCCTACATGCTAAAAATTTATTTTAATTCAACTGAAGTTTGCAATTTCATAATCGATACAGGGTTTTTGAAAATAGTGTTTGATCACCCCTCATCCGCCCCGTTGGGGCACCTTCTCCCACAAGGGGAGAAGG
>CAYTUN010000108.1:0-4221 GCA_964441315.1 uncultured Gammaproteobacteria bacterium | reverse complement strand
GTCCTTCTCCCCTTGCGGGAGAAGGTGCCCGATAGGGCGGATGAGGGGTGATTTAGCTAAAACACCCACTTCCAAAAATTTTATTAGGGCCTGGTTGCAATTACTTTTTCTACTGCAAAAAGCAATGTTTGGCCAAAATCATATCAAATTTTCGTTGCATAGAATCACTATGCCGCCTCAAATTTGATATGATTTTGACTCAACCCTTACTTTTTTCGTGACGAAAAAGTAATTGTAACCAGGCCCTAATTACTACCATCAAAAAATTCCTTCAAATAAATCTCTGCAATCTGAATCGCATTTAACGCCGCGCCTTTTCTCACATTATCCGCCACAATCCATAAATTAATTGCTTGCGGATGTGAAATGTCTTCACGTATTCGTCCGACATAAACGCCATCTTGCGCATTGCCTTCAACCGCCGGAGTAGGGTAGCTGCCTTCGTCCATTAGAATAATACCTGGCGCTTCTAATAAAATTTTTCTCACTTGTTCTGCGCTAATTTTTTCTTTGGTTTCAATGTTTACTGCCATGCTATGACCGATAAAAACTGGTACGCGCACAGTAGTCGGATTAATTGCCAAATAATGATCGTTTAGTATTTTTTGTGTTTCTGCCACCATTTTCATTTCTTCGCGCGAATAACCATTATTCATCCATTGATCGATTTGTGGGATAACATTAAAAGCAATTTGTGTTGGAAAAGTTTTATTCGAAAATGCCTGGCTATTTAAAAAAGCGCTAGTTTGTTCTATTAATTCTTCAATGCCCGCTTTACCAGCGCCGGAAACTGATTGATAAGTCGTGACATTAATGCGCGAAATGCCGACAGCATCGTAAATCGGTTTTAATGCGACCACCATTTGAATCGTTGAACAATTTGGATTAGCAATAATTCGGCTATTGCTAAATTCCGCAATCGTTTCAGGATTGACTTCAGGCACGACTAAAGGCACTTCAGGCACATAACGAAATTGCATACTATTATCAATTACCAAGGCGCCAGCATTCGCAGCAATTGGCGCATATTTAGCGGAAACTTCCATGCCAGCAGAAAATAAGGCGATATCGACTTGATTGAAATTAAAATTTTTTACGTCTTGCACGGTAATTAATTCATCACAAAATTCCACACCGATGCCTTCTGATTGCTCACTGGCAAGCAAAAATAATTTTTCGATCGGAAATTGACGTTCTTCTAAAATATCCAGCATCGATTCACCGACAATACCGGTAGCGCCAACAATCGCAACGTTTACTCTCTTTTCCATTAATTTTTCCTATTTATATGTAGGGGGGATTAGCGTAGCGTAATCCACCGTTTAGCTGAGTGGTACTGCAATGCTTAACGGTGGATTACGCTACGCTAATCCCCCCTACATTTTTATATTTACAATTTCACCAATTCATCATATGAAATTACTAAAACCCCTTCGCCACCATTAGCAAACTCACACCAGGTAAAATCAAAATCGGGAAAAGCCATTTCTAATTTTTCCTGACTTTCACCCACTTCTAAAAATAAAAATCCATTTTTATTTAAATAATTAGCTGCTTGTTTTAAAATTTTCAAAGGAATTTCCAAACCATCATTTTCAGTTACTAGCGCTAATTTTGGCTCGTGTTGATATTCTTTTGGTAACTGCTTAAACGAAGTTTCACTTACATAAGGCGGATTACTTAAAATAATATCAAATTTTTGGTTGTATAAATTCGCAAATAAATCCGATTGAATTAATTGGATTCGATTCTCTACTTGATGTTTCTGACAATTTACCAGCGCAACATCGAGGCAATCTTGACTAATATCACTGGCGATGACATTGGCATGAGGGAAAATATGACTAGCAGCAATTGCAATACATCCCGAGCCGGTACATAAATCTAAAATATTTTTAGGTTCGACATCGCCTATCCAAGGTTGCAAATGATTTTCTAATAATTCTGCCATCGGTGAACGCGGAATCAACACACGTTCATCCACATAAAATGGCATTTGCATAAACCAGGCTTCATGCGTTAAATAAGCGCTTGGCTTTTTCGTGCTAACTCGCTGCCAAATTAATTCCGCCACTAATTTTTTTTCATCCGTTAGCAAAGTTGCGTCAAGCAATCTAGCATCGATCATCGGCGGTAAGTGAAGCACATGCGCAATCAATAGCAAAGCCTCATCCCAAAAATTATCAACGCCATGACCTAAATAAATTTTCTCACGATAAAATTCCGTTTGCGCAAAACGCAAAAAGTCGCGCAAGCTATTCAGTTCCTGAATAGCGGAAAGATACTGGGATGGTAAGTTTGCTTGCATGATGAGAGCTGCTTTCAGATAATTTTGATATGAAGCTCAGCGGTAAACCGCTGAGCGGGAACCGCTGTATGAAATCGAAATTTACCATAACCGAAGAAGATCGGGAATGTTTTAAAAAGGCTCTGGCAGGGACAGAGGAAATTACGACAAAAAAAATTGCCTTGCATAAATCACGTCCTCATAAAAAAAACATCACGCCCGCAAAACCTGAAATCAGTCGAGAACACAAAATCATTCACGATGCTCCCACAAAATTTCATCGCGGCGGTTTGCAGACCCGTCTATTACGTCGCTTTGAAACAGGTAAATTAGCAATAGAAGCACGCATTGATCTACACAATCTGCACCAAGAACAGGCTGCGCTCGCAGTCAACGAATTTATTCAATCTGCTTTAACCAAAAACCAAAAAATCCTGCTCATTATCCACGGCAAAGGCTATCGCTCGGAAAATCAATTACCAGTGATAAAAAAATGGGTGCTCGGATATTTATATCATCATCCATCCGTGTTAGCTTATGCGCCAGCACCGAACCAGCTGGGTGGTTCGGGAGCAACTCTTATCATGTTAAGGAATCGCAATGAACAACAATAAAGTGATTATCATCGGCATTGCGGGCGCATCTGCTTCAGGCAAAAGCTTATTGTCAAAAACTATTTTTGAAGAGCTGGGCTCCGATCAAGTTACCATCATTACTGAAGATTCCTATTATAAAAATAATACGCATTTAAGTTTTGAAGAACGCTGTCAGGTCAACTACGATCATCCCGATGCATTTGATCATGATTTATTGCTGGAGCATTTAGAAAATCTGCAAGAAGGAAAAGGCGTTGATATCCCCATTTATGATTTTAAAAACCATCTGCGTGATGGCAAACGTCAGGTAGGGCCGCATCGGATTATTGTTTTAGAAGGTATTTTGCTGCTATCCGAAGAAAAACTCCGGCAAAAAATGGATATCAAAATTTATATGGATACCGCTTTGGATATATGCTTTATCCGTCGTTTGAAACGCGATATGGTTGAGCGTGGCCGTTCTTTAGATTCGGTATTGGAACAATACAAAAGCACGGTGCGTCCGATGTATATTCAATTCATTGAACCCTCTAAACGCCATGCGGACATTATCGTTCCACGCGGCGGTGAAAACCGGATTGCAATTGATCTGATTAAAGCAAAAATACGCGAAATTTTAAGCCATTCTTAATTTCTGTCCTTGAAAATACTTGATTATGACTGAAGTCGAATCGAATAAAACCGCTCATAGATTGTTACGCGAACAAATCGCCAAACAACACCGGCGCTTTGCGCCAGCCGCCGCACCCAAAGAAGAAGATGATGAAGGCGGCGATGGTAGTGATGGTTTAGCCCCTGGCGCTGATTTTATCTTGCCCCACCCATTACTAGCCCAAAGCCAGCAATTTTCGGGTGAACTGGATTCAGAAGATTCACCCTTACCTTCAGATAATCCCGATGCCCGTAAAGAATATCAATTACAAATGCAGCAAAAACTCGATAAAAAACTGCAAGCCGAACGCCAGTTTAATCCTGCGCCCGGTGCTAAAATGTAATTCAGCGGTTTCCGCTGAATCTTGTGGGGAGTTAAGCTATGCGCTGATTCACTCTTAGAGCCTGTTTAAGATCTTTTGGTTCAAGCGAAAAAACGGATGATCGAGCGAAAATTTGTCAAAATATGAGGCGAATAGCCAGCCTATTTAACGAATATTTTGACAAATTTGCGCCAATTCAGCCGTTTTTGCAGCGAAACAAAAGATCTTAAACAGGCTCTTAAGTAGCAGCGTTTTGTTGTGTTTTAATAAAGTGAAGCAAAAAAGGCATAAAGCCTGAAATTAAACCTAAAATCACCCCTCATCCGCCCCGTTGGGGCACCTTCTCCCGCAAGGGGAGAAGGAC
>CAYTUN010000107.1:0-4261 GCA_964441315.1 uncultured Gammaproteobacteria bacterium | reverse complement strand
TAAGGCTTATGATTATAAGGCTTATGATTATAAGGCTTATGATTATAAGGCTTATTTCATCGCATCAAGTTTATTTCATTCGTTGCATTAAAGTTTATTTATTTGGCAGATGTTCTGAAAGTTGTCCTTCTCCCCTTGCGGGAGAAGGTGCCCGATAGGGCGGATGAGGGGTGCAGTTAGATGAGTCGATTTCAATTGTAAACAGTCGACAAATACGATTTAATCTCTTTGTTTTAATTTTAATTTATTTCCAATAAAAACAAGATACAAGTATAAATTATGGATCCCATAATAATAAACCAGTATTTACAAAAATTAGAAGCTTACATCATAGCTAATCACTTCGATGAAGAAGAACGCGCTCATGGCTATCAGAATTATGTTATTTGTCATCAAAAAACTGTGGATGAAGCAATTATGGCAGGAAAGCTTTACTATGTTTTTTTCCACTGATAAAGTGAAAAATATTCCTTTGGCGTTATATAAAAATAATATTTCTGAGAAAACAATTTATAATCGGTTGAAACAGTTGCTGATTAAACATGTAAATCTGGACAATTAATTGAGCATGCAAGAAAAATATTTAGTGATGTGCCAGGAAGATAATTTCCTTCTTTATGAAGAGCAATTGCTCTTGGATAAAAACTTGATTGACCAGCAGCAATTAAATTTAACTTATATACATTTATTACCGGAAGAAAAGATTCATATCGCCAGATTGCACCCTGATAATAAAGCACCCAATATTTTTCAAACAATTCACCTACGCCAGCTATTTAATCAATTGGGTGAGCGCTGGTTTGTGCTTGCTGGTAAAGCGAAAGAAATTATTATTTGGGACTCGCACTATCAATTTTGCGCAAAATGCGCAGAAAAACTTTCGAAAAATAAAAATGAATTAAGCAAAACCTGTGGAATTTGTCAGCATGTATATTATCCACCGATCGCACCGGCAGTGATTGTCCTTGTCAGACGCGGAAATGAAATGTTGCTTGCACATTCTTCGCGCTTTCCGCGCGCATTTTATAGCACTTTAGCCGGTTTCGTTGAAGTGGGTGAAACAGCAGAAGAGACAATTGTGCGCGAAATTAGGGAAGAAGTTGGTATCGAGGTAAAAAATATCCAATATTTCGCCTCTCAAGCCTGGCCGTTTCCGCATCAGTTAATGTTAGGCTATTTCGCCGATTATGCATCGGGTGAAATTAAAATCGATAATCGTGAAATTATCGCTGCTGATTGGTTTTCTCCCGATAATTTACCGCAACTGCCAGATAAATTAAGTATTGCAAGACGCTTGATTGATGTGCATTTAGCAGGGGTTGCTGCAAGGCCACCATTGCGATGATCACTGGTAAACTTCATCAGGGGATTAGCGAAGCGTAATCCACCAAATAATTACATCAAAAAATTAGATGGTGCTTCGCAACTTTTCGGTGGATTACGCTTCGCTAATCCCCCCTACGATACCCCATGCGATATCCTCTACAGTATTTTATTTTTCCATCAAACTGACCCCGCTTTCTTACCGCACCTTAGAAACCCATATAAAAAATATAAAAGCCAAGCTTAAATGTGAGACTTTGTTTGAATTAGGCTATCTCACTGCTAAACTCGGCATCCAAAAACTATACCCACTTGAACACTCAGGAGAATAAAATGGAGCTATGGCTCGATACGATTGATTTTGCCTTAATTAAAACTGCTGCTGAAAAATTTAAAATTGCAGGAGTAACGACTAACCCCAGCATTTTAAGTGAGTCAGGTCTTACACCGGATGAGACGTTGAAAAAACTTTTGACGATACAATCTGGCCAAGTAGCAGCACAAGTTACGGCGCAAGACGAAGCAAAAATGCTAATACAAGCCAAAAACATGGCTAAATTAAGCGATCGTATTGTTATTAAAATTCCCGTGACAGCAGAAGGTTTCCAGGCGATTAAAAAATTAGCGGCAGAAGGCATTAAAACTTTAGCAACAGCGATTTTTGAGCCTTCACAAATTTATTTAGCTGTATTGGCTGGCGCTAATTACGCAGCGCCTTATATTGGCAGAATTCAACTTAAGCAATTAAACACGCAAACGATTCTCGAAGAAATGTTGGATATTGTCGAAAATATGAATAGCCCGATGAAAATTATGGGTGCTGCTATTAGCACCAGACAGCAAGTCATGGACTGTTTGCGCCTCAATATGCCCGCCATCACCATAGCAGCTGAAGCCTATCATGAATTAATTGCTAAGCATCATCAAACAACAGCAGCCATTGATAAATTTGAACAGGATTGGCAATTAATCAACACCAAAAAAACCGAAATTTTTATTTAAAAAAATTGTAGGGGCAACCCCCTGTGGTTGCCCTTGCATCGGTGTAGCAGTAAAACAGGGATAAGCAGGCGCTATTATCAGTTTTTATTTCATCTTAATTTTAAAACATGTTCTCAGGGTTTTTACGGATATTAAATTTCTTGGCATTTAATATAATTTTAATTATGTTGGCAAGGGGAGAAGGGTCTCTTCAGAGTTCAATAGCTTTTTATAAATAAGCATATTTCATTGCACGAAGCTTTGTTTTATTGGCAGATGTTACGAAAGTTGTCCTTCTCCCCTTGCGGGAGAAGGTGCCCCAACGGGGCGGATGAGGGGGTGATGTTGCTTAGCTATTTCAAGTCATAAAATTTGATAAAACTCGTCTTTGCTAAATTAAACCACCTTATTTTTCAACATATGCTTTATCAAATAATTTTTAAGTGGCACTAATATTTTTTCATCTCTACCCGATTTCACCAGCGAATCAATTTCTTCCAACGTTTGCGCCACCGTTTGACGCTGTTTGCCAGTTTCATCAATTAGCGTTTTTGTGGGATCAAGTGTTCTAACTTGGGACAAATAATGCTGATACTCCTCATCCCATTCTGCTGAGAGACTATCAGGATAAAATTTTCCTAATAAACGAAGAGCTAAAGCTTTTTGCATCGGGTGAGTAAATTTTTCTAAAAAAGCTAATTTATCTTTTGTAGCTACTTGATGAAACCCAATATTTTGCTGCTCTTCTTCGTAACTTAATAAGCGATTTTGATAAAGTGCCGCTTGTGCATCAATCCGAGGAATCGGCGGATATTTAAAATCGCAAGCGTTCTGCTGAATAAGCTTTAATAAATTTTTATTTTTTTCCAAAAACTGAATATTTGCTTTCGCAAGTTTTAATTTTTCAGGATTTAACTGGTTTAAATATTTATCCTGTGGCGGCAAAATAATTCCCAATTCACCAGCTTTCTTTTTAATGATCCAGGTTTTTTCCTCAAAATTACTCGGTGTTGCTTCTGATAATCTTTCATCATCCAGCCGCAACCAAAGCGTCTGGTTTTTATAATGAAAATGCTGCCCTAAGCAAAGCACATAATTTTGATAGCGCTGCAAAAATCCGGCTTGACCATCCACCAAAATACCATGCTGAAAATTATCAAATAAAACCGGTAATTTTTTTTGGCGCAATAAATCTGTCGATTTATCAAAGTTGCTGATAAGATAATTCCACATTTCTGGATTTTTCTTCAATGCGCGCGCTAAAGCTAGAGTGATTTCGACATCAACCATCGCATCATGCGCCTGTCCCTGGTTCCACTGATTGGCGCGATTTAAATCTTCTAATCTCAAGCTTAATTTGTCTTCTGACCAATACCACTGAATCATTTCCGGACAATAAAGAAAAACCATCACCACCATTGGATAAAGATCAGCGCGCTTGCATTCATTGGCATATTGATGTGTATAAGGCGCTAATAAATAACGATAAAATGAAAAACGCAAAAATTCATCATCGAATTTTAAACTGTTGTAACCTAGGCTCGTGGTTTCGGCAGTATTTAATAATTTATGGATTTTTTTAATGGCTTCGAGTTCAGATATGCCTTCTTTCGCTAATTTATCGAGCGAAATTTGATGAGTCAAAGCTGCGAGCGGCGCTGGTATCGTATCTGGGCTTAATTTCACGTAAAAAGATTCACGCGAAATTTCATTTAAATTTTCATCAGTGCGGATGCAGGCAAATTGCAATACTTGATCAAATGCTTTGGACAGGCCAGAAGTTTCAATATCATAAAACAGGTAGGTACGCATAGCGTTTAAGGTTAGCTGCCATAAGTGAATTTGACAAGTAAGTTAAACCTATCAACAGACCCTAGTAAAAATTTTTAATTTTGAAAATATTATTTTATTACCCCTCATCCGGCCCGTTGGGCCACCTTCTCCCACAAGGGGAGAA
>CAYTUN010000106.1:0-4427 GCA_964441315.1 uncultured Gammaproteobacteria bacterium | reverse complement strand
AAATACCCCGCCGCTTGCGGCGGGGTATTTTATTTTTCACCTAACGCTCGGTGAATATCGAGCGTAACAATACTCATCAATTCATTATCGGATAATTCTGTTAATACGATTTCATTATCCTGCCCCATTATTTCCTCAGACAATATTTTTTTAGAATTTAGTAAGTTATCAATGCGTTCTTCTATCGTTCCGCGACAAATAAATTTATGAACTAATACATTTCTTTTTTGGCCAATACGAAAAGCTCTATCTGTTGCCTGATTTTCAACCGCAGGGTTCCACCAGCGATCAAAATGGATAACATGCGATGCGGCTGTTAAATTCAGCCCTGTGCCACCCGCTTTTAAAGACAATACAAAAAATGGCGGCCCTTCCGGTTTTTGAAATTGCTCTACCCGCTTTGCACGCTCTTTGACTGAAGTCTGTCCGTCTAAAGTCAACCCATCTTGTCGAAATACTTGACTAAGAAATGCGGTGATAGCAGGAATGATCTCGCGAAACTGAGTAAAAATCAGCACTTTTTCCTGTTTTTCTGCAATCACTTCACAAAGTTCTTTAAGGCGCAAAAATTTACCGCTGATTAGCTCATCGTACTGTCCATGACCCAACCACTGATCCGGATGATTACAAATTTGTTTAAAACGCATTAGATAGGACAGCACAAGGCCACGCCGTTGAACTCCTTCAGCAACTTCGAGCTTGTTGGCTAAGTCATTCACTGCTTGTTGATAAAGACCTGCTTGTTGTTTTGTTAAAGTACAATAAGTTTGTATTTCAATTTTATCAGGAAGATCATGAATAATTTTTTTATCACTTTTTAGACGTCTTAAAATATAGGGACTTACTAAACGGCGAACAGCAGCAAAAAATTCTCCCTTTCCATTATCTCGATTAGTTTTTAATGTTTTTTTACCGAAATCTGCAAAAACACGACTAGATCCTAAAAGTCCTGGTGCGACGAAGTCGAATAATGACCATAAATCCAATAATCGATTTTCAATCGGCGTACCCGTTAAAGCAAAACGGACCTTGCTTTGCAGCAATTTAATTACACGTGTTCGTTTAGAAGCAGGATTTTTAATGGCTTGTGCTTCATCTAATATCACCAGGTCCCAGGCAGTTTCAGTTAAACAGGAAATGCGATGCAAAGTTCCATAAGTTGTGATGACTAAATCACTCGTTGTTAAATCAGAAAGTTTGACTTGCTCTGTTACTGATGTATGAGCAATAAATACTTTTAAATCAGGCGCAAAGCGTTGGATTTCTGCTTGCCAATTTCCTAGCAAAGATGTGGGCAATATTAAAAGATGAGGCTGATGAGGTTTGTGGCTGTATTTAATTAATAACATTAAAGCAATCATTTGAATCGTTTTTCCCAAACCCATATCATCAGCCAAGCAACCACCCAAACGTAAATTGTAAAGCCACCACAGCCACGCCACTCCTTTTTCCTGATAAGCTCGTAATTGCGCATTTAATGATTTTTGTAAAATTAATTGTGTCGTACTTTCATTTTGCCCATGAGGATCACGTAGGCGAGATAAAGTGGATTTTAGCCAATCACCCTCAATTACAGTCGACCAGCTACTGATTTCTTCAGGTAAAATTTCTTGCGAATTTGAGCCTAAAACACCCGAGATTATGCGTAAACCTTCAGCAAAAGATAATCCTTCTTTTTCGATTTTCCGCTCAATCGTTTTCCAGTGGTCCAACACTTGGTTTAGTTTCAACTGATCGATTTCAATCCATTGCCCTTTAACTTGAATCAATTTTTCTGTGCTATTTAATAAATTTTTAAACTCTTCTTCGGTCAAAGATTCGCCTGATGGCAATGAAATATTCCAATTAAAATCCAGTAGCGCATCAAGCCCAACGGTACTTGCCATTTTTTCGCCGATTTTCACGTTAATCTTAGGGCGAGGTGGTGTAGTTTTATTCCACCAATTTGGCACACGAACGATGACACCACTTTCTTCAAACCATGAAACATCTTTGAGAAATTGATAAGCATCTGCTGCACGCCAAGCAAGTGGTTTAAAAATTTTTTTTGTTTCAATTAGCTCTTTAAGAAAAGAACTTTTCTCAGCAGCACGTTGCATTGGCAGCAATAAAGATAATAATGAAGATTTTTTATTGCTATCAGCATATTCTTCTAGTGCTTTTCCTAAAGGTAAATGCTGTGCTTTGGCTGTTTTGGATAAACTCGTGGTGTAAGTTGCCAAAAAGGCAAATGGAAAATCCGGATTGTTTTTATTTTCCGCCAAGTGAAAACATACTCTTCCGATTGAATTCCATGCCGTATGATATACGGATAAATAATTACTTAAATTGCCGTCAAATGCCTTAATTTCATTTTCAAGTGCTATTATTAATCCCTGCCAAAGTAATTCGGCTTTTTCTTTATTAAAATATTCAATTCCTCGAATAAAAGGTGCTTGGGCAATAAATTCCAGCATTTCTTCATGCGGGAATTTAAGCGTTTGAATAAAAGATGGATCATTTCTATCAGTTGATTTGCATAATTCTGTGATAAAAATTTTTGAAAAACGCTGCCAAAATTCAAAACTCGGTGGCAATGGTTCTCCAAATTGGGTAAGACCTAATCGTAATAATGCAACTGATTTATCAGAAGAAAAAAAATCCGTTATTTTTTTAGCCTGCGTTGGCGACAATAGTTCATTTTTTTCAGGATTACTGTAAAGATAAAGCTCTCCAACAGGAGAAAAACTCAACGTCAGCGGCACAAAATCTTTAAAATCAGTCGTATCGTCTAACTTATTTTTCATCATGCTATTTTTTTACAAACAATTTTGAATAAAATACTCATGCAAACGCGTATCCGCCAAAATTTCTGGATGAAAAGTTGCAGCGAGACAATTTTTATAGCGCACACAAACTGGCTCAGTTTGATAGTTTGCAATCACGTCGACTTCTGCTGCAATTTCCCGAATGCGTGGTGCGCGAATAAATAGCATTTCCATCGGGTTTTTATCATTTAAAAAATGACCGCGGGAAATATGACTTTCGCATTGCCGGCCATAAGCATTGCGCTTGATCGTCATGGGAATGCGTTTTAATGAAATTTGTTCGGGGGAAATGACTTTATCTGCTAATAAAATCGCGCCGGCGCAAGTGCCAAAAATTGGCAGATCATAAATTTTCAATGCTTCAAATAAACCATTATTTTGCATTAATTTAATCATCGTGGTGCTTTCACCACCGGGAACAATTAAACCATCAATCGTTTCTAAATGTTTTGGCTGATTAATTAATTGATAATTAATGCCTAATTGTTCCAAAATTTTTGCATGCGCGGCAAAATCGCCCTGCAACGCTAAAATGCCTAGTTTCATGAACCACGCTCAGACAAAAGCTCTTGCTTGGTTAAAGTCGCAATGTCGATTCCACGCATCGCTTCGCCCAAGCCTTGTGAGGCTTGTAGTACTTTATGCGGATCATTGTAATAAACCGTTGCTTGAACAATTGCTTTCGCAAAACCTTCCGGATCTTTCGATTTAAAAATACCGGAGCCGACAAATACCGTTTCGGCGCCTAATTGACGCATTAAAGCCGCATCGGCAGGTGTGGCCACGCCACCGGCAGAAAAATTGGGCACTGGCAATTTGCCATGCTCGGCGACCCATTGCACTAATTCAAACGGCGCACGCAATTCTTTCGCGGCGACCATCAATTCGTCGGAGCGTTTTACCGTCAAAGCACGAATTTCTGACATGATAGTACGCATATGGCGCACCGCTTCGACAATATTGCCTGTACCGGCTTCGCCTTTGGTGCGAATCATCACCGCGCCTTCGCCAATCCGGCGCAAAGCTTCGCCTAAATTGCGGCAACCGCAAACAAATGGCACTTTAAATTCATGCTTATTAATATGATTTTCTTCATCTGCTGGCGTTAATACTTCACTTTCATCGATAAAATCGACATCCAGAGCTTGCAAAACTTGCGCCTCAACAAAATGACCAATCCGCGCTTTTGCCATCACTGGAATGCTCACCACATCCATAATTTTGCGAATAATTTCCGGTGCCGCCATGCGCGCCACGCCGCCTTCTTTGCGAATATCCGCCGGCACACGCTCCAATGCCATCACCGCACAAGCACCTGCGGCTTCAGCAACACGCGCTTCTTCCGGCGTGGTCACATCCATAATGACGCCACCTTTTAACATTTCGGCCAAGCCGACTTTAATTTTCCATTCGGGGGAGGTCATGATTTGCATAGGGGCACCTGGTTTGAGTGATTACTGAGCATTTAAAATGCGTGGGGATTATAACGATGCTGCAATATTGGGTAAAGTTAAAGGCGGTTTGAAAGCTTTTGATTAGAATAAAAGAGTTTTTTGAAAATAGTGTTTGATTACCCCTCATCCGGCCCGTTGGGCCACCTTCTCCCACAAGGGGAGAAGG
>CAYTUN010000105.1:0-4540 GCA_964441315.1 uncultured Gammaproteobacteria bacterium | reverse complement strand
CTAATTTCAGCCATCGCTACGTCGTTGATTCGATTGAAATTGAAAAATATTCTCCAAAGTCTATCATGCTGGAATTAGGCCAACTCATGATTTTTGATGGCAGATTAATTCACGGCAGCGGACGTAATTCATCAGACTCGGTGCGTTGTTCTATTTTAGGCTTATTTCATGATGCCAGTGCGCAAGCTTTTAAACCGACAGCAATCGAATATAAATATTTAGATCAAACACCGGAAGCTTATTTTTACGAAGTTTTTAAAGATGAAGCGATTAAACCCATTATCAACGAGCAGGCCGCTTTTCCTGCGCATTTCGATTAATTTTTTATTATTTTATATTTTTTTGTAATTCAATCAGCAGCATAACCGTATCAATGTGCCCATTATGTGTAGCACAGTGCAGTGGCGTATCACCATGAGCATTTTCTTCGAGCGGATTAGCGCCATGTTTTACTAAACATTCTACGATTTCAACATAACCTTTGTAAGATGCCCAATGTAAAGGTGTATTTCCATCGTGATTATATGTGGCAACTTTTGCACCTAAAGCAATTAATTGCTTAATTGTCTCTGCTTGGCCTGTATAAGCCGCCCAAGCTAAAGGTGTATCACCTTCTATTTCTACCGCTTCAATATTCGCTCCTTTCTGAATTAAAAAATCGATAACATTAATATGACCATTATGGACCGCCCAATGTAACGGTGTCTGCTGTTTACGATTGCGCGAATCAATTTTTGCGCCTTTCTCAATTAATAATTTCACAGTTTCTAAAGTTCCTTTTCGAGCGGCCACGTGTAGCGGTGTGTTTTCATCATTATCGTAAGGATGAATATCTATTCCTTCGCGCAAGTGAAGATCGCTACCCGATTTAATTAATTCACTAATTTCATTGAGTTCGCCAGATATCACGGCAGCGTATAAACGCCCATTCAATAAATGCCTTTTCTCATTTTCTAAAGCTTGTTTAATAATATCGTTAAGATTGTTCATGCTAATTATCCTGCTGAAATAAGAGGAAGGTTGGCTTGGGTAATTGTTCCACACAATAAAAAATCTTTGTCATAAAGCAAAGCATTTATTTTTTCGTTTAAAGGAACCAACCATTTATCTGCACCATCAATCGATAATTTTTTAATTGTAATAGAACGATCAGAAATGCGGTAAATCACTAAAAAATTGCCATCTTTAATATTAATTTCAGGATCAATAATGATGACAGTTTGATAGGAAAACGGGAGAGGTAAATGACGATTTTCAATTAATAAAGCGTAACTATGTGGACTAATTGGTTGGTTGATCGTCGTCCAATAAATCCAGTTAGAAGGAATGTAATCTTCTGTCAGTTTTTTCCACTCATGCGCTTTTTCCCACGGCAAAAGCGGCACTTTAACTAAAGAACGGATGTTTATATTGCCTTGAATTTCCGTGATTAACGGCTCTTCACCAACCAGCTGACCTAAAGATATATTAAAGTACTTAGCTAGTGGTTTTAATGAGGAAAGCCTTGGGTCAGGCGTAGCGCCTGACAATAGCCGATGTATGGTAGGTTGAGGGACTTTTGAGCGGCGTGCCAGCTCGGTTTCTGTGATGGCATGTAACTCCATAAGCACATGAAGTGTTTCTCGTACAGTCTTTTGCTGCAAAATCATGTCGCTTTTCTGTCCTACTGTTTCTTAACTAAAAAAAGGCGCCAGCTATTGACTTTTATTCATAAATGAATAAAATAACATTCGAAAGTAAATTACTTGCTTGACGCACAATAAAAAAGCCCATCATGACATTTAAATATGAATGGAGCAAGGCAAGGAATTAAAGAATGGGCCCGATAACAACAATAATAAGAGGGCCCATACCCTACATAACATTCTAAATCCTGTTGCGGCCCTTACGGCACTTTTCTGAGCAGTATTTAACCTGCTGCCAATTCAAACGCCATTTTTTTCGCCAAGTAAATGGTCGTCCACAAGCTGGGCAGATTTTTTGCGCCAGGTCACTTTTTTTTACTGTTCGTGGCATAGTTGTGCTAGCCTTATAAAAGCCTAAATTAATTGGTAACATTGCCGAAATTATTTTGTTACAAAAAACCATCGCTGAATTAGATTTGCCTCAAAAATCCCATTCTTAAGTGTAAAAGGTACATACCCAGGAAAATGGACGATGACGGAACAAGTGATTGAAAAAGATTTCATTAATAAACTAACCGAACTGAAATACATTTACCGCCCCGATATTCGCGATCGGATTTCATTGGAAAAAAATTTCCGTCAAAAATTTGAAGAATTGAATCGCGTCAATCTTACAGATGATGAATTTTCCCGATTAATCGAGCAGATTGTTACCGCGGATGTTTTTATCGCAGCGCGTATGTTGCGCGAACGCAACAGCTTTGAGCGTGATAATGGCACAATTTTGCATTATACGTTGGTTGATACAAAAGACTGGTGCAAAAATACTTTTGAAGTGATTAATCAGCTCCGCATTAATACCGACAACAGCCATCACCGTTACGATGTTATTTTATTGATGAATGGCGTGCCTGTGGTGCAGATTGAGCTGAAAAGTTTAACCATCAATCCACGCCGTGCCATGCAACAGATTATTGAATACAAGCATGATCCTGGCAATGGCTATGGCAAAACCTTATTATGTTTCATCCAGTTTTTTATCGTGAGCAACCGCACGAATACCTGGTATTTTGCTAATAATAACCGCCGTCATTTTAGCTTTAATGCAGACCAACGGTTCTTACCACTTTATCAATTCGCCAGCGAAGATAATAAAAAAATTACGCACCTTGATGGTTTTGCCGAAAAATTTCTTTCCAAATGCACACTGGCGCAAATGATCAGCCGCTACATGGTGTTAGTCGCCAGTGAACAAAAATTGCTGCTGATGCGGCCCTATCAAATTTATGCGGTCAAAGCGATTGTCGACTGCATTGAGCAAAATTGTGGTAACGGTTATATCTGGCACACCACCGGCAGCGGTAAAACGCTGACTTCGTTCAAGGCCTCGATCCTACTGAAAGACAATCCAACCATTGAAAAATGCTTGTTTGTGGTCGATCGCAAAGACCTCGACCGGCAAACGCGGGAAGAATTTAATCGGTTTCAAGAAGGTTGCGTCGAAGAAAATACCAATACTGGCGCTCTGGTAGATCGGTTGCTATCCAGTGATTATGCCAACAAAGTCATCGTCACCACCATTCAAAAACTGGGCCTGGCATTAGATGAAAATCACCGGCGCAATTACAAAGAGCGCTTAAAGCCCTTGCGTGACAAACGCATGGTATTTATTTTCGATGAATGCCATCGCTCGCAATTCGGCGAAAACCATCAAGCGATCAAAGAATATTTCCCTAACGCGCAATTATTTGGTTTTACCGGCACACCCATTTTCAACGACAATGCTAGCTATGAAAAAATTGAAGGCCGCAAAGGATCTTACAAAACGACCGATTCCATTTTTCAAAAACAACTGCACGCATATACCATCACGCATGCTATCGAAGACAATAATGTCCTGAAGTTTCATATCGATTATTACAAACCGAATAGCGAAAAAACCGTAAAACCCGGGGAAGCATTCAGTAAAAAAGCGATTGTTGAAAGCATATTAGAAAAACATAATCAAGCCACTGCTGAGCGTAAATTTAACGCTCTATTGGCAACTGCTTCTATCAATGATGCGATTGCCTATTACGAATTATTTAAAGAAATTCAGGCAGAAAAACACGCTGCCGATAGCAATTTTCTGCCCTTGAATATCGTCTGTGTTTTTTCTCCACCGACTGAAGGCAATCAAGATGTCCAGCAAATTCAGGAAGATTTGCCACAGGAAAAAATCGATAATAAAGAAGCGCCCGAAGAAAAAAAGAAAGCCTTGAAAAATATTATTGCCGATTACAATACGCGTTATAAAACCAATCATAGCATTAATGAATTTGATCGTTATTATCAAGATATACAAAAACGCATTAAAGACCAGCAATACCCTAACTCTGATTTACCGCATGCAGAAAAAATCGACCTGGTAATTGTGGTAGATATGCTGCTCACCGGTTTTGATTCCAAATTTTTAAATACTTTGTACGTCGATAAAAATTTGAAATATCACGGCCTTATCCAAGCATTTTCGCGCACTAATCGCGTGCTGAACGACAGCAAACCTTACGGCAATATTTTAGATTTTCGTCAGCAACAAAAAGCGGTTGATGATGCCTTGCTTTTATTTTCTCATGGGCAAGGCGAAGCTGCCAAAGAAATGTGGGAGGTTGATAAAGCCTCTATCGTCATTGATAAATTTAGCAACGCAGTAAATCAGCTCGATGCATTCATGCGCTCAGAAGATTTGGAACCGGTGCCAGAAGAAGTGCCCAATTTAAAAGGCGATATTGCACGCAGCCAGTACGTTAATTTATTTAAAGAAGTGCAACGCCTCAAAATTCAGCTTGATCAATATACGGATTTATCGGCAGACGAAAAAACAACTATAGCATTTCCACTTGATTTATAATTTTGATAAAATAATCTCCTTGGTT
>CAYTUN010000104.1:0-4750 GCA_964441315.1 uncultured Gammaproteobacteria bacterium | reverse complement strand
TCTCACGCATCACTCGGCGCAATAACACCTAAAACCTATCCGTTTTGGGTATATTTGCAGATATTCATAAAGTTGCCCTTCTCCCCTTGTGGGAGAAGGTGCCCGTAAGGGCGGATGAGGGGTGATAAAACTATTTTCAATACCTGCTGTTCATGATCAAAACCCGATGATAATCGCGTATAATCTCGCCAGTTTTTTATAAAGCCATCTGGAATCGCGCAACCGATTTCATTATTTTGAGCTTTATTTGTTGTTGGGTTTTATAGGATATTTTGAATTAACGAAATGTATTATTTCTTGAAACGATTTTTCAATCGGCGCTTCTAAACCTAAAAACCAGTTATAAAGCTCTTGGTCAGAATAATCCAACATGGCGTTAAATACTGCTTTCTGCTTTTCATTTAATTTTAAATAATAGTTTTTGACAAAATTTTCTAAAATCAAATCAAGCTCAAGCATGCCGCGGCGGCATTGCCATAAAATCTTGGCTAATTCGTCTGAATCAGTGGGCATAATTTTTTTTTTCAGTGACTTGATTGGCAGCATAAGTTTCTTTGATAAAGAAACTTAAAATACCAGAAAGTATAAATGCAGCCGGTAATAAAATTAATGCAAGACGATAATCGCCGGCAGAGTAAACCCGCAAACCTTCCGCCATAGTGCCATCCCAAAACCAATCTAACATGCGGCCAAACAAAGGTTGGAAAATAAATCCGCCGAGCATCACCACCATATTCACAAACGCAACCGCACTAGCGGCTAATTCATGATTGGCATTTTCCCGGCCTAAAGCAAAGCAATTCACTTGAACGCCAGCAAATAATCCCGATAAAAATAATAAAGCCGATATAGCGAAATTTGAGTGCAGCGGCAAATAAATTAATAAAGTCAGCATCAGCGCTGCGACAAAAGAACCCGTCATCAAAACCACCTTGCGACGGCGAATATAATCAGACCAGAAGCCCATTAAAGGCGCGCCGACTAACCAACCTAAAAATACGACTGAGTTAATTTTAGCGGCGTCATGCGCTGGCATATTGAAGGCAACGTGAATAAATTGCGTACCCCATAATTCACCAAAAACAGAAAGCGATAAAAATAATAATCCACCAATGGTTCCTGCCAGCCACATTTGTCGATTTTTCACAATCAACAGTAAATTTTGAAACGTTTCTTTATAAGATTTTTTCTCAAGACCATCATTATTTGCGTCCGGGCGTTTATCGCGCACGATAAACCAAATCAGCGGAATTAAACCGATACCTAAAATCGTGCCGAAATTTAAAGTTTCGCGCCAACCAATGGTTTGCACTAAACGCGCTAATCCAATATCACCTGCAATCGCACCCAACATGCCTAAAGCCGTTGCAATGCCGGCAAACATAGCGAAACGATTTTGTGGCAACCAGATAGCAGCCAGCTTTAATACGCCAACAAAAGCAAATGCACTACCAAAACCAATTAAAAAACGCGCAGCGGCTGCAATATAAATCGAATGCGTCATCGAAAAAATAAAGCTGCCAATCACGCAGCAAGTCACAGCAAAAGTTAGCACGCGGCGTGGGCCGTACATATCGGTGACTACGCCAACGACTAATTGCATCGGTGTATAAGCGAAATAATACAAACCAGCGACAAAACCAAACATATCAGCATTCATATCAAAAGCAGCACGGATTTGTTGCACCATCACGCTGGGCTCAATCCGAAGCAAGTATTCATAGCAATAAAATAAAGCGCCTAAGCCACAAATGATCCAACCGAGTAAGCTGGCTTTACGGTTTACTTGCTGATGCATGTTGTTTTCTCCGCGTTAATTTTTAAAATTAAGAATGTCCAACTATGATAAGCTCTAAAGCCTTACGTTCCGCATGATTGCCATCATGCCAATGGCAAACCGCTTTTTCGCCCAATTGCCAATTTAAGCGAATATTACGCTCGCCTAATCTCGCATTCCAATCGACAATCCCATGCGCCAGATCTTTAATGTAACAGCCCCGCTTTTCCAGTGCCTTGATACTTTGGGAAAGTTCTTTTAGGAGCATTTGCAAAGTCGTTAAATCATCTACTGATAAGGTTTTACTCGGGCTCTGGCTGGCTTCACCGGTAAAAGCCAAATCAGTTAATAAATAAACACCAGTCTTTATCAAGTCACTGGTCTTATAGCTCGACGGGATTTAAATTTTTTGTAGAAGGAAATTGGTATTGGTTAATTCGGGAAGCATGGCATTTGCTTCTTCTAAGGTGACATAAGGCATGGTTTGGATTGGGGCAATGCTCATATCAAATACCCGTTTTAAATTTATGCACCCATCCTTAAGTGATTTAGGATCTTAGCCATCCATGGTCAAGATTTAAGATAAACTTAAACAAAACGCCGCAAGATTTTAATGATTATCATATTGATACACAACTCGAGAAGTCAGCCGACAAAACAATTCGTATGAAATGGTATTGGCATAACGCGCCACCTCATCTGCTGATAGCCCGGGCCCCCAAAAAATCACTTCATCACCGATTTTCACCTGGGGTAAATCGCTCACATCGATATGCATCATATCCATACAAACCCGTCCGACTATAGGCGCTTTTTGTCCTTGGATCAATACCGGTGTTGCCGGTTGAATCACGCGCGGGTAACCGTCGCCATACCCCATTTCGACTATGGCAATGCGCGAATCACGTTCTGCTTTCCAGGTACTGCCATAGCCAACGCGTTCACCTGCAGGCAGCTCTTTAATAGCGATTAACTGACTGCTTAAAGTCATCGCCGGCTTCAATTCAATGCCCTGTGGCAACTGGATACCATCGGCCAGGCAACCATAAAGCATAATCCCCGGCCTTACCCAATCAAAATGCGCTTCTGGATAAAACAAAATGCCGCCGGAATTGGCCGCAGTTTTGCCATCGAATGCATACGCTTGTGTGATGCGTTTAAATTTTTCAATCTGCTGATAGGTTTTTGCTGCGTTAGGATGATCGGCGTCACTAAAATGCGTTGTCGCAATAATTTCCTTAATGAATTTTAACTGGCGTAATTGCTGATATGCTGCTGCAATTTCTCTTTCATTTAAACCGAGGCGGTTCATGCCGGTTTCAATTTTTAGCCAGATATTTAAACTGGACGGCAAATGCAAACGCTGAAGCTGCTCAATTTGATAGCGGCTATGCACTAACCAATCGCAATTGAGCTCAACTAATTGCTCAATACCCTGATCAGACAAGTAATCCGACATGATGACTAATCTTTTGCTAATCCCTGCTTCACGCAAAAGTTTTGCTTCAGATAAACGCGCTAGAGCAAACGCATCGGCCTCTTTCAAAATTTTTGCAACGGGGATGAGGCCGTGACCGTAAGCATTGCCTTTGAGCATGGCCAGGACTTTGCTTTGGGGTGCAAGCGTTTTTACTTGCTCAAAGTTGTGTAAAAAAGCAAGTGAATGGATTTGGGCTTTAGGATTTGCTCCCAAGGCAGTCGTGATGTGCATATCATCCTTTAATTAGATAAAATAAAAGTTTAGCGGATAAATAATTTAAAGTTTCATACAATCGGTATTATGAAAAAGCCTCTCTCTTCACACAAGCTTGTATTCAATTCTTTAGAAATATCGACCAATATCATGATGAAATTCAATCCATCATGACCGCTGACTTCGAATTACTACACGCCTAAAAATAAAACGCTTTGGTATATTAATTGCTTATTGGCGCGTTAATAACAGTTAAACCATATAATTCGTCCCATTTTTGCTGTGCTTCCTTGCGCTCACGTTCTGAACCACTATTGTTTTTAGCTTGAAACAAAGAAAAGCAACGCATATCTTTGAATAGTTTACTATTAGTGTCGGAGAAGATCCTTAGTGTTGCAGACAATTTATTCGTTTTTGTTACAAACTTTTCATACGTTTCGTTGCTTTTTCCTGTTAAATTTTTTCTATCTAAGAAGACGCGAGCATCTGAAAAACCAGGTTCTTGTGAAATTATTTCTGCTGCTATATTTTGTGTTAGTGCATAAAGCAAATAATCGGTAGGTCCTTCATCCTGTATGTTAGACATGCATAAATAAAAGTTTTCTTTTAAGGCTGGCAAATAATCGCCACATTCCAGGAAAATTTCAAAAGCTTTGTTGGCATCACAGAAACTGTTTGAACTTTCAAGATACTTTAGCCCTATAGTGTATAACCCTTTCTTCACTGATTCTGTTAGAGAAGAATAATCTTTTATTGAAGTAAAAACAGACCATGCCTTCTCTTCATCGCCTTTCTTTAAGTACAATTCGCACAATAAACATTTAAGACTTGCAAAATCTTTTTTTCCTTCTTTTTTAATTATTTTCTCTAATAATAATATTTTTTCATTTACATCAAGGCCTGATTTAGGGGACGAAATTAGCCCGACAGTTTTCTCGCTCGTCATCGCGGCAAATATTGTTAATAGTGCTTCTTCAAGTTGGGGATTAAGGCGGAGTAAATCTGCGTATTTTTTATCGAAAAAAACGCATAAATAAGGAAAATAGCAACCCTTTAAAATCTTTAAATCATTGTATTCTTGTCGTGAAATACAATGAATATACAAGTCCCACATTGGTATAAAAAATTTCTCAAGCCTAATTTTAATTTTAGGTTTTTTCGGTTCATCTACTGTGGAATTTTTTTTAAATTCACTAAAAAACTTGCAGTATTTTTCAATTATCTCTATATAGCATTTCCACTTGATTTATAATTTTGATAAAATAATCTCCTTGGTTAGG
>CAYTUN010000103.1:0-5179 GCA_964441315.1 uncultured Gammaproteobacteria bacterium | reverse complement strand
CCTTCTCCCCTTGTGGGAGAAGGTGCCCCAAAGGGGCGGATGAGGGGTAATAAAATAATATTTTCAAAAACAGGATTGCATTTTTATCAGCAATAAAATCTCTTAAGGATGATATAACCAATGCGTCACCACAACTGCTGCAATAATACCCGTTAAATCTGCAATTAAACCTGCAACTACTGCATGGCGGGTACGCGTAATGCCGACAGAGCCGAAGTAAACCATCAGCACATAAAACGTCGTTTCAGTACTGCCCATCATGGTTGCAGCGGCGTGTGCTAACCAGGAAGAACCGCCGTAGGTATGCGCGATGTCGGCGAAAATACCATTAGCAGCACTGCCGGAAAATGGGCGGATCAAGGCAAGTGGTAATAATTCTAAGGGAAAACCAATTTTATTAAGAAAACCACCAAACCACTTTCCTAGCAAATCAAAGCCGCCCGCTGCGCGAAACATACCAATTGCTACTAAAAATCCGACTAAATACGGAATAATTTTTACTGCTAAATCAAAACCATCTTTTGCGCCTTCAACAAAAGCGCTAAAAACGTCGACGCGTTTGATTATTGCATAGAGAGGAATACCGCCAACAAAAGACAAAATAAAAAGATTTGAGATAATAGTATTCCAATGTTGGGTATTCGTTATCGCCTGCATTTTATTTAACCTCAATCCTGGCATCCTGGCGGATGCGAAACAGGGGTAATTTTTCAAGGATTTTTACTGCGGTAATTGCCACCGTGGTGGAACACATTGTTGCGATTAATACGGGAAACACAATGCTGGTAGGATTGGGATCGCCATTGGCAGCCA
The DNA here is from genome assembly GCA_964441315.1 of uncultured Gammaproteobacteria bacterium. GTDB lineage: Bacteria > Pseudomonadota > Gammaproteobacteria > CAYTUN01 > CAYTUN01 > CAYTUN01. The sequence goes on along the minus strand of CAYTUN010000103.1, from coordinate 4,366 downwards.
AAATGGCAATGGCGGTGGCCGGAATTAATTGCACACTAGAAGTATTAATTGCCAAAAATGTGCACATTGGATTACTGGCAATTTTGGGAAAAGGATTTAATTTTTGCAGCTGTGCCATGGCGCGCAAGCCCATCGGCGTTGCAGCATTGCCTAGCCCCAACATATTCGCCGATATATTCATCACCATGCTGCCCATGGCGGGGTCTTCTTTTGGCACCGAGGGAAACAGAAACTTCAATGCCGGCGCCAGCAAACGCCCCAGCACTTGAATTAAACCTGCCAATTCAGCAATCCGCATGATGCCTAACCAAAGCGCCATGATCCCGATCAAACCCAAAGCGATTTTTATCGCCGCTTCTGCCGAAACAGTTAGAGATGCCACCACGGCTCCAGTTGTGCCGTTAAAAATACTGATGGTAATGGAAAGCAGTACCAGAGCGAGCCAGATAAAATTGAGCATGGGTTTCCTTTTCTCAGGGTGTGAATTAATGAAAGCGTTTTGTGCCAGTTTCAATAATAATTGCCATCACAGAAAAAGCAATGATAGGAAAAACCGCTAGAGATTGAACAAAACAACTAACTTAGCGATCGCTTGTTCAGCGTGAACCGCTGAAAATATTTTATCTCCGCCCCAACTCAGGCATAATGCGCTTCCTTTGATACCATTAACAAAACCATGCAAAAAATCCGTAAAGCAGTTTTACCGGTCGCAGGTATGGGCACGCGCTTTTTGCCAGCGACCAAGGCCAACCCAAAAGAAATGCTGACTGTAGTAGATAAGCCATTGATTCAGTATTCGGTGGAAGAGGCGGTGGCTGCGGGTATTGATGAGCTGATTTTTGTCACTAGCTATAGCAAGCGGGCGATCGAAGATCATTTTGATAGTAACTACGAGTTGGAGTCGCGCCTGGAGCAAAAGGGTAATCTGGCGGCTTTGTCTTTGGTGCGCAATATTGTGCCCGAGGGGGTGAGGTGCGTTTATATTCGCCAGTCCGCGCCCTTGGGGCTGGGGCATGCGATTTTGTGTGCGAAAGATTTGATTGGCAATGAGCCGTTTGTGGTGCTTTTGGCGGATGATTTAATTGATAGTGCGCCGAAAACTTGTTTGCAGCAGATGCTGGATTGCTATCAGAAATACCAAGCGAATGTGATTGCGGTAGAAGAAGTGCCGCTGGCGGATACGCGCCGTTATGGCATTGTGGGTGTTAACGATACAGCAGAGGCCCCGTATTTACCCGTTAGCTCGATTGTTGAAAAACCGGAAGCTAAATACGCTCCCTCACGTTTAGCCGTTGTCGGCCGCTATTTGTTGTTTCCTGAAATTTTTAATTTTCTCGAAAAAGCGACGCCGGGTGCTGAAGGCGAAATTCAGTTGACTGATGCGATTGCGCATTTGCTTTTAAAGCAAAAAATATATGCCTGCCGTTTTTCAGGTGAGCGTTATGATTGCGGTAATAAATTAGGTTATCTCAAAGCGACGTTAAATTACGCTTTAAAGCATTCTGAACTCGCGCCACAATTTAAAGCGTATTTAAAAAACATGACACAGCATTTTGTTGATTGATTATGTCACTCACGGTAGTTGATCTTAGTTTAGAAAGAAATGATAAAACCATTTTCTCCGATTTAAATTTTCATTTAGAGCCGGGACAAATTTTGCATGTTCAAGGGGAGAACGGCGCTGGCAAAACCAGCTTACTGCAAGTTTTAGCGGGTTTAATGGCTCCTTCGTTTGGCAATATAAAAAATCAATTTTCTAGTATTAATTATATTGGCCATCAATTAGCGATCAAAGCCAAATTGACGGTTAATGAACATCTTGAATTTTTCAAAGCGTTACAGCAAAAAAAAACGGCTATCAATAATCAGGCTATTTTAGATTATTGGCAATTAAGCCGTTTAAAAAATTGTTATGCAGAAAATTTATCAGCCGGACAGAAACAACGTTTGGCGTTAACGCGTTTGTTTTTGAGTGACACTGAAAACGATTTATGGTTGTTGGATGAACCGATGACGGCTTTGGATCAGCAGGGACAAAGGCAATTAAAAAAATTGATGCTGGAACATGCTAAAAATCACGGGGGCGTGATTTTTAGTTCGCATCAAGCGGTTGAGCTCGATTATTCGCATAAAGCCATTATAAAACTATGTTAAAGCTTATTAAAATTTTAATTAAGCGTGATTTTAAATTGATGGCGCGAAACCAAACAGAAATACTTTATCCATTATTATTTTTTATTATATTGCTCTCGATTTTTCCTTTGAGTATTAGTAAAAATAATCAGTTACTGCAAACGATTGCACCAGGTTTAATCAATGTATTATTTGTTTTATCGATCATGTTGAATGCGGATCGTTTGTTTCAGGAAGATTTTCGTGATGGCAGTCTCGCTTTGTTTTTTATGAGTGCTGCACCATTTACTCTGATTGTAGCAACAAGAATTTTGTTGAGTTGGTTTGTGTCGTGTGGACTATTGCTGCTATTAACGCCATTGATGAGTTTGTTATTTTATCTGCCCTTACATGTAATTTATATTCAAGCGCTGGTGTTATTGTTGACTTCACCGGTGCTTTGCTTGATGGCGGCGTTTGCCAATGCTTTAACGTTGGGCTTGCGTCAAAGTGCTTTATTATTATTGTTATTGGTTTTACCGCTTTATTTGCCTTTAATTATTTTAGGTTCTGGTACGGTGAATTTGGCATTAGAAAATTTTCCGGTAAAAGGTCAGCTGGCTTTATTGGCAGCATTTTTAATTGGTGCAATAATAATTTTTCCTAAACTGGTTGCCAGCATTTTAAAATTGAGGTTAGAACATTAATGCGTTGGTTTTATCTTTGGGCATCACCGCAAGCGTTTTTTTTGCGAAGTAAAAAATATGTAACGGTAATCGCGGTTTTATTTTTATTGAGCTTTTTATCAGGCTTGATCGGTGGTCTTTATTTAGCGCCGCCTGATTATCAACAGGGTGATGCGTTTCGTATTATTTATGTGCATGTGCCAGCAGCAATTTTATCTTTGGCGGTTTTTACTGTGATGAGCATTTGCTCACTAATTTTTTTGATTTGGCGAATTAAATTGGCTGATGTTTGCGCAGAAGCGAGCGCTTTACTCGGGGCTGCATTTACTTTTTTGGCCTTGATCACTGGCATGCTTTGGGGCAAGCCGATGTGGGGCGCATTTTGGGTTTGGGATGCGCGGTTGACTTCGGAATTAATTTTATTATTTATTTATTTTGCAGTGATTGCTTTGCGTTCCGCTTTGCCTGAGTCAATTAATGCAAAAGCGGTCGCAATTTTTACTTTGGTAGGATTTGTAGATATTCCGATTATTCATTTTTCTGTCAACTGGTGGAATACCTTACATCAGGGCGCCACGGTGCTAAAACTTTCGCGGCCCGCAATCGCGCCTGATATGCTTTATCCTTTGTTGATTTTTATTTTTTCGTATTTTTCGTTTTACTCGTTGCTGCTATTGATGCGGATGCGTTATTTGGTTTTGTGGAGAGAAAGAAAATCGGAATGGGTTAATATCATTTTCAGCAAAAAACGCTGAAAATCAGGTTCTTTTGAGGGCATGCAGGAAATAAGGCATTTGTGTTTATTCAAGCAAATTGTTTTACTCCTGTGCGTATAAAATATGGTTATTGTAAGATGCTGATTGAACTAGAAAAATTTTTATTAATGGGTGGTTATGCACTATACGTTTGGCCAGCGTATGGAGTGACGATGGGTGTTTTTCTCGGTTTATTTTTGAATAGTATCAGAATGAGAAAAAAAATGATTAAAAAAATTCACCAGTATTATGAACAAACAACGTAAAAAGAGATTATTTGCTGTCATCATTGTATTGATCGCTGCATCGTTGGCGGCAAGTTTGGTGGTGTATGCCTTGGGGCAGAATATTAATTTGTATTTTACTCCCGCGCAGATTGCGCGGGGTGAAGCGCCAGTTAATCGCGTTATACGCGTGGGTGGCATGGTAGTGCCTGGTAGCATTCAACGCGATAAAAAGAATTTGCATGTGGTTTTCAAATTGACAGACTATCATGGCTCACTGGAAGTGAATTACACCGGTATTTTGCCAACATTATTTCGTGAAAATCAGGGTGTGGTTGCGGAAGGAAAACTGGTCAATGGCGTCTTGATGGCCGAGCAAATATTGGCAAAACACGATGAAAAATATATGCCGCCAGACATTAAGAAGCTTTCAGCTTCTTCAGGTTCTCGCTGAGAAAGGTTCGGATGATTGGGTTTGCTAGCTCAACTGAATTCGCTTTAACTATATACTCAAAACGAATAGGTTTTAGGCGCTCTTGCATCCGATTGACGCGCGATCTTGCCACGTTTTTCAATCGCAAAAGCTCGA
>CAYTUN010000102.1:0-5242 GCA_964441315.1 uncultured Gammaproteobacteria bacterium | reverse complement strand
CAATGCAATGCAATGCAATGCAATGCAATGCAATGCAATGCAATGCAATGCAATGAAATAATTTTAAACTTCAATACGATGAAATAATTTTGTAATGCAATGAAGTAATTTTGTAATGCAAGGAAATAATAGTAATTTTGTAATGCGATGAAATAATTTTGTAATGAAATAAATTTTGTTTTGAAAAGCTATTGAACCACGAAGAGACCCTTCTCCCCTTGCGGGAGAAGGTGCCCCAACGGGGCGGATGAGGGGTGAAGTTAAGGAGCGTTTACAACCGCGATATATCTAAAAAAATTTTCTGATGATTGGCGACTGGAATCTCATTACGAATTTTCTTTAATTCAGACAAATTAATTTCTGCGATGATGACGCCAGTATTTTCAGGAAGCGATTGCAGAATTTGTCCCCAGGGATGAATAATTAAACTGTGTCCATAAGTTTTTCTATCGCCATTATGTGTGCCACTTTGACAGCTGCCGATGACATAACAAAAATTTTCTACTGCGCGGCTGCATGCTAATAATTCCCAATGCGCTTGGCCGGTTTTTACGGTGAAAGCAGCAGGGATTACAAAAATTTCGGCGCCTGCATTAAACATGGCGCGGAATAATTCGGGAAAGCGGATGTCGTAGCAAACTGCTAAACCTAATTTGCCGAAGGGTGTGGCGACGACAACTATTTGATTGCCTGGTTCAATAATTGCGGACTCGTGATATTTTTCAGTTTCGCTAATAGTCACATCAAATAAATGCATTTTATCGTAGCGAGCTACGATCTCGCCTTGCGAGTTAAAAACCAAGCAAGCTGAAGCGGCTTTTTCGGGATTTTTGCATTTTAAAGGAATGGTGCCACCGACAATCCAGACACCATATTTTTTTGCTTGCTTTGCTAAAAAATCCTGTGCTTTGCCATGACTGAATTCTTCGAAAAAATCAGCTTTATTTCGTAAACCCGATAAACCAAATAGTGAAAACATTTCGGGTAATATGATTAATTCGGCGCCTGCTTCTGCGGCATTTTTTATCAGCTTTTCTGCTTGATTTAAGTTGGCATCAACGGAGATTTGGGAATTCATTTGAATTGCAGCGACTTTTGTCATGTTGCTCCAGTTTGATTGATTAGTTTGCCAGTGGAAATTCTGGTGCTAATTTATGGTCAGGAGATTGCCGCGGCAGTAAAGCTCCATGTTTTCGTAGGGGGGATTAGCGTAGCGTAATCCACCGATTTAGCATCACGTTACTGCAATACATAATGGTGGATTACGCTGCGCTAATCCCCCCTACGAAAACATCTCTTGTGATTGCGAGGGAGCGCAGCGGACGCGGCAATCTCCTGACATACAGTTGGCGGTAATATTTCATTTATGAAACACACTTATTAATCCGACAATTCCGCATAACGAAAACAGCCTGTCAAATGATCATTCACCATACCCACCGCCTGCATAAACGCATAACAAATTTTGCTACCCACAAAATTAAATCCCTGTTTTTTTAATTGCTTGCTCATCATTTGAGAAATTGCTGTTTCTGCTGGAACTTCTGATAAGGTTTTCCAGCGGTTTTGAATTGGCTGGTGATCGACAAATTGCCAGATGTAATCGGAAAAACTTTGTTTTTCTTCCAATGTCAAGTAAATTTTAGCGCCATTAATACAACTGATAATTTTTCCTTGATGGCGGATGATTTCCGGATTATTTAACAATTGCTCGATATTTTTTTTATTGAAGCGCGCTAATTTTTCTGGCGAAAAATTGGCAAATGCTTTACGCATGGCTTCGCGCTTTTTTAAAATAATGAACCAACTTAAACCCGCCTGCATGCCTTCCAGCATTAGAAACTCAAATAATAAGCGGCTGTCATGAATTGGTTTGCCCCATTCTTTGTCATGATAGGACACATAAAGCGGATCAGCCGTACACCAATCACAGCGATTTTTATGGCTCATTTTTGATAACTATCCTTAAGGCGTGAATTTCTTTCGGTATTAATCCATCTAATGCTTGGTAAATTAAGCGATGGCATTCTAAAGTTTTTTTACCATTAAATTGTTTTGCAGAAATTTCAACGGTGAAATGACCTGCGCCTGTTTTAGCGCCAGCATGGCCTTGATGAAGATGGCTGTCATCGGTGATTTTCAAATAATCTGGTGTTAAAGCGTTTATTAAACGTCGTTCAATTATAAAAACACGATCTGACATGATTGTTTTTTACCAGGCTAGCAATTACGGATTCACTTATTCAGCGGGGACCGCTGAACGTGTTTCAAAATATAGGCGCCTTGAAAAACACCAAAAATTAAAATCAAAGCAAGCGTGCCAAATAATTTAAAATCCACCCAGGTATTTAAGCTGAAATAATGCATGACTAATAAATTCAATATACCCATAAAAATAAAAAATATAATCCATGAGGTATTTAATTTGGCCCAAATATTTTCTGGTAATTCAATATTGGCTTCCATTAGGCGTTGAATTAAAGTTTTTTTAGACTTAGTAAAACGATGCGTCAGTAAAAATAACAGCGCAAACATCCAATAAACCACGGTGGGTTTCCACTGAATAAATAAAGGATCATGTAAAAGAAAAGTTGCCGCACCTAATACCAAAATAATGATTAAAGTCGCCACATGCATCATTTCAAAGCGGCGATGCTGGTAATAAAAGAAGCAGTTTTGTAAAAATGCGCCTGCCATGGCAACGCCAGTCGCGACATAAATACCAAAAAATTTAAAGGCAATAAAAAACAACAAAATTGGAAAAAAATCGAATAATAACTTCATCTTCAGCGGTCCCCGCTGAAAAAGCTTGGATGGGGCTTGAGTAGGCACTCTTTGTCAGTCGAGACAATGAAGATTTTTTTTATTATGTTATTTAAAGTCTTGTTGCAAAGGTCTTGTTTCTTTAGCTGGGATAGCTGTTTCATAAAAAACTCACTTAATTAGCTGGCGCTAATTATATAGAATGGCCTTATTTTCTGCCAGAGAACTTTAAAATGCAGCGATTTCATATTCACCCCGAAAACCCGCAAAAACGCTTGCTGATGCAAGCAGTTAACATTTTGCAACAAGGCGGCATCATGGCGTATCCCACAGATTCCGCATACGCACTAGGCTCGCTATTGCAAAACGCCGACGGAATCGAGCGGATTTGCCGTATCCGGCAAATCGATAAAAAGCATAATTTTACCTTGATTTGCCGCAATTTATCGGAGATTGCGACTTATGCCAATGTCGATAATACGCAATTTCGTTTTTTGAAAGCCTATACGCCAGGTGCTTATACATTTATCTTGAATGGTACTAAAGAGGTGCCGAAGCGCTTGTTACACGCCAAACGTAAAACCATTGGCATTCGCATTCCGGATTCCAAAGTAGTGCAAGAACTGCTGGATTTATTAGGCCAACCCTTAATGAGTGTGACATTATTATTGCCTGACAAGGCAATACCGCTATCTGATCCCGATGAAATTTATGATAAGCTCCATAAACAAATAGATGCTTTGATCGATGCCGGGCCTTGTAGCTTAGAGCCAACGACTGTGGTCGATTGGACTGATAAGGACCCGGTCATCGCCCGTGTCGGCAAAGCTGATCCCAGCCCATTTATGTGAATTTTCCAATGAGTGAATTGATACAAACCGTGCCAGAAACAACCGAATACCCGATTTTAATTCGTGGTGAACCGTTGCTAGAAATGCCGCAAGATTTATACATTCCGCCCGATGCCCTGGAAGTGTTTTTAGAAACTTTCAGCGGCCCACTGGATTTATTGTTGTATTTAATTAAAAAACAAAACATCGATATTTTAGATATCCCGATTGCAGAAATTACGCGGCAATATGTCGCTTATATCGATTTAATGCAGAATTTAAAAATTGAATTAGCAGCGGAATATTTAGTGATGGCGGCGATGCTGGCAGAAATTAAATCGCGTTTATTATTGCCTTCATTGCCGAATGAGCAAGGTGAAGAAGAAGATCCGCGCGCCGAATTAATCAAGCGATTAGTGGAATATGAGCAATTCAAGCTGGCTGCTGAAAATCTCGATCAAATTCCGCGGGAAGAACGCGATTTTGTCACAGCGCGTCCGATTGAATGCGCCAAAAATTGGGCCAAGCCTGAGCCGGCTGTTGACATGGCGATGTTACTCAAAGCATTGGCTGATGTGATGGAACGCGAAGCCTGGCGCACGCATCATGCGGTGCGGCTGGAATCATTAACTTTGCGTGAGCGTATGACGGAAGTTCTCGAGGTTTTATCTAATCAAGAAATTTGCGAATTTGCCGCACTTTTTCGTGCGGAAGAAGGCCGCATCGGCCTCGTCGTCACCTTTATTGCGATTTTAGAGCTGGCAAGACAAAGTATGCTTGAGCTTGTACAATCCGAAGCATTGGGCAATATTTACGTTAAACGTTTTAGTAGCGAAGATCCACATGGCTGATATCAAATTAATTAAGCAAATTATGGAAGCAGTCATTTTGACCAGCGATGAGCCGGTCAACTTGGCGACTCTACGTGATGTGCTATCACAACAGGAAGATACGCAGATTGAAAATGCGGAAATTAAAAAAATTATCACGGATTTAATTCAGGATTATCAGGGCAAAGGTGTTGAATTAATCGAAGTTGCTAGCGGTTATCGCTTTCAGGCGCGCGCTGAATTAACACCTTGGTTGCAGCGATTAATGCAGGAAAAACCGCCGAAATATACCCGCGCCACTTTAGAAACTTTGGCGATTATTGCTTATCGCCAACCGGTAACGCGTGGTGAAATTGAAGCGATCCGTGGTGTGAATGTTAGCACGCAAACCATTAAAACTTTGGAAGACCGCAACTGGATAAAAGTTGTCGGCCAGAAAGAAGTCCCCGGACGACCAGCTTTATATGCGACTACCAAAGCTTTTCTCGATTATTTTAATTTAAAAGCTTTAAGCGATTTGCCTGAATTGCCTAATCCGGCTAGCGAAACTGTTTCAATTGAACAATTAGGGTTTAACCTCAATAAGCCGGTTGAGGTTGATAATATTGCCGTTGAGAACGGCAATAGGGAATAAATCGAGATTATCATTGGTTGCGATTTGTATGGTTGCTTTTACAAAATTTCCTCACCAAGAATTTATTGCATAAAATTTACATAATAATGAGAGATTAAATCATTTGATGAAGAAGGTGTTTGATTACCCCTCATCCGCCCCGTTGGGGCACCTTCTCCCACAAGGGGAGAAGGACAACTTCGGTG
>CAYTUN010000101.1:0-5473 GCA_964441315.1 uncultured Gammaproteobacteria bacterium | reverse complement strand
CCCCTCATCCGCGCCCTTCGGGGCACCTTCTCCCACAAGGGGAGAAGGCCAACTTATACTCCCGACCAAATAGCCACCGCCTAAGGCGGTGGCTATTTGGTCGGGAGTATAATTACCACTTTAAATTCAAAACAGCTTCTTCGCCTTGCAAGCGCCAATTTTTAGCATTCACATCTTTAAATAAATTTTCATCATCATGAAAAGTCGCGTATGCGCTCGTACCCAATAGTTTTGGCGCAATCACAATATATGCCTGTTTCAGCAATTTTTCTCTAACTAATGCCGCAAAAAATTTACCACCGGCTTCGACCCATAAATCATGGACGCCATCGTGTGCCAGCATTTGCCAAATTTGTTTTAAATTGAGCTCTGAAGCATTTTTTAAATCAATCGGAACACAATGTGCTTGTTTGGCTTCGTATTGAATAATTTTTTCACGCGCAACATTTTTACTATGAAAAATAATTAATTTTTTTGCGGTTTGAAATATTTTCGCATTTAAAGGGATCGTTAAATCGCGGTCAATGACATAAATCGTTTTTGCTTCAACTTGATGATTTAAACGCACATTTAATTGTGGATCATCGGCAATAATCGTGCGCGCTGTGGTTAAAATGGCATCATGGCGTTTGCGCGAATGATGGGTGATTTGATTGAGCGCTGACGAAGTGATTGCCAACGGTTGGCCATTTTCACCAGCGCTTTTTGCATCGACACTGATGGCTAATTTATAAGTAGCATAAGGCAGTTTTTCGCGCGCCCAGTAATAATAGCTGGCATAAAAATTTTCAGCGCGCTCTAAATGAATTTGTTGGCAATCAATTCCTGCTTGCGTTAATTTTTTAATGCTGTGTTGACGCACCAAAGGATTCACATCGTCAGCCGCATAATAAACTGCTGCAATTTGGTGCTGAATAATCGCATCAGTACAAGGCGGCGTTTTGCCATGATGGCAGCAAGGCTCTAAGGTCACATACAAATTCGCGCCGCGAGTTTGCTCAAGTGTCAATCCACTTAATGCATTAATTTCCGCATGCGTTTTTCCATAAGCCTCGTGAAAACCAGCGCCAATAATTTGATTATCTTTTACTAATACAGCGCCAACCGCTGGATTAGGCGCGCAAGACCCACGTCCTTGTTCGGCTAAATCGAATGCTTTATTTAAATAATGAATCGCACTCATTGCACCGGATCTTGAATATGAGCGCCAGCGCTAATTAATTTTTTAACCGGCTTAATAATTAGAGTAATCAATAATCCAACAAAAAACGCCATGCAAGCAAATTTAAAAAATGCCATGGTGTAATAATGATTTTCAAGCATTTTATTTTGCAATCCTTCGGGAATACTTGCCATGTTGGCAATCACACCGGCAAATTTTCCGCCAAATCCCAGCGCCAAAAACCAGCCGCCCATCATTAAGCCAACATATTCCGCTGGCGCTAACATCGTCACTGCCGATAGACCAATCGGCGATAATAATAATTCACCGACTGTTATTAAAAAATATGCCCATACAATCCAAAGTGAATTCACTAAAACACCAGGATTCAGTAAATAACTGGCTAAAGCCAACATAAAAAACGCAAAGCTGATAATAAAAGTAGCTAAAGCAAATTTAGTGGGAATAGAAGGATTATTATTGCATGCTTGGAGTCGATGCCACAAACGCGCCATAAAGGGACCTAATACCACAATGAAAAAAGATTCGAGCGAAACATAGATAGGTGTCGGCAATTCAAAACCAAAAACCTGGCGATCAACCAAACGATCAATAAATAAATTTACCGACATAAATACTTGAAAAAATAATCCCCAAAAAACGACGGATGAAATAATTAAAATAATTAAAGCAAACATCCGATTGCGCGCTAATTTATGTCTTTGACGAGCTGCGATCAGCATAAAAATAATTAAACTCACTGCAGCAAATAGCGTCAATAGCCAATTGGTCAAATTCATTGAGCGCAATAAAAAATTAATTAATACAATCGAAGGTAAAATTGAGATTGCTAAAAACCAGGGGGAATGCAAGTACTGCATCCATTTTTTAGAATATGTTATGGGCGGTAAAATGCCATGACCACGCAAAGTACGCAGCCCTAAAGTAAAGGTCACCAAACCAATTACTAAACCAATACTTGCCGCCATAAAAGTCGGGCCCCAGCCGATATATTTCTGCAGAAACCCAGAACAAATACCCGCCAGAATAACGCCAACGTTAACACCCATATAAAAAATCGTAAAACCCGCATCGCGATGCGCTTTGTCATCGCCATAAAGCGTGCCCAACAAACTAGAAATATTCGGCTTAAAAAATCCATTGCCAATGACAATAATTGCCAACGCCCAATACATTACACTTTCTTTCGGCACTGCCATCAAGCCATAACCCAGCGCTAAAAAGACCGCGCCGATAATAATCGTCCGGCGAAAACCTAAAATTTTATCGGCAATATAGCCGCCAATTAATGGCGACAAATAAACAAACGCCATAAAGGCACCATTAATGCGATAACTTTTGGCATCAGAAAAACCGAAACTATTGGTGAAATATAAAATCAACAAAGCCTGCAAGGTATAAAAACCAAAACGCTCCCACATTTCGGTCAAGAAAAGCATGGGTAAGCCGGAGGGGTGTTTTTTAGTCAATACAGCGGTTGCAGTTGTCATTATTGTTTCCTTTTCAGCTTCAGCGGTTCCCGCTGAAAAAAGCGAGCCAGGCGCAGGAGTTTAATAAATACATTCGTCAAAATATAGGCCTTATTTTTTACAAATCACTTATTTATACCCAAATGCGTTTCTTCACCACCCACCAGGATCAACACCCGATGCGCCGCGATGCGGCGCATTACTTGACTGGCGATTGAATCTGGCCTAATTTGCGCCTAATTCTAACGTTCATTTCAATTGACTAAGGTTATTTATGTCATCAGCTAATCATCATCGTCTTATCATCTTGGGTTCTGGCCCTGCGGGTTACAGCGCTGGGGTTTATGCAGCACGGGCCAATTTACGGCCGGTGCTTATTACAGGCTTAGAGCAAGGTGGGCAATTGATGACGACGACGGATGTTGATAATTGGCCGGGTGATGTTGAAGGCTTGCAAGGTCCGGCTTTGATGGAGCGGATGAAGCGCCATGCCGAACGGTTTGAGACAGCGATTGTGTTTGATCATATTCATACGGTAGACCTCAAAAAGAAGCCCTTTTATTTAAAAGGTGATGCGGGTGAATACACTTGTGATGCTTTGATTATTGCGACTGGCGCCAGCGCTTTGTATTTGGGGATTCCTTCGGAAGAACAATTTAAAGGCAAAGGTATTTCAGCTTGCGCAACTTGCGATGGCTTTTTTTATCGTAACCAGAAAGTGGTGGTGATTGGCGGTGGCAATACTGCAGTGGAAGAAGCTTTGTATTTATCGAATATTGCTGCGGAAGTCACTTTAATTCACCGCCGCGATAAATTGCGTGCGGAAAAAATTTTAGTGCAAAAATTACTACAAAAAGAAAATATTCGGATTGAATGGAATCATGTCGTTGATGAATTTATCGGTGATAATACCGGCTTGACCGGCGTTCGAATTAAAGATGTAAATACGGGTGAATTAAAAACGCTGAATGCTACTGGCGCTTTTATTGCAATTGGTCATAAACCGAATACCGACATTTTTGTTGGCCAGCTTGATATGAAAGATGGTTATATTACGGTTAAAAGTGGTTTATCAGGCAACGCTACTGCAACGAGTATTGCTGGCGTTTTTGCCGCAGGCGATGTTGCTGACCATGTTTATCGTCAAGCCATTACTTCTGCGGGTAGTGGCTGTATGGCGGCGTTAGATGCGGAAAAATACCTGGATAACTCACATTAAAAAATAGGATCTGTTTATCATTGCGCTGGCTCTTGAAGATGTGCACCTATGTTGATTAATTTTTTAATGGGTTTGATCATCAAAGTAATTAGCAACCCTATTAAAAAAGCCATGCATGCAAATTTCAAAAACGCTATACCATAATAATGGTTTTCAATGACTTTATTTTTTAATCCTTCGGGAATACTGGCCATAATGGCGATAGTGCCAGCAAATTTTCCACCAAAACCGAAAGCCAAAAACCAGCCGCCCATCATCAAGCCGATATATTCTGCAGGTGCTAGCATTGTCACTGCTGACATTCCTATCGGGGACAAAAATAATTCCGCAACAGCAATTAAAAAATAAGCCAATACAATCCAAAGTGGGCTGACCAAATCATTAGGATTAAATAAGTAGCTTGCTAAAGCCAGTATTAAAAAAGCTAACCCCATAATAAAAGTTGCTAAAGCAAATTTAGAAGGTATGGAAGGATTGTGATTATTTATTTGTAATCGATGCCAAAACCATGCCGTTACTGGGCCAAGCACTACAATAAAAAATGATTGAAGCGAAATAAATATTGGCGTAGGCAGCTCATAGCCAAAAATAGTCCGATCGATTAAACGATCAATGAATAAATTAACTGACATTAACATCTGAAAAAACAAACCCCAGAAAACTACGGAAGAAATAATTAAAATAATTAAAGCAAACAAACGATTGCGTGTTAGTGTATGTTTTTGACGTGAAGCGATTAATACAGACAGAATTAAACTGATCGCGGCAAATAATCCCAGCAACCAATTCGTTAAATTCATTGATCGCAGTAAAAAATTAATTAAAGCGATTGAAGGTAGTATCATTAATGCAACAAACCACGGCGAATGCAAATATTGCATCCATTTTTTTGCGTAAGTTATTTGCGGCAAAATTCCATGTCCACGCAGAGTACGTAAGCCCAAAATGAATGTTGTCAAACCAATTACCAGACCAAGACTGGCTGCTAAAAAAGCCGGCCCCCAGCCAATATATTTCTGCAAAAATCCAGAACAAATACCCGCTAAAATAACGCCTAAATTAATTCCCATATAAAAAATCGTAAAACCAGCATCGCGATTGACCTTGTCATCGCCATAAAGCGTGCCAAGCAAACTCGAAATATTGGGTTTAAAAAAACCATTACCAATTACAATAATGGCTAATGCCCAATACATCACACTTTCTTTAGGCACTGCCATTAAGCCATAGCCTAATGCTAAAAAAACCGCGCCAATAATAATCGTTTTTCGATACCCCCAAATTTTATCTGCTACATAGCCACCGATTAAAGGCGTTAGATAAACAAACGCCATAAAAGCACCATTAATGCGATAACTTTTGGCATCAGAAAAGCCAAAGCTGCTAGTGAAATACAAAATCAGCAAAGCTTGCAAAATATAAATACCAAAACGTTCCCACATTTCAGTTAAGAAAAGACTGGGTAAGCCAGCGGGATGTTTTTTCACGACTGTAGCAGTGGAATCCATCATTGATTAAGCTCCTAGATTTGACAAACGCGATATTCTATACCTTTTGCACTTGAGAATGGGAAATTTTCAGGTGCAGATTGCAAGCAGTTGA
>CAYTUN010000100.1:0-5559 GCA_964441315.1 uncultured Gammaproteobacteria bacterium | reverse complement strand
GTTGTCCTTCTCCCCTTGTGGGAGAAGGTGCCCCAACGGGGCGGATGAGGGGTGATAGTAAATCTCATCAAGTACGGAAAAAATTTACAATTGGCGATTTATATTGAAATTGATAAAAAGCTAATTTTAAATATTCAAAAAATTTTACATCGAAAAATAAAAACTGCAAAATATTATCTTGACTTCAACTCGCTTTATTCGGAAAAGTATTTTTCTTCAACGCCAACAAAAAAACCATAAAAGCGAACAAAGCAGCCAAAAAAGTTGCGACACTAAAGCCGAGCGTGTAGGCATGGATCGCAAAATGATAAAGCTTTGCAAGCGCTGACGCAGGTAGTTCACCAACAGCGGCTTGGGCAGTTGGAGTTTCTGCTAATAAATTGACAATTTTATCGCTTGGAATTTGATTTAATGGTGGAGTTGCCGTAATTAATTGTCGATTTAATTCATAAAAATTTAATTTCTGAATAATCACGCTAAAAATTGCAAAACCAAAAGCATTGGCAAATGGGCGATTAGCTGTTGCCAAGCCTGAAGCTTCCCCGCGTTGTGCCGTAGGCACAACGGATATTGCCATTTGCATAAAGCTGCCAATAATCATCGAAGCTGAGGCGCCAAATAATACAAATCCTGGCATCGCAAACCAATAATTTTTCCACCACACGCTGATAGCGATCCAAATTAATGCCAAGGTGAGATTAAATGCACCAATACAAGCAGGCAACCGCACACCATAGCGATCACGCAGCCAACCTGCTAGTGGTGAAACCAGCGCAATTGGCAGCATACCAGCTGCTATCATTAAGCTGGTTTTAACTGTATTAGCCGCATAAACATACTGAAAAAATAGCGCCCAAAAAATAGTCGAGGCCAGCACAGAAAAAATTAAAAATAAAGCGATCATGCATAAGTAAAATGAAGGTATTTTGAATAATTTAAAATCAATTACTGGCTGTGTTTGTTTTTTTTCATATAAAATAAAAAGTACTAAAAAAATGACAAAAATACTACTACTCATGAAAACACTGCTATAAGAAGTCTTGCCTGCGCCAAACTCTAACAAGCAAAATAAAAAGCTGCTAAAACAAATAAAACCCAGTAAAAATCCTAGCCAGTCGATTTGGATATTTCTTAAAGTTTGCTTGGATTGGTAGCTAAATTGCACCATAAAAAATGTATAAAGCGTTAGCGGAATGTTAATCCAAAAAATATAACGCCAATTTAAATAATGCGTTAAAAGCCCGCCAACTATCGGGGCTGAAATAAAAAACAGAGACGTTAAACCAAAAATAAATCCAAGTGCACGGCCGCGATGTGATTCAGGGAAAATTTCAATAATCATTGCCGTAATCATTGGCGAAATACAGGCAGCGCCCAAACCTTGAAAGCTACGAAAAATAATTATCTCATTGATGGATCGGCTAAAACCAATACCAAGCGAAGTGAGGCTAAATACCAGTAAGCCGATAAATAAGACTTTTTTATAGCCCCAAATATCACCCAATTTTCCAGCAATAATAATGCCTGCTGCCAAGGTCAATTGATAGCT
The DNA here is from genome assembly GCA_964441315.1 of uncultured Gammaproteobacteria bacterium. Classification (GTDB taxonomy): domain Bacteria; phylum Pseudomonadota; class Gammaproteobacteria; order CAYTUN01; family CAYTUN01; genus CAYTUN01. The sequence goes on along the minus strand of CAYTUN010000100.1, from coordinate 4,010 downwards.
ATTGACGATCCAGTCCAGGCCATTAAAGCTAGCGTTAAATTCATGCTGAATCGTCGGCAAAGCAATTGGTACCGCGGCTTGATCGATTAAAATAATTGCCAGTGCCGCCACGAGCGCGGAAACGATTGGATTAGTACGCGGTATACCAAACATGAAACTCTCATTGAATAAATAAGAAAGCGTATAATAACGAATTATTAAGATTTTGCATCATTTTTACTGATGTCATCATCGTAATATCTACTTATTTCTTTATTAAAAAATCCAACAATTCCAGATACACGCCATTAGTCCAGCCAAAACCAATTTCATTGCTGACATAACCAAATTTTAAAGTATGCTTCACATTGGAAGTTAATTTGCTAAGATCATATTTCTCATAAATCGTGCCGGAAGCTTTAAATTCCTGATTAATTACTTTTACGAATTTATAAGCTAAACGTTTGGCGACTTTGTGATAACCATAATTTGTCAAACCCTTAATCGCAAAATAATGCAATGGCGCCCATCCAAACGGCGCGTCCCATTGATTACCAGTGAAATAAGCCGAGGTCATTAATCCACCAGGTGATTCTAAAGCGGGTAAATTCTGCACGATGCGACAAGCCTGGTCTTTTGAAGCGATACCAGCCCAAAGTGGATAAAATGTTGTTGCATAAATATATGGGCGCACGCGTTTTCTTTTCACGTTATAATCAAAGTAATAACCTAGATCTTGCTCCCAACAATATAAATTAATTAATTTACTTCGATCATCTGCTTTTTTAAGCCAACATTGATTTAAATTTTTCTCGCCTAAAATTTGATAAATTTCGGCTAAATCTTTTTCATATTGATAGAGAAGGCTGTTTAAACAAACCGGTGCATAATCGGTCACAGCCACGCCAAAAGGCCCATAACGGCTAGATGGGTCAAACCCCGACTCGCGCATACTACGGTCGCCCTGATAAAAATTTTTATTCAATTTGTTTTCTTTAAAGCAGTAAAATTCATTCACATCATAAGCCTGAACGCGATGCGCTCTGTAATATTCTTTAACACGCGCATAGTGATCATTTTTAAATAAATCCAACTCACTATAAACTTCAGGCGCAGGTTGGTGATTCGATGAATAATAACGTGACAGCCCTAATTCTGAAAATAAATGCGGCCCAGTAAGCCAATATTGATAATAATCTTCCAGAGCCGCTAATAAATCATTTAGCCATTTCGTATCTTGAGTAACATGAAATACCGACAAGACCATTTGTGATAATAGCGGTGGTTGTGAGCGATCCAAGTGATAACTGCGATTAGTATTCAGGACTTTTTCATAATATCTCACCTGATAAATCAAATTATCTACAATCATTTTAGCTTGTTTTATGTTATTGCAACGTAATAATCCTAAAATAATAAAAAAACTATCCCAACCATACATTTCATTAAATCTACCGCCAGGAACAACATAAGGATGGGGCAGATAAAGCAAACCATGCTTTTTAATCGAAAGATAATCATGCGGCAATTTTTTTATTTTTAATTGATCAAAATCGCCATTAGGTAAATATCGCCGTAATTCAGATTTAATATTTTCGAAATTTTCTTTTCTTGATAAATAAAGGATTTTATTTTCAGTGTATAGTTTAGGATCGATCAACGCGCGCATCAAATCATGGTGACTGCGTTGTAATATTACCCAAGATTCGCAGATAAAATGTTTTATATTTTCAATGAGATCGAAATCAAATTTGTATGACATGGTTTCTTATAAACAATATCAATTTTATTCATTTTGATTTTTGTCAATGTTGTGAAATTTGACTAAATTAGACTTAAATGGTCTATTGAAATAATTTAAGGGGAAGATGAATGAATATATTTGGCGTCCTTAAACAAGAACATGAAAAAATTGAAGAGCTATATTATAAGCTATTGGAAAATTCTGTCGAAGACAAAAAAGTCTTAATTCAGGAATTTGTTAATACGCTTAAAAAGCACACGCAATTTGAAGAAGAAAATATTTATCCGCTACTAAAAAATCAAAAAAAATATGGTGATAATTTTTATACGGCAGTTGAAGAACATCAGGTGGTGGATAATTTGCTTCAGGAGATAAGCTCAAGCAATTTACAGCAACCAGAAATTCTTGCCAAATTGAAAGTTTTAGAAGAAATTCTTTATAGTCATGTGGTCGAGGAAGAAGCAGAATTATTTCCCTTGATCCGAAAAAATTTATCGAACCGTCAATTAAATGAATTGGCACGGTTGCATGGGGAAGGGAAGGAGTAGCTGATTAGATTGTTAAAATCACCCCTCATCCGGCCCGTTGGGCCACCATCTCCCGCAAGGGGAGAAGGCTCTCATCTATACTCAAAACGGATAGGTTCAATAGCTTTTTAAAACAAAGTTTATTTAATGGCATGGAAGTTTATTTAATTGGCAGATGTCATTGAAGTTGCCCTTCTCCCCTTGCGGGAGAAGGTGGCCCAACGGGCCGGATGAGGGGTGATTGCACTAAATTATTAACGTTAGGAGATGCCCCGCAAAGTAAGTGACTAATCCTGCAATCGAACCAATCAACAACATGCGTGCCCCACTTAATAACGCATTTCGTCCGGTAAATAAACTCACTAAATTCCCAATCACAAACAAACAAATCGCCGTTAAAATAATGACGCCAGTCATTTGAAATTGTCCTGGAAAAATAAGGCAGGGCAGAATTGGCATTAATGCGCCAAATGTAAATGCAAAAAAAGAAAAAAATGCAGCGCCCCAAGGCGACACCAGTTCATCTGGATTTAAACCCAATTCATCGCGCGCTAAAGCATCTAATGCCTTATTGTGGTCTTTCATTATCGTTTCTGCGAAAGCAGTAGCTTGTATTTTATCCAATCCACGCGCTTCGTAAATCAAGGCTAATTCTGCTGTTTCTGCTTCTGGATAAAGTTCCAATTCTTCTTTTTCAAAAGCAATTTGCTTTTCATACATTTCACGTTGCGAACGCACGGAAACATATTCACCCGCCGCCATCGAACAAGCGCCCGCTAATAATCCGGCAAATCCTGCAATAATAATAGTTTTAGTACTCGTTGCTGCACCCATCATTCCAAAAATTAAACTGGCATTCGACACCAACCCATCATTGACGCCAAAAATTGCTGCACGAAGGTTATTAGCATTCGCGGTTTTATGTCGATGCCCAACTTCCGCCAACGTTTGCGGAATCGGATGCCCGGAAATTTTTGGCGCAAAATATAACGACATACCGCGAATTTTCATCGCGGCTAAAATCGTTTTTAAATGATTAATTGAAAACCACTGCAATAATAAAACCACTAAACGCAGGCGCAAATTCGGCTTGAAAGAGGGCAGTTTGCCGCCCTTAGCTTTAATCGCATTCGCCCAAATACCAGCCTGTTCTTCGGCCTCAACGCTCAATTGCTTAAAGAGATCTGCTTCATTTCCCTGCACTTTTTCAGCAATTTTTTGATAAAGATAAGCGGAGCGCTTTTCTTCCAGCCAGCTGTTGATTTCTATTTGTTGATCCATCGAGGTTTCCTTTAAGTAATAACGCTTATTTTAACTTGATTTAAAAATTTTTCAGTCTACCTAGCTAGGTTTGGGTTAAATTACAAGTGTTATTCACCGTTTTAAAATAAAGTTAGGGTAGAATCAATTGGTTAATCATTAAAAAATTGCACTTCATGCTAGTTTTCTCACTAGGCACAATAATACCAATAGTCTTTACTATTGGACTAATTATATTCTCTCGTTTTTAATGAATTTTATGGTAATATTTCCCCTATAAACCATTTCACACCCCTTTTATGAACCTTGCCGAACTCAAATTATACGGCGAATGCAATCAATCTGGCTGTGACGATGAAAATAAGGATTAATGGGGTTTAGTGATGACACGATATTCAGCCAAACCAAAGCCTTTGCCGTTGATTGATACGTTAGAAAATTTCGCGGAAACACCGATTTCTTCGAAAATAACCGGTTTTTTCGATCAAGACTACGAAGCG
>CAYTUN010000099.1:0-5580 GCA_964441315.1 uncultured Gammaproteobacteria bacterium | reverse complement strand
AGCAAAGCGACCATCGCAACCCTAGATTATAGTTCAGCACCTACTAAGACCAAATTGCCCAACTCCGCCCCATCACCCCCAAACCCCCCCCAAAAAACCTGTTATCGAGTTGGGGTTTAAATCAAACCGTTTGCAGCATGGATGCTGCAATCGAGTCTACAGGGAAGTATTCACGACGCGTTTGATTTAAACCCCAACTCGATAACTCACTCAAACCACAAAGCGACCTCAACAGCACCTTACGGCGCCCGCATCCACTGCTACCGTTGCTTCCTTCCGGACCTGGCGGGGTTTACAGCTTCGCGTCGCGTAAGACCGCCGAGGCCGCCAGTTGAGAACTATAGCGGCGATTGGGCTGGGTTACAAGGATAAGTGTCATTCAAAGCGCTACTGAATTAAGTAATAATACAAGGTGTAAACAAGCTGATTTCAGGCTAAGATTTTTCACAAAAACTTTCAGCCATCAAGTCAACTACAAAAATTTAATGAAATTATTTAATCCGATTAAAACCTTCTGGCAGCTCCGAACCGAATTACAAGTTGTATTTATCGGCGTATTCATCAATCGCGCTGGCGCGATGGTGCTGCCATTTTTGACTTTGTATTTGACTGAAGCACGCGGCTTTTCTATCAAGCAGGCCGGCGTTATTGTGGGATTATTCGGTGTTGGCGCTTTACTGATGGATTTAATTTTAAGTGTCTTGTTGGATAAGTTAAATTTAATTGCGGTAATGGTTTTCTCTTCCTTATTTTCTGCTCTAGTCATTTTATTATTTCCAGCTTTTAGTAGCTTCACTTTAATTTGCATGGCTATGGTTTTATGGTCGATGGCGAATGAAGCTTATAAACCCGCTGCATTAGCATTAATTAATCAATTAGCCGATCCCGCACAGAAAAAAATGACATTTGCGATGCATCGTTTAGCTATCAATTTAGGTATCAGTATTGGCCCGGCGATAGCAGGTATCATTGTCATTTGGTCATATAATGCTTTATTTATTATCAATGGCATTTGCGTATTGTTTACCAGTTTTTTATTGTGGAAAAAATTACTGCGAAAAAAACCAATTGCAAATATTGTCGTTAATCATTTGCCATCAGTTCCATCACTTTCTCAAATGAGCGCATTTCGCGACAAACACTTAATGTATTTTTTATTGGCTACCATTCCGGTATACATGGTATTTATTCAAAATCAAAGCGCTTTAAGCCTGGTAATGGTCAATGAATTAAAAATCCCTTCGTTTTATTATGGCTTAACTTTTACATTGAATACTTTGCTGATTGTTTTATTTGAGGTCGGCATTAATATAATCACTGCCAAATGGCGCGAAAAAACGAATTTAATTATTGGCAGTATTTTGGTGACACTGGGTTTTAGCGCGATGATTTATGTGCAAACGGTGCTGGGAGTTTTTATCACTGTGATGATTTGGACTTTCGGCGAGATTTTTTTATTTCCCGCTGAAATGGCTTATATCGGCAATTTAGCGCCGGCGGATAAGCAGGGTAGTTATATGGCTGTATATAGCGCGAGCGTAAATATTGCGATGATATTAGGGCCTTGGCTGGGGATGTTAATCATGGCGCAACACGGTAGTCAGGCGCTTTGGCTGACTTGTTTTGTTTGGGGAATAATTTCGATCATCATGTTTGGTAAGTTGCGTGGGATGAAATAATTGAATAGGGCCTGGTTACCATTGCTTTTTCGTCGCGAAAAAAGCGAGGTTTGATGCAATTTTGACTGAACCCTGCCTTTTGCAGTAGCAAAAGCAGTGGTAAACAGGCGTTAAGTTAATTTACTTATATTTATTGAAAACACTATTAATCACCCCTCATCCGCCCCTTCGGGGCACCTTCTCCCACAAGGGGAGAAGGCCCACTTCAAAGTTCACTATACCCAAAACGGATAGGTTTTAGGTGTTATTGCGCCGAGTGATGCGTGAGATTGTCACGTTTTGATTGAGCAAAAGTGCAGGAATAGTTGTTCTATTTCGAGCTTTTGCGATTGAAAAACGTGACAAGATCGCGTATCAATCGGATGCAAGAACGCCTAAAACCTATCCGTTTTGGGTATAGCTTCTTATAATCAAGATAATTTATGGTATTTAACTTTATTTTCCTCAGCTAATGTTTATAAGGTTGTCATTTGACTTTATTTTCATCGGCAGATGTTTATAAAGTTGTCATCTGACTTTATTTTTTATCAGCAGATGTTCATAAAGTTGCCCTTCTCCCCTTGTGGGAGAAGGTGCCCCGAAGGGGCGGATGAGGGGTAATTAAATAAAGTTTTCAATAACGTGATTTTAAATTTATCTATACCTTCTTATTACCTGCAGAATTAACCTTTTAAATCCTTCAAAAATCTTTTACTATGTTGCCATTATTAAATCACGGAGGATTTATGCATCGGTTATTCACCTTTATTTTTTTATTCCTATTCGCTTCAATCACATTCGCAGCAGACCAAAACAATAACGAAATTACTGTATTTACTGCGAAAAAAATTATTACCATGAATCCTTCCTGGCCAGAAGCGACTGCAGTTGCAGTGCAAAATGGTAAAATTCTTTCCGTCGGTTCGCTCGAAGATTTAAAGCCTTGGCTCGATAAATTCCCACACAAAATCGATAACACTTTTGAAAATAAAGTTTTATTGCCAGGTTTTATCGAAGCGCATGGCCATCCGATTATTGGTGGCACGGCGATGACCCGGCCTCTGCTAACTTACTTGCCAGTACCGAATCCTTATGGGCCAGCATTTCCTGGTGTGAAATCGAAAAAAGATGCGTTAGAAAAATTAGGCGAATACGCTAAACAAATGAAATCCGCCGATGAAACCTTAGTCGCTTGGGGCTACGATACGATCGCTTTTGGCGGTGAAAAATTAACGCGGCAAGAATTAGATAAAATTTCGAATAAACAACCGATCATCGTTTGGGATGCTTCAGAACACGATGCTTATGCGAATTCTGCGGCGTTGAAAAAATATAATATCACTGCGGAAAATACTAAAATTAACGGTGTCATGTTGGATAAAAATGGCGATTTAAATGGGCAATTTATCGGTGTGGCTGCCGCTGATTTTTTATTACAAAAACCATTAACAGAAATTTTAACACCTGAAGGTGCTTTAAAAAACGTGCAATTTTTAATGGATTTAAGCCGCAAAAATGGCATAACGACCACCTCGGAGTTAGCCTTCGGTATGATTAATTTAGAACTAGAGCAATCTGTTTTAAATCAATATTTTAATGATCCGAATACACCAATCCGCGCTGTTATCGTTTCAAATGCCGTCAGCATGAATGAAAATAAAAAAGACCAGGCAATCGATTTTGTCAAACAATTAGAAAAACAAAGCACCGATAAATTAATGTTTCACGGCGTGAAATTTTTTGCTGATGATGCATTTTTAAGTTTGACTATGGTGATGGAAAATCCCGGTTATATTGATGGCCATCAAGGGATTTTTAATACGCCGCCGGATCAAATGTTTGCTGTGATGTCGCCTTGGTGGAATGCCGGTTTTCAAATTCATGTGCATTCCAATGGCAACGGTGGTAATCGCGCCACAATTGCTGCACTCGATCAATTAATGCAATCCAAACCGCGCGCGGATCATCGATTTAGCATTGAACATTATGGAATTTCCACACCAGAAATGGCGCGCAAATTAAAAGCTTTGGGCGGTATTGCCAGCGTTAATCCCACTTATTTATATGCGCGCAGCGAATTTAATGCGCCGTATATCGGTTCAGATCGCGCTTATACTGCCGCTGCTTTAAAAACTTTAGTTGATGCCGGTGTTCCGACCTCATTGCATTCTGATACGCCAGTTTCAGCGCCAATTCCTTTAGAAGAAGTCTGGATCGCCGTTAATCGCTTCGGTTTATCCGGCAAAGTGCGTGGCCCTGCTGAAAGAATTAGTTTGGATCAAGCTTTGCGAATGATCACCATCGATGCAGCTTATGCCCACGGCCTCGAAGATAAAATCGGTAGTATTCAAGCAGGAAAATTTGCCGATTTTGCGGTGCTGGAAGAAGATCCTTATGCAGTGGCTCCGGAAAAATTAAAAGATATTAAAATTTGGGGCACGGTATTCGGCGGTAAAAAATATCCGGCTTCGGAAATTAAAAAGCCGGATTGATTTTAGTTGCAAAAATGCAACTTGATTTATCAGCAAATTATCAGCAAAATACATCGTATATTATATGCCGATAATTTGCTGCTATTATGCCGATAAAATTTAACCCACATTATTCCATCACACCAAAAATTTTACGCGATCTTTTGCGAATTGAAGCAGCAAAAGAAAAGAGCGCTCACTTGCCATTAACACCCACCGTTCTCAGCTCATTAAGGGAAACAGCAAGATTATATACCACACATTATTCAACCATGATTGAAGGTAATCAGCTTGCGGCACATGAAATTGAGGCTGTTGTAAAACATAAAGGCCATTTCCCTGGCCGTGAGCGCGATGAGCATGAAGTGAAAGGGTATTACGCCGCTTTGATGCAAATCGAACGTTGGGCTCTCGTTGGTAAAATAATAACGGAAGCGATGATTCAAAATCTTCATGCGCTAGTCATGGCTCAAGGTAAGAAAAAAGTGAAACCCACTCAATATCGGAAAGGCCAAAATGTCATTCGTGAAGGCAGATCACGAGCCATTATTTATATGCCGCCAGAAGCGAAAGATGTAAAAGCGTTAATGAAAGCTCTGGTAAATTGGATTAAAGCTAATTCTAATTTGCCAGCGCCATTGGTGGCAGCAATTGCACATTATCAATTTGCCACTATCCATCCTTATTATGATGGGAATGGAAGAACAGCAAGACTTCTGACTACATTCATCTTGCATTTAGGTAACTATGATTTAAAAGGACTTTATTCATTAGAAGAATATTATGCGCGTAATTTAGCGGCTTATTATGCAGCGATTAGTATTGGCCCATCGCATAATTATTATATGGGACGTGCTAAGGCGGATATCACATCGTGGATTGAATATTTTATTGAAGGCATGGCAGTCTCATTTGAAAATGTATTAAATCGTATGCAGCTAGCCCGTCATGAAAATTCAGTTGATCACAGCGAATTAATTAGAAAATTAGATCCACGGCAACGCAAAGTGCTTAGTTTATTTCAAGAATTTGATAGCATCACGAGTCATCAAATAGGCGAATTATTTGGTTTTAAACCGCGTACCAATACAGCACTTTGCGCTAATTGGGTTCGTAGTGGTTTTTTAGAAATAGCGGACCCATCAAATAAAGCTAGAAAATATCGATTGTCAAAGTTTTATAAAAAATTGATAGATACCCATTACACCTGAAGATGCGAGTTTTAACGAGCAGCTTGCGGTGCATTTGAAACGTTCTTCAATCGGAAAAACTCGAAATACAATGAGTATTCCTGCGTTTTTCTTCAATCAGAACGTTTCAACTGCTTGCAATCTGCTCGTTAAAACTCGCATCTTCAGGTGTAATGGGTATAGACCAAAAAATAAAATCATTCATTTGGCGGAGAGGGAGGGATTCGAACCCTCGATACGTTTTAGCGTATACACGATTTC
>CAYTUN010000098.1:0-5654 GCA_964441315.1 uncultured Gammaproteobacteria bacterium | reverse complement strand
TCGATAAAGAAGTAATTAAGGTAATGCTGAGTAATAAATTAATCAGCAAAAATGTTCTTATCGAAGGTCTCATCTCTCTTCTTTATCAACCATATATCCGACACCACGGATGGTGCGAACCAAATCGCTACCGAATTTTTTACGCAAATTATGAATGTGAACTTCTAAGGCATTGCTATCAATATCATCACCCCAACCATAAAGCGTTTGCATCAGAGTTTCACGGGAAATGACACGACCAGGTGTTTCTAATAATTTAACCAGCAATGCAAATTCCCGGCGCGATATCACAATTTCAGCATCATTGAAATAAACTTTATGCGAAGCAGGATCGATCTTGATGTTTTTGTAGGAAATAGTCGGTGTCGCCCGATCAGCAGCACGCCTGACGAGTGCACGAATACGCGCGCATAATTCATTTAAATCGAATGGTTTAATCATGTAATCGTCAGCGCCTAAATCGAGCCCAAAAACGCGCGACTCAATTAATTCATTAGCGGTGAGAATAAGAACGGGGGTTTTGTCTTCGCGTCTACGTAGTTCACGCAGCACTTCGAATCCGGGTTTTTTCGGGATTTCCAAATCGAGTACGATAGTGTCAAATTTGTCCTTTCCTGTAGCCAAAACCTGGCTTGCACTGATTCCATCCTGCACCCAATCCACAGTGAACTTAAATTGTTTTAAGCCATCACTAACACCTTCACCCAAAAGAACATCATCTTCGACTAATAGGATTCGCATGCAAATTTACCTGTTGGCTAAAAAATGGGCATTATAATCAGGAAAGCGGGCAAATGCTATGGGTCTGGGGTTTGGTGTCATAACTAAATAGAAATGACCTATTAAAAACTATTTAGAAATGTCCTATTGAAAAATATTCTTGTTAAGCGAATGGCTTAAGGGGAAAACGATGGGACATTTATTGATGAGCGAAAAAGAACGATTACGCAAAGCAGTGTTTGAGATGGTCAAACGCAACCAATTGCCGTTAGGTAAGGCAGCGCAGCAGTGCGGGATGAGTTATCGACAAGCGAGTCGGCTGTATCAACGTTATTTACGGGAAGGCGACGGTGGGTTAGTGCATCAGGGGCGCGGCAAGTCCTCGAATCGCCAACATGCGCACCGTCAGGAAATTCTGGCCCGTTATTGCGCAGATTATGAAGGATTTGGTCCGACGCTGGCGGCGGAGAAATTAGCCGAGCACGCGAATTTATTTGTGGATCATGATACGTTGCGGCAATGGTTATTGGCTGAAGGTTTGTGGCACCGAAAACGGCAGCGAAAACCTTATCGTGCGCGGCGTGAACGCCGTGCTCAATTTGGGGAGTTAGTGCAAATTGATGGTTCGATCCATGACTGGTTCGCCGAAGGCCGTCTACGGTGTTTAATGAACATGGTCGATGATGCCACCAGCAAAACCCAAGCGCGTTTGGAATCCGGCGAAACCACCGCCGCGGTGTTTCGAATCCTTGAGGAGTGGATCACGCGCTATGGGATTCCACTGGCATTGTATGTGGATTTGAAAAGCGTGTATGTATCTTCTCAGTCAACGAATAGCTTTAGCCATGTTGAGCGGGCGTGTGAGAAACTGGGGATTAGGATGATCAAAGCCTATTCGCCCCAGGCTAAAGGACGGGTCGAGCGCAGCCATGCGGTTTATCAAGATCGTTTTGTCAAAGAAATCCGTTTAAAACAGATAACGACCGAAGCCGAGGCAAACGCTTTATTAGCCGGCGGGTTTATCGACCAATTAAACCAGAAATTTGCTAAACCCGCACGCGATTGCCGGGATGCTCACCGCCCGCTCAATGGCCTGGATTTAAACCAGATATTATGCTGGGAATATGAAAGGCAAGTGCAAAATGACTGGACGTTTTTATTTGAAGGCAACTGTTATCAAATTCAAAAAACTTCTGCCCGCTTCGTAAAATCCAAACAAAAAATTCATATTCGCCAACATCTCGACGGTTCACTGTCAGCCTGGCGCAATGGACAAAGCATTGCTTTTGAACCGATTGAAAAACCCTCACGTTTACCGCAACCCAAAACCGGCCCTAACAATCAACGCTTGAGCCAACAAGCACGTTGCAATAAACACAAAACCCCTTGGAGTCAATTTAATCCCAGCTGGTTAAAAACAAAAAAACCGATAAACTCTCATCCGCTAATAACCAGTTAATTCAACTCACTATTAGGACATTTCTATTTAGTTAAAAAATAGGACATTTCTAAATAGTTTTGACATGGGTCTGGGGTTTGGTTAGATGCCAAGGAAACTCGTCACTCGAATTTTCAGACGAAGATGCTTCCATGCGATCGGAAAATACGTCCCTTTTATTGGCAGATGTCTCTGATATTGTCCTTCTCCCCTTGTGGGAGAAGGTGCCCGATAGGGCGGATGAGGGGTAATACAAATAACCTGTTTTAGCTAATTAATACAATGTTTGACTGTATTTGAAGCGAGCCCTAAATCATTCGCAAGGCTGTGAATATTTAATACCTGGCCAATTCTTCCAGCGCAGAGTTTTATGAAGCGTTGGAACGTTGTCAGCTCTCTTAAATTAATTAATAAACGCACATCTCTTTCAATATAAGTTTGAAAATAATTGCGATAGGCTTTGGTAGGTTCTAATTGTTCTGTATGAATTCTTAGATAAAAACCGCGCAGAAGATACTCGTCTAGACTCAGATCGAGTTTGGCGCTTTGTAATTCCTGTAATAGTGAATGGCAGCAACTTTAAAACTGTACAAGTATAGCCACAAAGCATACTCTTTACAATTTCAACGGCCCCCGCTGAAAAAACGTTATAAAAACAGAATTTATCTGCCCAGCCTAAAGCTATTTAACAGCTCACACGCGACACAAGCTGCTAACCTAAACCCACACTTTGATCTATGAGCGTAATCGCTCATAGATAACTTGCTTCAGCCCAGCAAATGCGAGAAAATTGCGCTGCAATTTTACCCCACCGGAGAGCAAAAATTATGCCAACTATTGCAACTAAAGAGTTTGATGTCGTCATTGTCGGAGCAGGTGGTGCTGGTTTGCGGGCGGCTTTGCAGTTGGCGAAATCGAGTTATCGGGTTGCGGTTTTATCAAAAGTTTTTCCGACACGTTCACATACCGTTTCGGCGCAAGGCGGTATTAGCGCGGCTTTGGGCAATGTGGATGAGGATGATTGGCGCTGGCATATGTATGACACCGTCATGGGGTCTGACTTTTTAGGCGACCAGGATGCGATTGAATACATGACGGAAAATGCGCCGCAAGCGATTATTGAATTGGAACATATGGGAATGCCGTTTTCGCGTTTGGATAATGGCAAAATTTATCAGCGTGCGTTTGGTGGTCACACTAAAAATTTTGGTGGCGATCCGGCGCATCGTTCTTGTGCAGTGGCTGACCGTACCGGTCATGCATTGTTGCATACGCTGTATCAGAAAAACGTACAAGCGAAAACGAACTTTTTTGATGAATGGTTTGCTCTGGATTTAGTGCGTGATACGGAAGGTGGCATTGCCGGTGTTATGGCGCAATGCATTGAAACCAGTGAAATCATATTTTTTAAGAGCCGTGCTACCGTATTAGCTACTGGCGGCGCTGGCCGCATTTTCGCTTCGACCACCAATGCTTACATTAATACCGGCGATGGCCCAGCCATGGTATTGCGCGCCGGCTTGCCTCTGGAAGACATGGAATTTTGGCAATTTCACCCGACCGGCATTTATGGCGTTGGTTGTTTGGTGACTGAAGGCGTGCGTGGTGAAGGTGGTTATTTAATCAATGGTAAAGGCGAGCGTTTTATGGAGCGCTATTCGCCGCATTTAAAAGACCTGGCCTGCCGTGACATTGTTTCACGCGCTTCTATTATGGAAATTATTGAAGGCCGCGGTGCTGGCCATCAGAAAGACCATGTTATGCTGAAATTAGATCATCTAGGCGAGAAAATCCTCAAAGAACGCTTGCCAGGTATTTCTGAGTTGGCGAAAACCTTTGCTAATGTTGATGTGACTAAAGAGCCGATTCCTGTGATTCCCACTTGCCATTATATGATGGGCGGTATTCCGACCAATGTTTATGGCCAGGTGTTGACGCAAAACGCACAGGGTGAAGATCTGATTGTTCCAGGATTATTTGCAGTCGGTGAGTGTGCTTGCGTTTCAGTGCATGGCGCTAATCGCTTAGGTACAAATTCATTATTGGATTTAGTAGTTTTCGGTCGCGCTACCGGCATGCATTTGGAAATTGAATTGAAGGGTAATCTGACATATCGCCATACCGATTTGAACGATCTGGAACGGCCACTAGAGCGCTATAATCGCTGGGAAACCAATAAAAAAGGTGAAGAAAATATTATTTCGATTCGCAAAGAAATGAAGAAAGTGATGCAGGAATATTTCGGTGTGTTCCGCGATAAAAAGCCGATGGAAGAAGGCCTTAAAATTCTGAATGATTTATTGCAACGCATTAAAAAAGCCGCTTTTACCGATGACAGCAAAATTTTCAACACCAGCCGGATTGAATGCCTGGAATTGGAAAATATGCTTGCCGTCGCTCATGCGACTGCAGCCTCTGCCAATATACGCACCGAAAGCCGAGGCGCCCATTCCCGTTATGATTTTACGGAGCGCGATGACAAAAATTGGTTAAAACATACGCTATATTTTCCTGATGGACAGATGGGATCGAGACCGGTGAATTTCACCCCACATAAAGTTGAACCACTAACGCTTAGAGAGCGTGCGGAGTAAGCCATGACAACTAAACAATTTTCGATTTATCGTTATGATGCTGACAAAGGCAATAAGCCTTATATGCAAGATTACAGCATAGATGTAAGTAAAATTGCTGGCACGATGCTGTTGAATGCTTTGGAAGCTTTGAAAGAACAGGACCAGACTTTAGGTTTTCGCCGTTCTTGTGGTGAAGGTGTGTGTGGTTCTGATGGCATGAATATTAATGGCACTAATGGTTTGGCCTGCATTACGCCATTGGCTGACCTGCCCAAAAAAATCGTCTTGCGTCCTTTGCCAGGTTTTCCAGTGATTCGCGATTTGATTGTAGACATGACAAATTTTTATCAGCAGTACTATAAAATCGAACCCTATTTACAAAATGATTTGGCAGAGCCAGCACAGGAATACCTGCAATCGCCGAAAGATCGTGAAAAACTCGATGGTTTATACGAGTGTATTCTTTGCGCTTGCTGCACCAGTTCCTGTCCTTCCTACTGGTGGAACCCAGAGAAATTTATCGGCCCCGCAGGTTTGTTAAACGCACAACGTTTTATTGCTGATAGTCGCGATACTCACAAACACGAACGCCTGGAAAGTTTAAAAGATGCCTATAGCGTCTACCGTTGCCGCGGCATCATGAACTGCACCACGGTTTGTCCTAAAGGTTTGAATCCCGCGAAAGCGATAACTGAAATTCGCACGGAAATTTTGCGGGAAGAGAGTTAGTTTTTTGCTCTCGCAAAAAAAGAACGGTCTTTTTGTTTGGTGAAGTATTTTTTGATTGTGCTTTTTAGGTAAAAAACTTATTTTAGATTAAATCGATTTTTAGTTCTGATTTAATCTGGGATTATTTGGAAACAGCTTTAGATCACCCCTCATCCGCCCCGTTGGGGCACCTTCTCCCGCAAGGGGAGAAG
>CAYTUN010000097.1:0-5905 GCA_964441315.1 uncultured Gammaproteobacteria bacterium | reverse complement strand
AGACTACATTAATGCTTCAGCAAAAACGGAACCAGTTGTCAATGCGTAAGTCCTATGGTAGAACCGGTAAGGATAAAACGCCCGGGTTTTCGGTTGGTATCAACCGACATTTTAATGGCTGTGAATAATTCAGGGACACGCTGTACCTCATCCAAAATAATGTATTCCGGCAAATTTCTTACAAAACCCACGGGGTCTGATTGAGCGGCTGCACGCTGGTTGTCATCGTCAAAGCTAATATAGTGATAATTTAATCTTTGGCCGACTTGCAGGGCCATGGTAGTTTTGCCGCATTGGCGGGGGCCGTGGATTAAAATGACAGGGGTATCTTTAACAGCCTCGCGCAGTAACTTTTCCGAAAAACGCGGGTATAACGCAGCTTGGGTCATCATGAGGTCCCTCATATTCAGTTTCAGCTTAACACTAAGCTTTCGGCTAAGTGTAAATATGAGTTCGGCTGATTGAAAGAATTATTTCGGCTAAGTGTAAATATTGGCTCGGCTAATCGAAAGAATTGAGTCTCAGCTTTCGCGAAGAGTCTTTAAAGGGGAGAGGTGTTATGGGTATAGCAGAATACTTGAGCCAATTTAAAGTCAGGAGATTGCCGCGCTTACGCTCGCAATGACAAATGGGGGCGCACTGATGCTTGCAATGACAAAATTTGCGCTATTAATGACAATTAATAATGACAAGCCCCACCGCCCTGCTTTTCGAAATATTTTTGGTGGTATTCTTCGGCAGGAAAAAATTCAGAAGCTTGAGTAATTTCGGTGACAATTTTTTTATGGTCGCTTTGTTTAGCTTGCAATTTATCGCGGGCAGTTTCAGCTACAGTCTTCTGTTCATCGTTTAAATAAAAAATAGCTGAGCGATATTGTTCGCCGATATCAGGGCCTTGGCGGTTTAATGTGGTGGGATTGTGACAATCAAAAAATTTTTCTACTAATTGCTGATAAGAAATTTTTTCTGGATCAAATTGAATTTCAATTGCTTCGGCATGGCCGGTATCGCCATGACACACCTGACGGTAGGTTGGGTTTTTAGTATGGCCGCCGCTGTAGCCGACGCGCGTGGCTAAGATGCCTGGCAACTTATCGAAATAAGCTTGCACGCCCCAAAAACAGCCAGCAGCAAAAATTGCGGTTTCTGTTTTCACATCGTTCCTCGTGAAATAATGGTTTGCAAATTTTGTAATTTAGCTGCCAACGCTAAATCACCAATCGCTTTTAATCGATGAATGTAATGCAATAAACAATAATCATAAAGCAATAGCAAGGGCTTTTTTAGTAAAGCCACATCTAATTCCAAAGTTTCGCCTGGCTCATATTGACGAGCTTCAAACGCTAATTCAACGATTTGAGAGGTTTCCGCAGGAAACCCGGATTTTAAATTTTGATAAAAATAATCCACTGTCTGCTGATTTGAAGCAACCGTTTGCGGAAAATCTAATGTAAATAGCAAACGCACCGGCATTAGAACGTATTTAGAAAAATAGGCAGGATTTTTATTTAACATGTGCTGGGGATTAAAAACCAATTCTTTTAATCTGTCTTCAGTCAACATGATATCAGCAATAAAATGAGCGCTCGCTAAAATGATTTCCTCTACTGTCGGTTTTGGCAAATTTATTCGTTTGTCTTCGCCAAAAATTAAGCTACCATGTTCGATCAAATCTAAACGGTCTAAAGGAAAAAAACGCCCCACACCTTGAGCAAAATCTCGAGCATCGTAGCTTGACCAAAATAGCGATAGTTTATTGGCAAATTTGTAATCTGATGTTTTAATTTCATCAGATAAATTTTTAATAATATGTTCATCGCCAGGCTTGATGTGATCCAAAATTAAAGCAATATCGACATCACTGGCATAACTAAAACCACCATGATTTCCGAGGCTGCCAATCTTAAAAATTGCTTGAACCCGCGATGGAAATGCTATATTTGCCTGCTGAATGAAAAAATTAATTAGCGGTTCGGCGAGAAGAATTAAATTATTGTTTTTCATTTTTTAAATCTATTTTAATTATGAAAAATTATTTTCTAAATCTGTTTACAATCGCTTTTCCTGCTAGTTTTTCAACCACAAACCCAAGCACACTGCCAACCAATTGGTGAATGCGTATCCCAACATTCCCAATGACAACCAGCTAAACCAAAGCTATTTGCAGAAACAAACAGCAATAAACCCAATACTGCTACACCAAAAATCGAACGAGCTGAGCGAAAATAATTCGTTTTCATGCTATCACCTCTTCTCAAATGTTTTAAGCACCCAACTATTATTTTACAGCGAGCCAATAAATAACAATTAATTTATATCAAGTTTATGCATCCGCCAACAACTCCACTTCCTTTTCACCCAACACTTTACTCAACTCATCCAACAATTCATCTGCCGGCGAAATTGCCCAAGCGCGATCGAGCGGTAATTTCGCTTTGATTTTTCCATTTAAATAAAAAATTTCCACCGGACATTTGCCGCGGTGTTTTTGCATGATGTCAGTTAAATTTGCTAATAATTCTTGGCTAATGCGTTCGCGTTCCAACGTCAAACTCAAACAGCGAAAATGCCGTTCACGCAATTGCGCGATGCTTTGAATTAAATCGGCGCGCATTTTAAAACTATCGCTAAAATCATCGACTGATACTTCACCTTGCACAATAATTAATTTATCTTTTTCCAAGAGATGGCGATATTGTTCAAATACTTCGGAAAATACCGCCAAATCCATGCGACCGGTTTTATCATCCAGTGTGACAAATGCGATGCGTTTGCCGGATTTATTTTGCGTAATGCGAACAGCAGTTACGTAACCCGCCACGGTGAGTTTTGCTGCCGGCGAAGCAATATTGGCTAAAGGCGCTATCCCATAACGCGCCAATTCTTTTTGATAGCGATCAATCGGATGTCCGGATAAATACCAGCCCAATGCTTCTTTTTCATGCTGCAATTTGGTTTTTTCATCCCAGGTCGGGACTTGAATATATTCCACTTGCGTCTCTTCGGCTTCAGCTTCAAATAAATCAAATAAAGTGGTTTGACCCATGCTTTCGCTGGCTGCATGGGTTTCTGACATTAATAAAGCTTTGTCGACGCTCGCCAAAAGGCTGGCGCGATGGACGCCAAAACCATCAAGGCTGCCAGCATAAATTAAGGCTTCTAACACTTTACGATTGACTTTGCGCGTGTCGACACGCCGGCATAGCTGGAATAAATCCTGAAACGGGCCTTGTGCTTTGCGCACTTCGATAATCGCTTCAATCGCGGCAGCGCCAACGCCTTTAATTGCCGCCAAGCCATAATCAATTTCATTATTGTCATTCGGATAAAATTTTTCCGCGCTGCGATTAATATCGGGCGGCAGGATTTTTAAGTTGAGTTGTTTGCAATCTTCCAGATAACGTACCACTTTATCAGTATTGTCCATATCCGAAGATAAAACTGCGGCCATAAATTCCGCTGGGTAATGCGCTTTGAGCCAGGCAGTTTGATAAGCAATCAAGGCATAAGCGGCCGAATGCGCTTTATTAAAACCATAGCCAGCAAATTTCTCCATTAAGTCGAAAATATCATTGGCAAGCTTGGGGTTAATGCCACGAGCATGCGCGCCATCGACAAAAATAGCCCGATGTTTTGCCATCTCATCCGGTTTTTTCTTGCCCATGGCTTTACGCAGCAAATCGGCAGAGCCCAAGGTGTAACCACTTAATGCCTGGGCAATTTGCATCACCTGTTCCTGATACAAGATGACACCGTAGGTGTCATTCAGGATGGGCTCTAGCAAAGGATGCGGGTAAAGTACTTTGGCGCGGCCGTGCTTGCGGTTGATGAAATCGTCGACCATGCCGGATTGCAGCGGGCCTGGGCGGAACAAGGCGACTAACGCTTTGATATCATCGAAGCGGTCGGGTTGCAAGCGCTTGATTAAATCGCGCATGCCGCGGGATTCGAGTTGGAATACTGCCATGGTTTGGCAGGACTTCAAAAGCTCATAGCTTTTCTCATCATCTAGCGGTATACGATTGATATCAATCGCTATTTTATGTTTGGCAGCAACAATATCGACAGCCGATTGAATGATGGTTAAAGTCCTTAAACCCAGGAAGTCAAATTTGACTAAGCCAATAGCTTCGACATCATCCTTATCAAATTGCGTAACGGCTTGTTGACTGCCAGCTTCACAATAAAGCGGCGTGAAATCCGTCAAAGGGCTGGGCGCAATCACCACACCACCGGCATGTTTGCCGACATTGCGCGGCACGCCTTCGAGTTTTAGCGCTAGATTTAACAAGCTCTCGACTTCGGGTTCGTTTTTATACATCTCCTTCAGCAGCGGCTCCTGTTCTAATGCCTTTTCCAGCGTCATGCCTAATTCAAATGGAATCAGTTTGGCGATTTTATCGACATAGCCATAAGGAAAACCCAGTGCGCGACCGACGTCGCGCACCACAGCACGGGCTGCCATGGTGCCGAAAGTGATGATCTGTGCGACATTTTGGCGGCCGTATTTGTCCATCACGTATTCAATGACGCGGTCGCGGCCGTCCATGCAGAAATCGATATCAAAGTCGGGTAAAGAAACACGTTCGGGGTTGAGAAAGCGCTCGAACAACAGATCGTGCTCTAGTGGATCAAGGTCAGTGATTTCCAGGGCGTAAGCAACCAAAGAGCCTGCACCGGAGCCGCGGCCTGGGCCGACAGGAATGTGATTGTCCTTGGACCAGCGGATGAAATCGGAAACGATCAAGAAATAACCGGCAAAACCCATTTGGCCAATGATGTCAATTTCCCAATTTAGCCTTTCTTGGTAAGGTTTGGGATCATTCACCCCTAATTTATTTAAACGTTTTTCCAAACCAGTTTGCGCTTCTTTGGCAAAATATTCAGCTAAGGAGGTATCGGCCGGCAGTGGAAATTGCGGCAGAAAACTTTGTTCCAGATTGAGATAGCAATTACAGCGCTTAGCAATTTCAATTGTATTTTCAATGGCTTGTGGAATATTTTTAAACAATTGCGCCATTTCTTCTGGTGAGCGCAAATACTGCTCTGGCGTGTAATTTTTCTCACGTTGTATATCAGCAATTGTCGTGCCTTGTTGAATACAAACTCGGGCTTCATGCGCTTCGAAATCGGTTGCTTCGAGAAAACGCACATCATTGGTTGCGACGAGCGGAAGGCCCTCTTTTTCAGCCAGACGCACTACCCGATTAAAGCACTCATTTTCATGCGGTCTTCCGACCAAAGTGACTTCCAAATAAAAACGGTTCGGAAAATATTGTCGCCAAAATTGCAATTGCTGCCGCAAGGTTTTCCAATCATCCATCAATAAAGCTTGCGAAATGTCACCGTAATTAGCGCAAGAAATCGCGATTAACCCTTGGGCTTTTGCTTCTAACCAGGCAAGCTTGATTTGCGGTTTGTCTTGTATCTGATTTTCTAAAAACGCCTGAGAAATGAGCTCAGTTAAATGCCGATAGCCGGTTTGGTCCTGACACAATAAAACCAGTCGATACGGCTTATTCTGGTCTGCCGGATTTTCCAGTAAAACATCGGCGCCAATAATCGGCTTAATGCCACGCTTAATCGCAGCGCGATAAAATTTGACCAAAGCATAAAAATTATTTTGATCGGTAAGCGCTATCGCTGGAATATGCAATTCTTTTGCCCGATCTACTAAAGCTTCGATGTCAGCGATGCCATCTTCGATGGAATAAGCGCTGTGGAGGTGGAGATGGGCGAATTTCATGGGCACTACGTTTTTCGTTTCAATTGAATTTTTTAATCATTGCAAATATGAGTGAACAATATAGCACCTACTTTGAAGATTTGCTGCTGTCTAGCAATGGAAAATTCACCCCTCATCCGCCCTTACGGGCACCTTCTCCCGCAAGGGGAGAAGGACAAC
>CAYTUN010000096.1:0-5908 GCA_964441315.1 uncultured Gammaproteobacteria bacterium | reverse complement strand
AGAAACCATTCAACAATTAGTTGTTGAGACTCAAGAAGATTAGAGCCTGTTGACAGATTACGCTACTGCTAATCCAACATATAAAACAAGCTGGCAACGCTTTGCTCCCTCCTTACAAATCGCTAAAATACCCCTTCAAAAAAAGAACGACTAGTTAAACGCCAAAATGCCAACCTCATCCACCAATAGCCACATTTTCGTCGCCATGTCTGGCGGCGTCGATTCCAGCGTCACCGCTTACCTGCTAAAAAAAGCTGGCTACCAAGTCACCGGTGTTTATATGCGCAACTGGGAAGGCGAAGGCGCGGAATGCACGCATGACGCCGATTTAAAAGATGTGATCGCGGTTTGCGAAAAACTAAATATCCCTTATAAAGTTGCCAATTTTTCCCGCGAATATTGGGACCATGTTTTTCAGTATTTTTTAGACGAATATGCCGCCGGCCGCACGCCGAATCCGGATATTTTTTGCAACAAGGAAATCAAATTTAAAGCCTATTTAGATTACGCATTAAAAAATGGCGCTGATTTGATTGCGACCGGGCATTATGCACGCATCGCTGAAAATCAGGACGAATATCAACTTTTAACTGGCCTTGATTCTAATAAAGATCAAACTTATTTTTTATATACGCTAACACAGGAAATATTAGCAAAAACTTTATTTCCCATCGGTGAATTAAAAAAAACTGAAGTGCGCGCTATTGCACGCGACAATGATTTAATCACCCACGCCAAAAAAGACAGCACCGGTATCTGTTTTATCGGTGAAAAAAAATTACGCGATTTTTTATCGAATTATTTATTAGCACGTCCAGGCGAAATCCGCACAAAAAACAATAAAACCATCGGCAAACACCAAGGAATTATGTATTACACGCTAGGCCAACGTCAGGGGTTAGGTATCGGCGGTACGAAAGAAGGTGTGGAAGCACCTTGGTATGTATTAAAAAAAGACATCGAAAATAATTTATTAATTGCCGGACAAAATCGCGATGATGAATTATTACTGAGCAAACAATTAATTTGTGAAGATTTACACTGGATCAGCAATCACCCACCCGATAAATTGCAATGCCAGGCTAGCGTGCGCTATCGCCAAACACCGGCTGCGTGTACCCTAAAATTATTGAATCCTAATCAAGTCGAAGTCACTTTCGAACAAGCACAATGGGCAGTCACACCCGGACAAGCGATTGTGTTTTATCAAGGCGAAATTTGTTTGGGTGGTGGCACCATTTATTCTTATCAATCATTGGCAACATGAAAAAAATATCCTTAATAAAAGACACTTTGCCCTTGCCGGGCAAAGAAAAAGTTCAAATTACGGCCTTGCCTCATAGCGCTTCTTGTTTAGCGCTCAGCCGTTATGCTGAAAAAATCGATTGGTTAATAATTATTACGGAAGATGCCAAACAAACGCAGGCGATTAAAGAACAAATTCGTTTTTTTAATTCCGAACTGGAAATTACCGTGTTTCCGGATTGGGAAACTTTGCCTTATGATCATTTTTCACCACACCAGGATATCATTTCCGCGCGTTTGCGTGCCCTGCTCGATTTACGACAAAAACCGCGTGGTATTTTGATTGTCAGTATACAAACATTGATGCAACGTTTAAGCCCACGCGAATATATTTTGCAACAAAGCTTTTCAATTAAAAAAAATGCGCGCATCTCATTACAAAATTTACAACAACAGTTAGTTTCCGTCGGCTATCATCACACGCAACAAGTTTTTCTTCCTGGCGAATTTGCAGTTCGTGGCTCTTTGCTCGATTTATTTCCCATGGGAAATCCCTATCCGGTGAGAATTGATTTCTTTGATGATGAAATTGATAGCATTCGTATTTTTGATGTAGAAACGCAATTAAGCCAGGAAACTATTGAAAATTTTGAATGTTTACCGGCGCATGAATTTCCGCTCGATGAAAATGGCATCAGCCAATTTCGCAGTCAATTTCGTGAACGCATCCAAATAGAACCAATGCAATGCGAAGTTTACCGGCAAATCAGCCAAAAACATGCAGCACAGGGCATCGAATATTATTTGCCATTATTTTTTTCACAGACCGAAAGCTTATTTGATTATTTGCCGCATTCGCCGCAAGCGGCGAATCTTGTTTTGTATCCCAATTGCTATAAACAGGCGGAGCAGTTTTGGGAGACGATTAAACAGCGGTATGAATCGCTGCGGTATGATTTAACGCGTCCTTTGCTGCAGCCGAGTGAGCTTTATTTAACCGTAAGTGAGGTTTTCTCCAAGATTAAAGAGTTGCCCCAGATTATTTTCGAAGAAAATAATGAAGAAAATAATGGCAATATTGATTTTTCGGTACAAAAAAATAGTAATTTAGCCATTGAAAATAATATTGGTCTTAAAGAATTGCAACAATCAATTGATGAGAAAAACACACGCGTATTGTTCATTGCTGAATCCGAAGGCAGAAAAGAAATTTTACAAAATCTACTCTCACAAAAAGGTTTTTCAACCGAGCCAGTAAAAAATTGGCAGGGTTTTTTACAATCCTCGACAAAATCTGCCATCACCGCCGGCAGTTTATTAGAAGGCTTCAGCTTAATCGAAGACAAGCTAACGCTTATCACTGAAAACGAATTACTCGGCCAAAAGACCAAAATTATTTCGCGCAGCGAAAAATCTTTACGTGATCCGGATTTAATGGTCCGGCATTTAGCGGAATTACAAACTGGCGATTTGGTAGTGCATATTGAGCATGGCGTTGGTCGCTATCTCGGATTAAAAACCATCGAAACGCAAACCAATACCAGTGAATTTGTCACGCTAGAATATGCCGATAATACAAAATTATATGTACCGATTACCTCACTCGATCGCATTAGTCGCTATAGCAATCCTCAGCAAACTAACCATGAATTAAATAAATTAGGCTCAAATCAATGGGAAAAAACCAAAGAAAAAATTAATAAGAAAATCCATGACGTTGCTGCCGAATTATTAGAAATTCATGCCAAACGTCATCAAGCGAAAGGATTCGCGCATCAATTCAATGAAGCGGATTATTTGCGTTTTGCGGAAGCGTTTCCTTTTGAAGAAACGCCTGATCAAAAACAAGCTATTGCTGCCGCTATTTCCGATATGACCAGCAATAAAATGATGGACCGTTTGGTTTGCGGCGACGTCGGCTTTGGTAAAACTGAAGTGGCGATGCGCGCCAGTTTTATTGCGATTAGTAACCAAAAACAAGTAGCGATTTTAGTCCCTACCACACTTTTAGCGGAACAGCATTTACAAACCTTTCAAGATCGATTTGCTTCCTGGCCAGTGCGCATTGAAGCCTTATCACGTTTTCGCACAGCGACTGAACAAAAAAAAATCAAGCAAGAATTAGCAGAAGGAAAAATTGATATTATTATTGGTACGCATGCATTGCTGGATAATAAGATTAAATTCGCGGATTTAGGATTATTAGTCGTTGATGAAGAACACCGTTTTGGCGTACGCCAAAAAGAAAAAATTAAAGCGCTACGTGCCAATGTCGATTTATTAACGTTAACGGCGACACCGATTCCCCGCACATTAAATATGGCATTTGCTAGCATTCGCGATTTATCGGTCATTGCAACGCCGCCGCTAAAACGATTATCGATTAAAACATTTGTGCACAGTTATGAAACCAGCATTATTAAAGAAGCCATCGCCCGCGAACTAGTTCGCGGTGGTCAGGTTTATTTCCTGCATAATGATATTAAATCGATTCACCATCAGGTGAATGAACTAGCTAAATTATTTCCAGAAGCGCGCATTGCGATCGGCCACGCGCAAATGGCAGAACATGAGCTGGAACGCATTATGCGTGAATTTTATCATCAGCGTTATCAGATATTAGTTTCGACGACAATTATTGAATCTGGCATTCACGTGCCAAGCGCTAATACGATTATTATTAATCATGCCGATCATTTTGGTTTAGCGCAATTACATCAATTGCGTGGCCGTGTTGGACGCTCGCATCATCAAGCTTATGCTTATTTATTAATTTCCGATGAAAAAGCGATTACATCGGATGCTAAAAAACGCTTGGAAGCGATTTCTGCATTAGAAGATTTAGGCAGTGGATTTATGCTAGCCAGTCATGATTTAGAAATTCGTGGCGCAGGTGAATTATTAGGCGCGGAGCAAAGTGGCCATATGGAAGAAGTTGGATTTAGTTTGTATATGGAATTGCTCGATAGTGCCGTTAAAGCTTTAAAAGACGGCAAAACGACAGAAGACTTATTTTCACGTGAAAATAGCATTGAAATTGATTTACCAATTTCCGCTTATATTCCGAATAATTATATTAATGATGTTGCTTTGCGCTTGATGTTTTATAAACGCATTGCTAACGCCAAAACTCAAGAACAATTGGATGAAATCCAAGTGGAATTGATTGATCGCTTCGGCTTACTGACAGCTGAAATTAAAAATTTATTTGCGATCCAAAAAATAAAATCCCAAGCAACGCAAATAGGCATTCAAAAAATCAGCGGCAGTCAGGAAACGATACGTTTTGATTTTAATTCACAGCCGAAAATTAATACTGCTAAAATCATCCGCTTGATTCAAATTAAACCCAACCAATACAAACTCAATCAAAAAAATCAGCTTTATTATCAATTATTGGACAACAATAAAAATCACCTTGAGGTTTTGCCGGAGCTGATGACGAGTATTTGTTAATGACAAAAAATGTTTTCGTAGGGGGGATTAGCGTAGCGTAATCCACCGATTTAGCATCACGTTACTGCAATGCATAATGGTGGATTACGCTACGCTAATCCCCCCTACGAAAACATCATTTGTCATTGCGAGGGAGCTTCGCTACCGCAGCAATCTCCTGACCATAGGCATCCGCTAGAAACATGATAAAACTAATAAGCCCTAACCCAAACCACCAACTGAAAACAAAGCAAATGAAACACATAAATTTCCAATGAATACCGCCCCAAAAAAATACATACAAAATTCAAAACACCCCCTAAATTCCAACTCATCAAACGATAACCATAAAATAAAAAAAACAGAGACAAACTCAACATGCCAAAAATTACCAAACAAACCGGTGAAGCAACAAAACCAAAAATCAAACTTTGATAAATAAAATACAGCAACAAACTAAAACCTAACCAATAAATCCCCCAACGATTCTGCTGCGATAATAAATAAGCACCCGTGCCAAATAAAATCCCAAAAGCGCCATATTCTAAATAACCAGCCGTCAACCATTGAAAAACCATACAGAGAAAAAAACTTACGATTAAGTTTTTTTCAATAAACTTAACCAGATTGGCCTGATTCAATATCAATTTAATCAAAACAAAATTAAATAAAATATTAGCAAATAATTGATTTTCCAATACCAAAGTGCTCAGCGTGAGTAATATCGCATACCAAAGAATATCCGCTTTAAAACGGTGATTGCTTGCATATCCGGTTGCAAAGAAAAACAGAGGCGCTGCCGCACGCCCGATCGCTCTTAGCCACAATTGTTCCGGAAAAATAAATTTACCGATGTGATCGATGATCATACAAATAATCGCAATCGCTTTAATCAAATCGTGGCTGGTAGGCTTTGGGCCATAGCGGTATAAACGGGGGAAATAAGAACTTAGTTGCATATTGAATTAGTGTCTGTTTATCCTTGCTTTTTCTATTGCAAAAAACAAAGTTGGGCTAAAATCATATCAAATTTTCGTTACATAGAATAACTAGGCTACCTCAAATTTGATACGATTTTGATTCGATCCTCGCTTTTTCCGTAACGAAAAAAGCAATTGCAAACAGTCGCTAGTTTTTTAGATAAATTTAGATAAAGTTCGAAGTCAAAGTTAATTGGATCACCCCTCATCCGCCCCGTTGGGGCACCTTCTCCCGCAAGGGGAGAAGG
>CAYTUN010000095.1:0-6028 GCA_964441315.1 uncultured Gammaproteobacteria bacterium | reverse complement strand
TTAGTAAGATAGAAAAATATAAGAAATATTATGAATGATATAGAAATGCTATAGAATGATTCCCGCTCACCCTGTCAAAGAAAGAAATTATATTAGGATAGTGTAGATCAAGCGCGGTTTTAACTTGATATAAAAATGTATCTAACTTTGAATTTTTATTAGGCTTGACTGTTAAAGAACCATTGGCTTCATAAAACGCATCATAAATGTTCAACAAGTCAGAAAAAGTTAGGGTTGATTCTTTGGTTTTGTTTTTTTCTTCAACTAGCAAAGCAATCTTTTTAACGAGATCATGTTTTTCATTAACTAAGGATGAAAAAGATCGAGTTAAAATATTAGTGTTATCGTGGTATTCTTGAAGGTAAGTAGCTAATTTTTGTAAAAATCGCATATTTATGCTCTTTATTTTTTTAAATTAAATCAAGCATACTAATTGAATCTTAAAAAAATATTATGTGATTTAGATGCGTTTACCCTGACTATATTTCTCATAGCTAGGTTTTTACAAATTTTTCTATCTTCCCGAACCTTAACATAATAGGCGGATAGGTCTCATGCAGCTTATGCCAGCCATTTTTTTGAGGGGGATTAGTATGAAAACTTTATCTAACGCAGCAAGCTGCGGGGAATTTACCCTAAGAGATTAAAAATAGACATGACAACTAAAGCCTCACCCCGAAGTCAAACTCAAATTATCAAACCGCGTATATTTCCCCTGAAATGCTAATTTCACTTTACCAATCGGCCCATTTCTTTGTTTGGAGATAATAATTTCTGCAATGCCTTTTTCGGGTGAATCTTCGTTATAAACTTCATCCCGATAAATAAAACAAATTAAATCCGCATCTTGTTCCAAAGAACCAGATTCGCGTAAATCAGACATGACGGGACGGCGATCATGCCGTTGTTCGAGACTGCGATTTAATTGTGATAAAGCAATGACAGGCACAGACAATTCTTTCGCTAAAATTTTTAATGAACGCGAAATTTCAGAAATTTCTAGCGTGCGATTTTCTTTAAATCCTGGCACTTGCATTAATTGAACATAATCGATGACGATCAATCCGAGTTTGCCTTGTTCGCGCGTTAAACGGCGGGCGCGGGAACGTAATTCGGTAGGATTTAGCGCCGCAGTGTCGTCAATGTAAAT
This sequence comes from uncultured Gammaproteobacteria bacterium, assembly GCA_964441315.1. GTDB lineage: Bacteria > Pseudomonadota > Gammaproteobacteria > CAYTUN01 > CAYTUN01 > CAYTUN01. The sequence continues at coordinate 4,878 of CAYTUN010000095.1, read as the reverse complement.
TGGCGCTGAACTTAACAACGCTATATTAGAGCTGATACTGGCCCAATCTTGATCAGTTAATTTTCCAGTGCGCAAGCGATGTTGATCGATCCGTCCTAAAGAAGAAAGCATCCGCATCGCTAATTGATCGCCAGGCATTTCCATACTAAAAACGAGTACCGGCATTTTCGTTTTAATCGCGGCATTTTCTGCGATATTCATCGCAAAAGCGGTTTTACCCATCGATGGCCGGCCAGCGCAAATCACTAGATCACCGGCTTGCAAACCCGAAGTCATTTCGTCTAAATCGGCAAATCCTGTTGGCATGCCGGTAATTGAATTACCGGAATGATAAAGCTGATCAATACGTTCCGTCGCTTTTGCCAGCAAATGGCTTAATATTTGTGGTTCACCGCGCCGCTCGCCTTGATCAGAAATTTTAAAAATCATGCGCTCGGCATTATCAATTAAATCATGAGAAGAACGGCCTTCGCTAAAATAAGCGCTATCAGCAATCGATTGACTGGCTTCAATTAATTGCCGCAATACCGATCTTTCACGAACAATATCAGCATACGCAATAATATTGGCCGCACTGGGCGTATTTTGCGCCAACTCATATAAATAAATTTCTTCAACATTTTGAATATTATTTTGTTTCAAACTATCTGCGATAGTTAGCACATCAAATGGCGTGTTTTTTTGCGATAACTGTGAAATCACTTCAAATAAATGCCGATGTTCGACACGATAAAAATCTTTTGCCGTCAAACGATCAGCGATGCGATCAAACGCACGATTATCCAGCATTAATCCACCTAAAACAGCGCGTTCCGCCTCCAAAGAATGTGGCGTAACTTTTAATTGGTCAACCGCTAAATCTTCGGCAGTTTTTTTGGAAAAGGTTTTTAATTTTGGCATTTAAAAATTTCCGATTGTTGCTATAACTTCCTTGATTGTTACTGTGGTTTGGGTTGGGCCGTATTAATATGAATTTATACAATAAACCGCTTTTAAACCCGCCACCACTCACCCAGCCTTGGATCCCGCCTTTGGGCGGGATGCCCAGTAGGGGGGATTAGCGAAGCGTAATCCACCGTTTTTAACCAACCTCGCAAAAGACGGTGGATTACGCTTCGCTAACCCCCCCTACAAAAAACCTCGCAAAAAGTTTTATCCTAAATCAACTGCCACGCCCGACAAGCACCCGCTTTTTGGCGCAGCCAAAAAGTTTATTGCACGATTTGATAAAACACTTCGCCCGGTTTGATCATGCCTAATTCCGAACGGGCTTTTTCTTCAATCGCTTGCGTGCCAGTTTTTAAATCATCAATATCCGCAACTAAAATATTATTTTGCGTTTCAATCGCTTTATTTTTTGCGGTCAAAGTTTCAATGCTTTTTTGAATAGCAAACGTTTCCGGTAAGCCATTTGGCGAAAACCAGAATTTATATTGCAAAAATGCAATTAATCCTAACAGTAATAAAGTTGATATTCTCATCGTTCGAAAATATGCGTTCCTAAATATTCGGCTTTATTGCCTAGAGCTTCTTCGATGCGCAGTAATTGATTGTATTTGGCAATGCGATCACTGCGGCATAATGAACCGGTTTTAATTTGCCCAACATTGGTTGCAACAGCTAAATCCACAATCGTTGTGTCTTCGGTTTCGCCGGAGCGATGCGACATAATCGCGGCATAATCGTGATGTTTGGCAAGCGCAATTGTTTCTAATGTTTCAGTTAAAGTACCAATTTGATTTACTTTGATTAAAATGGCATTGCCCAATTTTTTTTCAATGCCTGCTGCAAAAATTTTGGGATTGGTGACAAATAAATCATCGCCGACAAGTTGAATTTTATTGCCTAATTTTTCTGTTAATAATTTCCAGCCGGCTTCATCATTTTCCGCCATACCATCTTCAATGCTGATAATCGGATAATTCGCAATTAAATTTTCGTAATAAGCGACTAATTCGCTGGAATTTAAACTTAAATTTTCCGCTGCGATTTGATATTTATCTTCTTTATAAAACTCAGAACTGGCTGCATCCAAAGCCAACATAATTTCTTTACCCGGACGATAATTTGCTGCTTCAATCGCCTCCATTATCGTTTCCAGTGCAATCGCATGACTTTGAAAATTCGGCGCAAAACCGCCTTCATCACCGACCGCCGTATTTAAATTGCGTTGATGCAATATTTTTTTCAGCTGATGAAAAATTTCCACGCCGGCGCGCAAAGCTTCGCTAAAACGTGAAAAACCCACCGGCACAATCATAAATTCCTGGATCGCCAAATTATTATCCGCATGCGCGCCACCATTAATAATATTCATCAATGGCACTGGCATTATCCAGCGATCGCTATGATGCAAATAAGCATACAAAGGTTGCTTTTGACTTAAACTCGCCGCTTTTGCCGTGGCTAGTGAAACTGCCAAAATCGCATTGGCACCCAACTTCGATTTATTGGCAGTGCCATCCAGGTTAATCATCGCTTCATCAATTCGTTGTTGCTGATTGGCGTTCATGCCTAGCAATTTTTCGCGAATGATTACGTTAATATTGGCGACTGCTTTTAATACGCCTTTACCGAGATAGCGGTTTTTATCGCCGTCCCGCAATTCCCAGGCTTCATGCGAGCCGGTCGATGCCCCTGAAGGTACCGCCGCCATGCCAACGGCGCCATCTTTTAATAGCACGGCTGCTTCTACCGTCGGATTACCGCGTGAATCTAAAATTTCGCGTGCGTGAATATCTTTAATTTCCATACCGTTTCCTTGAACTTAAAAGTGGAATTAGCTTAATACACCATCCAAAGGATGGGAAGGTTTTATCGCATTCAGCGGTTCCCGCTGAAAAAGTACTTTTAAAGATTGAATTTCAGTCTGAAATAAGGTCTTTTTATCAAAAGAGAGTGTTATTTAATGCTCCAGCCTATGTCTTATAGCTTTTGCTAGCAATAACTTTGTTTCAGCGGGAACCGCTGAAATTTGACAATAATATTAGCCGCCTAACCCAGTATCGGCTAAAATCCTGCGGGTTTTTCCTTAATTACTTAAAACAAAAAAATGATAAACATCTTACGCAACCTAATCGCCCCACTTTTAAGCCTAATTATTTTAGTGCTGGGCAATGGCCTATTCGGTACTTTAGTCACGCTGAGACTGCAATTGGAGCATGTACCCACCTGGATGATCGGTTTGGTCGGCGGCGCTTATTATGCAGGCTTTATGATCGGCAGCATTCGTACGGAAAAACTCAGCATTCGTGTCGGCCATATTCGCGGTTTTGCGATTTTCGCAGCGATTACTTCCGCCTGCGTTTTACTTCAAGGTATGTGGATCGACCCCTGGGGCTGGGTAGTCTTGCGCTTTATTGGCGGCGCTTGCCAGGCTGGGCTATTCGTCATTATTGAGAGCTGGCTATTGGCCTTTAGTGGCAGTGACAGCCGCGGCAAAATTTTGGCAATTTATATGACCGCGTTTTACGCTTCGCAAGCAAGCGGACAATATTTGCTCAATTTAGCCGATCCCGCCAGCATGACATTGTTTGCTTTAACGGCCGTACTAGCTTCGCTTTCGCTGGTGCCAGTCTGTATCACGCGCATGGAATCACCCAAAATCACTGAGCCTTCCGCGTTAAAATTACACCGCTTATTACAAATCTCCCCCACCGGCGTGATGGGCTGTTTTTGTTCTGGCCTGGTGTTGGGAACGATTTATGGTTTATTGCCGCTATCAATTAAAGAAATGGGCATGTCGAAACAAGATATCGCTAACATCATGGCAATCACCATTTTTGGCGGGATGTTATTGCAGTTTCCGGTTGGCTATCTTTCAGACCGCATTGAGCGGCATCGCGTGCTAGTTTTCATCGCTATCGCGTTAACGATTAGCAGTTTTATCATCCTGATTGAACCCAAATTTAAATATTTATTTATGGTGAGCGCATTTTTAATGGGCGGCTTTGCCTTCACGCTTTACCCGATCAGCATCAGCCATGCCTGCGATAAATTAGAAAATAAAGATATCTTGGCAGCCACCGCCGGATTATTACTCGCCTATAGCGTCGGCGCCACCATCGGCCCGATCGTGGCACCTTTTTTCATTGAGACAATGGGGCCGCAAGGGATATTTGTTTATATCGTTTTAATTAGCCTGGTTTTATCAGCTTATGTGATTTACCGCTTCAAAATCCGCGTGCGAATTCCCGTGGGCGCGCAGCAAAAATTTGTTGCGGTGCCGCGTACGACACCGATTATTAGTGAATTGGATCCGCGGGTGGATCAGGAAAATAAAAATAAATAAGCTTCATTACATCGTCAAAGCGGTTTCAGCATCAGGAATATAACGTAATTCTAATTCTAGCCAAGGCCTGATTTTTTCTGAATAATTGCTTGGTTCTAATTTTTCAATTTGATCAAGCGCTGCTTGCTTGTAAAAAACAAATAAATCGCTCCGTATAAATTGATCTAGTAAACTGGCGACATTCAGTAAATCTTCTAAAGAGACTTTAGGATGATTGTAAAAATTTTCAACTAATTGAGCTACAGTGCCACTATATTGTTTTATTTTGAAAGCATCTTTTAATTTTACATAAGTTTGAATCAGACCAGCCTGATATTGGTTATTAGTAGCAGATAACTGATAGAGGCGATAATAATGATCAAATGCCTGATCCCCATTTTCTAATTTCGATTCGAGTTTTGCCGCTACCAGTAAAATGTCTTCACCAGGGTCTTTTTTCAATAAAGGTGCAATTAACTGCTGGGCTTCTTTTAATTCAGGCGCTGCATCATATATCAATAATGCATTGGCTAATCGCACCAATAAATGTGTACTACTATAGCATTTCTATATCATTCATAATATTTCTTATATTTTTCTATCTTACT
>CAYTUN010000094.1:0-6158 GCA_964441315.1 uncultured Gammaproteobacteria bacterium | reverse complement strand
TCCTTCTCCCCTTGCGGGAGAAGGTGCCCCAACGGGGCGGATGAGGGGTGAAGTTGCCGAGCTAAAACACTGCAATTAGGGTCTGTTTACAATTGCCTTTTCGTTACGAAAAAAGCAAGGGTTGAGTCAAAATCGCATCAAATTTGAGGCAGCATAGTCATTCTATGTAACGAAAATTTGATGCGATTTTGGCCAACCATTGCTTTTTGCAGTAGAAAAGGCAATTGTAAGCAGACCCTAATTATTCAGGTAAAAATAATGATGACAAAAAATTTCTCCACCGAAAAAACCAACGCAATTTTAATAATTCCCGTCATTACAAAAAATTTCAACGACTGGATTTCTGCGCAACCCAGCAATTTACAAAATTGGGCAAAAAATATCGGCTTTCAGGCGAAAGCGCATCAAATTGGTATTTATTGCAATGCGAACGGTAGTATTGAAAAAATATTTTTAGGCATTGATAACGCAAAAGATATGGAAAGTATTTCAGCTTTGCCCGCGCATTTGCCGGAAGGAATTTATTCGATTGATAGCAAAATTTTCGATCTAAGCGAACAGGAAATTGCATTGGCTTGGGGAATGGGTTGTTATCAATTCGGCGCTTATCGCAAAACCAAAGAAATTTCGGCGAAATTATTTTGGTCAGAGGATGAAAAAAAATTGCAATCGGTGGTGAATGAATTAACCAGCATTTATTTAATTCGTGATTTAATTAATACGCCAACGGAAGATTTAGGGCCGGCAGAATTAGCGGAAGCGGTGGAGCAAGTTGCTGCTCAATTTGGCGCGCGTGTCGAGCAAATTGTTGGCGATGAATTATTAGCGAAAAATTTTCCAGCGATTCATGCCGTCGGACGCGCGAGTGTGCATCAACCGCGTTTAATTGAATTAACTTGGGGCAAGCCTGAACATCCGCGCGTGGCTTTGGTTGGCAAAGGCGTTTGTTTTGATAGCGGCGGATTAGATTTAAAAACCGCCAGCGGCATGCGCTTGATGAAAAAAGACATGGCCGGCGCGGCACATGCGCTGGGCTTGGCGCGCTTAATCATGGCTGAGGAATTGCCGGTTAATTTACATTTATTAATTCCAGCAGTGGAAAATTCGGTGAGCGGTGATGCTTACCGGCCGGGTGACATTATTCGCATGCGCAATGGAAAAACCGTGGAAATTTCTAATACTGATGCCGAGGGCCGTTTGATTTTGGCTGATGCTTTAGCCAAGGCTTCTGAACATAAACCGGATTATTTATTTGATTTTGCTTCATTGACAGGAGCAGCGCATGTTGCTTTAGGTAATCGGATTGCGGCTTTATATACCGATGAAAATCCCTTGGCCGATGCATTAATGGAACAATCCTTGCAGGTGCAAGACCCGATGTGGCGCCTGCCGATGTTTCCGCCATACCGCAGTTTTTTAAACAGTAAAATCGCCGACATGATCAATGCGGCCGACGTTCCTTATGGTGGCTCCATCACCGCTGCATTATTTTTGAAAGAATTCGTTCCAAATGATATAAGATGGGCGCACTTTGATATGATGTGCTGGAGCATCAAAGACCGCCCGGGTCATCCGGAAGGCGGTGACGTGATGGCGATTAGAGCGGTTTATCGGGTTTTAGCGAAGATGTTTAGTTGAGAGTCGGATTGAGGTGGTGCTCTCAGAAGTTTTTAAAAGAATTTCTGCATCTTTAGATCACCCCTCATCCGCCCCTTCGGGGCACCTTCTCCCGCAAGGGGAGAAGGGTCTCATCTGGGTTCAATAGCTTTTTATAAAAAGGTTTATTTTATTGAATCGAAATTTATTTTTATCATATTGAAGCTGTTTCGCTGCATAGCGGATTATTTTTTATTGGATCAAAATTTAATTATTTGCACTAAAGTTTATTTGACCGCAGTGAAGTTTGTTTGATTGCATCGAAGTTTATTTTGCTGCAATGAGGTTGATTTTACTGCAATGAGGTTGATTTTACTGTAATGAGATTGATTTCATTGCACTGAAGCTTGTTTCATTGGCAGATGTCACCGAAGTTGTCCTTCTCCCCTTGCGGGAGAAGGTGCCCGACAGGGCGGATGAGGGGTGATCCAACGAACCCCTAAAAGCAGAAATGTAATTTTGCGCACAATTTACAGTCGTTATTTTTACAATAAATAACCGATTGTAAAAAAACGCTAAATTTTATTATGTAGTTACATAAGCTAAAGTACCCATAATTTTTTCCACAGGAAAAAAGGAGACCAACATGTTAAGTAGTATTTGCTTTATCGCATTGCTTATTTTAACCAGCGTATTTATTTACCGACGCACGGCGTTACGTTTTTGGTTGCCTACGATTTTAATTGCTTTAATTGCAAGCAGCGTTTTTCAATTAATGAATTTGCCTTTATTAATCATTAGCTGGGCAATATTTGCGATTACTGTAATTTTATTTGTCATTCCACAAACGCGCTCTGTTTTATTCAGCGCGCCATTAGCAAAAGCCTTGCGTAAAATTTTGCCACCGATTAGTGATACCGAACGTGCTGCATTAGAAGCAGGAAATATTGGCTTTGAAGGCGAAATTTTTTCCGGCCGTCCGCGTTGGGAAAATTTTTTAAATTTGCCGGAAGCAAAATTGACTGCAGAAGAACAATCATTTGTCGATAACGAAGTCGAGCAATTTTGCGCGATGATTGATGATTGGCAAATCGTGCACATCGATCATGATTTAACGCCAGCCGCCTGGAATTTTTTAAAGCAGAAAGGATTTTTTGGTTTGGTGATCCCCAAAAAATACGGCGGCAAAGGATTTTCTGCTTACGCGCATTCCACCATCGTTACGAAAATTGCAACGCGCAGTATGTCTGCCGCAGTCACTGTGATGGTGCCAAATTCATTGGGGCCGGGTGAATTGCTGGAGCGCTACGGTTTGCCTGAACAAAAAAATTATTATTTACCGCGTTTAGCGCGTGGTGAAGAAGTGCCTTGTTTTGGTTTGACGGGCGTTGAAGTCGGCAGTGATGCAACGGCAATGCCGGATACAGGTGTTGTGTGTAAAGGAATTTTCGAAGGTAAAGAAGTTATTGGAATTAAATTAAATTTTAATAAACGTTATATCACGTTGGCGCCAGTTGCGACCTTATTAGGATTGGCATTTAAAATGTACGATCCAGAACATTTGCTTGGCAATGAAAATTTTTTAGGTATCACGGTTTGTTTAGTGCCAACGCATTTGCCAGGAATTGAAATTGGCGAGCGACACAATCCATTAAATTTAGCGTTTATGAATGGACCGGTGCGTGGTAAAGATGTCTTTGTGCCAATTGATTATATTATCGGTGGTGTCGAAAAACGCGGTAAAGGTTGGCAAATGTTGATGGAAGCTTTATCGGTTGGCCGTGGCATTTCCATTCCCGCATTAGCTACCGGCGGTTGTAAATTAGCTTATTTGACTACCAGCGCTTACAGTTTAATTCGTCAGCAATTTAGAACATCGATCGGCCAATTTGAAGCAGTAGCAGATAGTCTGGCGCGCATTGGTGGTTTTACTTATTTGGCAGAAGCCAGCCGGCATTTTATTACTTCTGCAATTGATGCGGGTGAAAAACCTTCATTGGCAACTGCGATGATTAAATATCATATGAGCGAAGCTGCGCGCATCGCTTGTAATGATTCGATGGATATTCATGCAGGACGTGCAATTCAACAAGGCCCAAGAAATTATATTGGTAATTTATATTTAGCGATTCCGGTGAGCATTACCGTTGAAGGCGCTAATATTTTAACGCGCAGTTTAATTATTTTTGGACAAGGCGCGGTGCGTTGTCATCCGTTTGTGAAAAATGAAATGGATGCGTTGTCCGATTCCGATTTAAATCGCGGTTTAAATAAATTCGATAAATTATTAGCGCAACACGCTGGCTACAGCGCGAGTAATTTTTTACGTGCTTTATTTTCGAGTTTGACAGGTGGAAGATTTTTATCGGCGCCACAGTCAAAATTAAAACGCGAATATCAAAAAATCGCACGTTTATCAACGGCTTTGGCATTAACAGCTGATATGGCTTTGATGTTATTAGGTGGTGAATTAAAACGCAAAGAAACTTTATCGATGCGTTTGGGCGATGCGATGAGTCATTTATATTTAGCTAGTTGCTGTTTGAAATATTTTGAAGATCATAAAAATGAGCAAGCTGATTTATTGCCTTATGTAAAATGGAATTTAGCGCGTTCATTAAATTTGGCTGGACAAGCGCTTGATCAATTTTATCAAAATTTTCCGCGCCGCTTTATGGCGAAAATTTTGCGCTGGATTTGCTTTCCTTTTGGTATGCGTTTTCGTCCGGCTACGGATCAATTGAGCATGCAAATTTCACAAGAAATGTTGCAAGAGAATGCAATAAATGATTTCATTACGCGGTCTTGCTTTATTAAGCAAGATGAGTCAGACGCAGTAGGCCGCGTCGTGCTTGCCAAGCAATTATTTTATCGCTCGACTGAAGCGCGTGCTAAATTGCAAGCGGCGATAAAAAAAGGCAGCATTGCCCGTGATTTAAATTTATCCGAGCAATTATTGGCGGCAGCAAATTCTCATATTTTAACCACGGATGAAATAGCTTTAATTAAGCAATTTGAATATTTAAGATACGAAACGATTCGTGTAGATGATTTCGCCGCAAGCGGCATAACTTTAAAGGAAGTCAAACATGGCTGATAACAAAACCCCGAAAAGCGTTTATTCCCGACCGATTTATGTTGTTGATGGCGCACGCACGCCTTATCTAAAAGCCAAAGGCAAAACCGGCCCATTTTCTGCGGCGGATTTAGCAGTTTTGGCTGGACGGGAATTGTTAGCGCGGATGCCATTTGAACCGAAAGATATGGGTGGCGTTGTGTTTGGTTGCGTTGGCCCTGCTTCGGATGAAGCCAATATTGCGCGAATTATTGCGCTGCGATTGGGTTGTGGTAAAGGCATGCCAGCTTATACTGTGGCGCGCAATTGTGGCTCGGGCATGGAAGCGATTGATTGCGCTGCCAAAGATATTTCCGAAGGTCGTGCTGAAATTGTATTGGCCGGTGGCACTGAGGCAATGAGCCGCGCGCCTTTGCTTTTCAATGATGCCATGGCGAACTGGATGGCGGATTTGAATGCGTCGAAAAGCTTTGGCCAAAAGTTCCAGACTTTTTTGAAATTCCGTCCCAAAATGCTTTCGCCAATTATCGGTTTAGTCAATGGCTTGACCGATCCTATCGTCGGTTTAATTATGGGAAAAACCGCGGAAAATTTAGCTTATCAATTTCATTTAACGCGCGAACAATTGGATGAATACGCTGCCACTAGCCAACACCGCGCAGCGCAAGCGACTGAGAAAAAACAAATGGCTGGTCTGAAGCCAATTATTGATAACAAAGGCAAAGTCTATGAAGCCGATGATGGTATTCGCGCTGATACCAGCGTTGAAAAATTAGCTAAGCTCAAACCGATTTTTGACCGCAAATTCGGCATGGTGACTGCCGGCAATAGCGCGCAAGTGACTGATGGCGCAGCCATGGTAATTTTAGCCAGCGAAGACGCTGTCAAAAAATACAATTTGCCAGTTTTAGGCCGCATTGTCGACGCGCACTGGGCCGCCCTCGAGCCCGAAATTATGGGACTAGGCCCGGTTTATGCTGCCAGCCCATTAATCAAAAAATACAGTCTGTCTTTATCAGATATCGATTTCTGGGAAATCAACGAAGCCTTTGCCGCTCAAGTACTAGCTTGTACCGTCGCCTGGCAGCAAGAAGACTTCTGCCGCCAGAAATTAGGCATGGACAAAGCCTTTGGCGTTATTGATTCTAACCGCTTAAATGTCGATGGCGGCAGTATCGCCTTAGGCCACCCAGTCGGCGCCAGCGGCGCAAGAATTGTGTTGCAATTGCTAAATGTACTACATCGCAACAAAGCCAAACGCGGCATGGCCGCTATCTGCATCGGCGGCGGGCAGGGCGGTGCGATGTTGCTGGAGACGGTTTGATTTTTTTTGCAAGGAAAAAAAATAATTTATAAAACAAGCATGTGCCTCGTTGCTAGCTAGAAGCATAATTAGGTTTGCCTTCTCCCCTTGTGGGAGAAGGTGCCCCAAAGGGGCGGATGAGGGGAAATAAAACAGTATTTTCTTTAAATTAAGGAATAAACA
>CAYTUN010000093.1:0-6476 GCA_964441315.1 uncultured Gammaproteobacteria bacterium | reverse complement strand
TAATCTGGGACAAAATGCTACGAATTGAAATTAAATTAGAATTTAAACGCCTTAAAATTTTATGAACCTAAACTACCTAGATTTTGAACAACCCATCGCCGAACTCGAAGCGAAAATTAATGAGTTGCGGAGCGTCAGCTCCGCAAATGATGTGAATATTTACGAAGAAATTTCACGTCTCGAACAAAAAAGCAAAGAATTAACGCGGCAAATTTTTTCTAAATTATCGACTGCGCAAATTGTTCAAATCGCGCGTCATCCGTTGCGTCCTTATTTTCTCGATTATGTCGAACGTATTTTTACTGACTTCGATGAATTACAAGGCGACCGACATTATGCCAAAGGTGGCACGATTGTTGGCGGCTTGGCGCGTTTAAATGAAATGCCCGTCATGATTATCGGCCATCAAAAAGGCCGCAATACCAAAGATAAAATCGACCGCAACTTCGGCATGCCAAAACCAGAGGATTATCGTAAAGCGTTGCGTTTAATGAAAATGGCCGAGCGTTTTCAATTACCGGTGATTACCTTTATTGATACGCCAGGCGCTTATCCGGGAATTGGCGCAGAAGAACGCAATCAAAGTGAAGCCATCGCGCGCAATTTATTTGAAATGTCACATTTAAAAACGCCGATTATTGCATTAGTAACAGGCGAGGGTGGTTCCGGTGGTGCGCTAGCCATTGGTGTCGCCGATCGTGTTTTAATGCTGCAATATTCGATTTATTCCGTTATTTCACCCGAAGGCTGCGCTTCGATTTTGTGGAAAAATGCGGCAAAAGCACCCGATGCAGCTGAAGCAATGGCCGTCACTGCCGAAAGTAATTTGCAATTAAATTTAATCGACGAAGTCATTCCTGAACCCTGCGGCAGCGCTTATCGCGATGTCGATTTTATGGCGCAAGAAATTAAATTACGTTTGCAAGAATATTTAAAGCATTTGCAATCACTCAACACCGAACAATTACTCAATAAGCGCTATCAGCGCTTAATGTCTTATGGCCAGTGGAGCAATTGATTCTATTTTTTCTACGGTAGAAAAAGCCTGTTCTGCCTATCAAAACTTTACGCGTTTTTGGCTGGCATTTAGCGGCGGTTTAGATTCTGCCGTACTCTTGCATCTCGTGTCACAAATTTCCTGGTTAAAATCCAAATTAAATCTCATTCATATTGATCACGGCTGGAACAAAGCTTCAAAACAGTGGGCAAAGCATTGCGAAAAAATTGCTGATGATTATCAATTGCCAATTAAATGCATTGAATTAAAAGATGTCGTAATTTCCGAAGAAAACGCACGTCAAGCACGCTATCAAATATTTGAAACGTTATTAGCTGAAAATGAAATTTTATTAATGGCGCACCAGCAAGATGATCAGGCAGAAACGGTATTGCTGCGTTTATTTCGCGGCTCGGGCAATAAAGGCTTGGCTGCGATCCCCATGCAACGGCCATTAGGTTTGGGCTTGTTATTGCGCCCGTTATTAACGATTTCCCGGGCTGAGATTTTTAATTACGCTCAAACACAGCAATTAAACTGGATTGAAGACCCGAGTAATACTGACGAGCAATTTCAGCGAAATTATTTACGCGAAAAAATACTCCCACTAATTCAAGTGAAATGGCCAGAAATTAAAAAAACGTTAGCGCAGTCCGCTAAAGTCATAACAGAGCAGAATGCGTTATTAGACAATTTTATTGCAGACGCTTTAATGCAATGTGAGGAAGATGGCTATTTAAAAATTCCCCTGCTAAAAAAATTTTCTCTAGCCGAGAAAAAAGCGGTTCTCATTGCCTGGCTTGAAAAACAGCATATTTTAATTCGTTCCCAAGCCTGGTTAGAAAACTTAATTAGCAATTTGATCGACAGCCAATCCGATGCCCAACCGGAAATTGATGTGGGTGATTTCAATTTGCAGCGTCATCAAAATAAAATTTTTTTAGTGTCTAAAATAAAATTGCCGCCAGTAATTAAATGGAACATTAATCAGCCATTAGAAATTGCAGGTCTTGGGAAACTCACTGCCCTTGCGGTGCAAGGTGCTGGCATCAAAATTAATCCTGATGAAAAAATTACTGTCCGATTTTGGCAAGTTGGTGGACATTTTCATCCGCATAATCGCCAACATTCTAATAAATTAAAAAAATTATGGCAGGAGTGGAAAATCCCATCCTGGCAACGTCATCGTATTCCGTTAATTTATAGTGATGATGAATTATTGGCGGTAGCCAATATTGCTTATGCAAAACATCGTCTTTGTAAATCAAATGAAAAAGGTTGGATTTTCTTATGGGACCCGGCATAAAGAAGAAAACACCCCACTGCATGCGCGAGGTATTCAAAGTTAGGGTCTGTTTACAATTGCTTCTTTGTCGCGAAAAAACAATTGCAAACAGACCCTAATCAACATTAAAAAAAATTTTTGAGTATGTATTTAATTTTGCCTTAAAACTAAATTACCATTGCCATCTAATTCAACTACTATATTTATTTTCTCTGCGTTAGAAGAACGTCTATTGTCATTATCGTTATTAGATTTTTTCTCTGTATTGTGTTTTGCCTTGTTTTGATGATCAGGCTCATCCTTAGCCGACTCAGCCCTGGCAAAGATGCTTTCACAAGTCAGATTGACATCCTGGCGTAACCTCACCTCTTTTGAACTGTGAGGGTTGATTTGCGTTGTGAACATCGACCCATTATCAGAACAGCTAATAAAAAGACCCGTATTGTTTGTGATAGATAAAACTTTTCGCTCTGCATTTGCGCTTAAACTGATGGCTGAAATTAACGCAGCGCTTATGAAGTAAATTAATTTATTCATTGTTATTCTCTCTTTGGTTTTCTCACATAATTAATTGTAGCAAGATTGGATAGTGTTTTCCTCAGATTATAGATTGGTTTTCAGGCTTTTCCCCATTTGTTTTAAACATTTGAACTCATTAGAATACGGCATTCACCAGCCCCAGGTTTATTGCTATGACGCGATATATATTTGTTACAGGAGGCGTGGTTTCTTCGCTAGGGAAGGGGTTATCAGCCGCAGCGCTTGGCGCGATTTTGGAAGCGCGCGGTTTGAAAGTTACCATGATTAAACTGGATCCTTATATCAATGTCGATCCAGGCACGATGAGTCCGTTTCAACATGGCGAGGTGTTTGTCACCCATGATGGAGCAGAGACTGATTTGGACCTTGGTCATTATGAGCGTTTTATCAACGCGCAAATGAGCAAAAAAAATAATTTCACGACGGGGCGGGTTTATGCCGATGTGATTCGTAAAGAACGGCGCGGCGATTATTTGGGCGCCACGATTCAAGTCATTCCTCATATCACCGATGAAATCAAAAATAAAATTAGAGCGGCAGCTGAAGGCCACGATATCGCAATTATTGAAATCGGCGGCACCGTAGGCGATATCGAATCGCTACCGTTTTTAGAAGCGATCCGGCAAATGCGGATTGAATTGGGCAGCAAACATACCTTATTTATTCATTTAACTTTAGTGCCTTACATTCCTTCTTCCGGTGAAACCAAAACTAAACCGACGCAACATTCCGTCAAAGAATTACGCACCATTGGTATTCAACCGGATATTTTAATTTGCCGCTCGGAAAAGCCACTGCCAGAATCGGCGCGTCAAAAAATCGCTTTATTTACCAATGTGGAATTGCGTGGCGTGATTTCATTGGAAGATCTCGATTTTATTTATCGCATTCCGTTGCATTTGCGTGATCAGGGCTTAGGTGAATTGGTGGCGGAAAAACTCGGTCTTGAAACACCGCTTGCTGACCTCAGTTGCTGGCAGAAAGTGGTGGATGCCTACGATCACCCCGAACACAAAGTGCGCCTGGCGATGGTTGGCAAATATACGGATATGGCAGATTGCTATAAATCCTTGTCAGAAGCCCTGTTACATGCAGGTATTCATACGCACACCCGGGTTGAGATTATTTACATTGATGCTGAAGAACTGGAAAAGCTGGGCTGTGAAGCGGTGAAAAATATGGACGCAATATTAGTGCCAGGCGGTTTTGGCAACCGTGGCGTCGAAGGAAAAATCCTTGCCGCGCAATGTGCGCGTGAGCATCAAATTCCTTATTTAGGCATTTGTTTAGGTATGCAAATCGCGTTAATTGAATTTGCGCGTCATGCAGCGGGTTTAAAAAATGCCAACAGCACGGAATTTGATCCAGAAACGCCACATCCAGTGATCGCTTTGGTGACAGAATGGGTGAATCGCGAGGGACAAGTCGAAAAACGCCATCATGGTTCGGACTTAGGCGGCACCATGCGCTTGGGCGCCCAAGCCTGCGTCTTAAAATCCGGCAGCAAAGCCCATGACATTTATCAGCAAGATGAAATTCAAGAACGTCATCGCCACCGTTATGAAGTTAATCCTGCTTATATTGAGGAGTTAAAAATCGCCGGCATTAGTGTGTCGGGGCAATCAAAGGATGGCAAATTAGTGGAGATGATTGAATTGCCGGATCATCCCTGGTTTGTAGCCTGTCAATTTCATCCTGAATTCACTTCAACGCCGCGCCGCGGCCATCCATTATTCACCAGCTTTATTCAAGCAGCGATCCAACATCAAAAAAAACGGGAACAATCGCAATTTACCCGTTTGAATGAGGTAGAAAATTTATGAAATTATGCGGCTTTGAAATCGGCAATGATAAACCTTTATTTTTAATTGCCGGCCCTTGCGTCATTGAAAGCGAAACTTTGGTATTTGAAATCGCAGGATTTTTAAAAGAGGTGACTGAGAAATTAAAAATACATTACATTTTTAAAGCGTCTTTTGATAAGGCAAACCGCTCTTCACATTCAAGTTTCCGCGGACCCGGTTTAGAAAAAGGCCTGGAAATTTTAGCCAAAATCAAAAAAGAATTACGTTTACCGGTATTAACTGATGTGCATGAAGACACCCCTTTAAATGAAGTTGCCAGTGTCGTCGATGTGTTACAAACACCGGCATTTTTATGCCGCCAAACGAATTTTATTCAAAACGTGGCTCGCACTGGCAAAGCCGTGAATATTAAAAAAGGCCAATTTTTATCGCCCTGGGAAATGAAATCGGTTGTTGCAAAAGCGAAAGCGGTCGGCAATGAAAATATTATGGCCTGTGAGCGTGGATTTTCTTTTGGTTATAACAATTTAGTTTCTGATATGCGTTCGTTGGCGATTATGGGTGAATTTGCGCCGGTGGTGTTTGATGCGACGCACTCAGTGCAATTGCCGGGCGGTAAAGGCGATACGACTGGTGGCCAGAGGGAGTTTATCCCCGTACTAGCAAGAGCTGCTGTTGCAGCTGGAATTGCAGGGATTTTTATGGAGACACACCCTGAGCCGGACAAGGCATTGAGCGATGGGCCGAATTCCTGGCCTTTAGATAAGATGCCATTATTGCTCGAACAGTTGGTGGCAATAGACTTGGTAGCTAAAAATATTATTTTTAAATAGCAATTCGTGAATATAAATTTAAACTTAAATAAATTTTTACGCCTTTTAGAAATCATAAAAAGAAAAATTTAATTTCGGAATGCATTCAACGTCTTAAAAGACTTGCCAATTTTTAAACACCTCGCGTTTTGGCGCGAGGTGTTTAAAAAACTATTATTTACTAATGATTACATTGTTACCATCCAGCTTGCATTGCAAATTTGAACCACCAGGGGTTAGGGTATATTGGGGTTTTTCCCATGTCATACCGGTGAAATAACGAAAGACTGAAACTTTACAAGTATCAATTTGAGAGTCTTTTCGACCGACAGTAATATTATATTCAATACGAACAGGCATCCAACCCGCATTTTGTGTAGCTGCAAATTTTAGAGTGATATTATCAGAAAGGACTTGGTTATTCTGAGGGGCTTGACCCTCACGCCACTTGCCTTGAGAAAGACTAGAATTTAAAACATATAAATTTTCGGGAACTTTGCCATTATCGCCAGTATGATTGGTGAAAGCAACAGTCGCAATTCCGCGAGCAGAAGCGGCCGCCGCAAACGTTACTGCAAAAAGAGCAGCTGCAAATTTAATTTTTTTATTCATGGTAATTATCTCCTCTAATGTTTATTAATTAATTCAAGATGACTATAAAACTTTTTTTAATTATGCGCTAGATAGTATCAAAAAGTATACTGTAGAAAATTTTAAATCAAAAATTAGCTAAATTTCCATACGGAAAGCTCCGCAGTTTTAAGCGCTGTATAAATTCTTTGATTCAAGCTCTGTGTTTTAAAAGTATTACGAGTGTTAATAGACAATTTAAATAAATCAGAAGAATTCAGGGAATTAAAAATTGAAGCTATACGAAGAATATCGAATAAAATTTTTTAAGGTCTAAAAATAATTAGTGGGCTTTAATCTATCAGCGCGTTATTTGTGAAGATTTACAGAAATTTCTCAAAACTGGTAGGCACGATTGGACTCGAACCAACGACCCCCACCATGTCAAGGTGGTGCTCTAACCAACT
>CAYTUN010000092.1:0-6823 GCA_964441315.1 uncultured Gammaproteobacteria bacterium | reverse complement strand
TTGCCCTTCTCCCCTTGTGGGAGAAGGTGCCCCAACGGGGCGGATGAGGGGTAATAAAATCATCCGGATTCCACAACAATTATTTCTACCCATCATCCCTCATTACCGAGCGCGATTATACTCAACTGAGCTTAATTCCCCAATCATTTTTTGACAGATTTCCGCCGCCTCCAGTGGGCGCTCAAATGGAAATAAATGACCGGCTTTAATCATGGCAATTTTCATGTGATGGTGCTTTTTTGCATAGTTACGGTCAGATTCATTTAAAGCATAAGAAAATTCGCCACAAACTAAGCCCGCGGGCACACGCAATTGGCCGCGAAAACTTGGCAAATGATCTGGCAGACCTTTAAAAATTTGATATTCAATCGCGGGATCAAACGCCAATTTAAAACCCCCATTAACCTGATCCTCTTCGGTGCCAAACAACACATAATCCCAAAGCGCTTTTTCATCAAAATACCTTAAAGCCTTGCGCCCATGGAAATAGACAAATGCCTCTTCACGCGAAGCCCAGTGCATGCGGC
The DNA here is from genome assembly GCA_964441315.1 of uncultured Gammaproteobacteria bacterium. Classification (GTDB taxonomy): domain Bacteria; phylum Pseudomonadota; class Gammaproteobacteria; order CAYTUN01; family CAYTUN01; genus CAYTUN01. The sequence continues at coordinate 6,296 of CAYTUN010000092.1, read as the reverse complement.
GTTTAGGCACTCGGCTAATCATCGGTGATTTTTCCAGTAAACGAATTTTTTTTGCCCAGGCCAGCATGCGCGAGCGCGCTGGAGACAAAATCGGTGAATCTAAAATAATAATGCTGGAATACAATTCTGGATATTTTATCGCGGCCAAAAAAGTCAGCACACCACCCAAAGAATGCCCCATGCCAATAACGGGTTGGCTATAACGTTGTTTTAAATGATTAACTAATTCCTCAACTAATTCGGTCCAATTATTCGTCACCGGATATTCCGGATTATGCGCATGCACTGGCAGGTAATTAATTTCAAAATTGGAATTTAATCCGCTAAAAAATTGACGATAAGTTGGTGCGGGAAAACCGTTTGCGTGGGCGAAGTGGATAATAGGCTTGTGCATAATTCTTATTCTACAATTTTTTTTTACATGTAGGGGGGATTAGCGCAGCGTAATCCACCGTTTTTACAAAGCCTGTTAAAGCCATTAAAACCGGTGGATTACGCTACGCTAATCCCCCCTACTTTTTATTTTTAAGCAATCCTGCTTTTTTCGTAACGAAAAGGCAATGGTAAACAGACCCTACATAAATTTATGGAAAAATTAAAAAACGCAAAAGCTTATGTTCTGCAGCCACAAGAACAACCACTTTTACAGCGGGAACCGCTGTCGCGTAAACGCGATAGGCATATCACTAAAAACCGCATCCACCCCCCAGGAAAGCAACTCCTCCATCCGCACTAAATCATTCACCGTATAAGCAAGCACCGCATAACCTGCTGATTTAATTTCCTGCACCCGCCGGAAATTTAAGCAAGCTTGATTAACATTAATCGAACAACAAGCCAATTTTTTCGCAATCGCCGGATAATCCCGCCGCCAACGATGCATCAAAAACGCTAATTTAATATTTTTGTCGAGCTTACGCACCTCTTGCAACATCGTTTCCGAAAAACTCGAAATAATAATTTCTAATTTATTCGAATCATAATTTTCCGCTATTGCTTTTAAGGCCATTTTTGCTGTTAATTTCTCATCCTTAACCACCGGCTTTAATTCCACATTCACGTTTAATCCATTTTGACTAGCCGCTTTTAAATAAGCATCAAGCCGAGGAATTTTTTCACCTACGTAATCGCTGCTAAACCAAGCGCCAGCATCCAGGATTTCTAATTGCGCCCAAGTTTTCGCGCTCACTCGTCCGCTGCCATTCGTCGTGCGCTTCAAGGTTGCATCATGAATTACCACTGGCACGCCATCTTTCGATAACATCACATCAAATTCAATCCAGTTTAAACCGAGCTGTTTTGCTTTTAATAAACTTGCCAAAGTATTTTCCGGCGCTAATGCGGCTGCGCCACGATGGCCGATCAGAGGAATTTCCCAGATGAGTGGTTTACTGTTCAAGTTTATTTTTAGCGGCAAAAATGAGGATGGCATTTTGTGTTACCTTTTGATCAACTGCCAATGAATTGCTACTTTCACTATTCGAATTTCCCGCACTCATCGTCATCAACGCACGTGGCTGTATCGTCATAGATGAAGCGCTTAAATTCATTGGCAAGAAATTAATATTCACAATTTCGTAATGTGCTTCAGGAAAAGCCTGGTTTATGCGTTTAGCTTCTTCTTGCGCCATTTGATAGATTTGTTGACGCAAATTCGCATGCGCTTGTTCGGTTTCCGCTAACGTGGGTTTATATTCAATATCGCTGATTTCATACTGTTGACCGGATTCGCTGGCAGCTTTGGCTTTTATAGTTAATTGATTTAATGATTTATCTGAAACTCGCGCCTCAGCAACTAATTGGATCCGCTCTAAACCCGATGGGTCCTGATTGCGATTAAATTGCGTAATCCGCCAATCAGTTTTCGCAATCGAATTAAGCTTATTAATTGCCAACGCATTAAAACCAGCGACTTGGTTGGGATTAACGCTTGCAGTAACGTTTACTCTAATCAAGGGTGAAGCGGTTTTAATCCAGCCCTCTACACTTATTGGAAAACGAATTTGCGTCAAATTCATGTCTTGTTTGGCAAATATGCTAATGCTCACTATTTGCAAAAACATCAAAAAAATAATCGCAATTTTTTTCATACATGCTCCGATTATAGTTAAAAAAAATAAACATTAAATGCAATTGTAAACAGGCCCTAATAATTAATCTGGTAATATTTTCAGATTTTTCAACTACTAAAGCGCCGAAATAGAATAACGATTATTGAAGCTACGCTCAATCATAATGCGACACTCAAGCTCACTATGACCCCCAAAATTATCACTGGAGCGTAGATGATAAAAACTGGCTATTTGCAAAGCCACCATAAATTGCTGGCGATGTAGAAGTAAGCGAGCTTAAATCTGCTAATTGGAGTAAAATTACAGGTGGTCAATACACCTGCTTTTATAAATTTAAATCCACTGATACAAAATCAGCTGCCAGCGAGATAATATTATATTCTGTCCCGCACTCTGCTTCTGCGCCAACAGGTGGTGATTGGGTGAATGATGAAGATGAATATTCCAAAACCTGCGTCAATTTAGATGTTAGTAATTGCCCTATCAATTTTGATTAATATTGGCTTTGCTCAATAGTAATGCCCATGCCATATATTGGCATGGGCGCTTAAATCATGATTTGCATCAAAGTTTGAATTGGCTTGTGATTGAAATTAGATCATCCTGTTTAAACGAGCGGGTTAGCTGTCGGTGAATAAGTAAAAATATCGAGTTGGCTTAAATTTTTGACGGAGGTATAATATTCATTGAATAACTGAATTGCTTGCTGAATATCGATGATTTTATCTTCATCAAGCGGTTGCTTATTAAAAGCTTGAATATGCATAATGTTTTGATATAAATTTAAAATAACATTTTTTTGCTCTTCAAGATCGCTACCGTCTTCAAAATTAATTTTTGTCAAATTAACCAATATATTTATTAAAAAATTTGAGCAAAGAATTAAAAATTCCCGATTTTTTGAGAAATTACTTACCGCCATTAAAACATCACTAGCAATATTTTTAAAGTGCTCAAGATAGGCATTACCACTTCTCTTTTCTTCAAAAAAAAACATATGGTACTTAATCCAATAAGCACAAAAAACAAAACTTGGGAATGAAGCATGCTCAAGCAGGATACTTGAAATCTTTGCCAAATCACTTATTATTTTATCTATTTTAGAAAGATCTATTTTTTTCGATTTTAAAAATTCGGGCAAAAGGTGATTTATCATTGAATGGCAAGCTGAGGCCGAAAAAAAACTATTTCGGTTTTGACCACCACTGCGTTTTTGACTGACAAGCAATTTTTTTCCGGCAAAGTAAATAAAGTTGGTTTTTGGGAGATTGTCAAATAATGTTAAAAACCTCTTTATGGCCAGATTATACAAATATTGACCAATGTGCCTAAGCTCATCATGCAAGATATTTTTTGCACTGACTGCGAGGAGAGCGGCCCACGCATTTAATTCTGGAGGATGGGGGTCTGATAACGTCTTCCATTTTTTTAGCTGGGCAACCAAATCATCATGCGCTTGACGAATGGCTGAAGAAAATCCACTATTATTTTGGGCAACAGAATTAGATATGTTAATAATACAAAAAAGCGACTTGATTACTTTAATCAACCCCTCATAACTAAATTTGGACACGGTTGATTCGCTATTTTTATTAAGCCTTTGAAAAAAAAGCTCACAGTCATAAAGATTCCTTTCCAAAAAAAAAATCACATTTTCAAAATTTTTATAAAAAAAATCCCCAATGCTCGTAAAAAAACCATTAATGTGTGCTTCTAAAAAAAAACTGGAAATATTTTCAATATCATTTCGGATTAGTAGTGCTAGCTTATCATCAAATAATTCAAACTCTTTAAGCTTGCCGTAAAGATTTCTCAGAACTTCAGTATACCTTTCCAAATATTCTTTTATATCCTCATCATCTACAATTTTGTTCAAAACTAGAGTTTTAAAAATATGATCTGAAAAAGTTTTATACATAAAAATTTTATGAATTATCCCATCGTGGTTGCTTAATATATTGAGGAAGTACTCCAGCAGTGTTTCATAATAATATAAACGTGTGTTCAAAAAATTTTTCAAAATAATGTCTATTTCAGCCGTATCAATCGTTGTTAAATGTGCCTGCTGTTTTAATTGCCCAATCAGATTTAGCATTTGCTCAAAACTCTGATCTAATTTTTCAAATTCGGTAGCAGCTGGGCTTGAAGAGCCAAAATCGCAGAAATTCTCTCGAAATTTGTCAGTCTCTTTAAGAAGGAGAGTAAGGAAATTCTCGGATTGAGCCAAAAAAATTTGCTGATTGAAAATGGTTAAATTTATTGAAAGAAGATGTTGAATTGAGGCATCTATTTGCTCATTCATAAAACACAATATTATTATTCTCAGGATTTTATATTTTTAATATTATTATGTTTTTCATAATAATATATAAATAAACTTATTTCAATTCCCCAATTATTTTTTTAGCACTATCCATTATTAATTTTTGTTGCTCATACGGCATTTTTTTTAAAAAAGCCTGATAAATCAATTTCATCCGAGGGTTGCTTTTTAATTTTTCCTGATTTTCAATCAAAAAATTCCAATAAAGATAATTAAACGGACAGGCGGTTTCACCAGTTTTTTCCTTAACATTGTAGTGACATGACTTACAAAAATCCGACATACGATTAATATAAGCGCCGCTGGCGGCATAGGGTTTAGAACCCATCACGGCGCCATCGGCATGCATCACCATGCCTAGCGTATTAGGCAGTTCTACCCAATCATAGGCATCGATGTAAACTGCTAGATACCATTCGCAAATTTCTTCTGGTTTGACGCCATACAACAAAGCAAAATTACCAGTGATCATTAAACGCTGAATATGATGCGAATGCGCCACGGCTTCCGTTTGTTTAATCACCTGATGCAGGCAATTCATTTTGGTGTCGCCAGTCCAGTAAAATGCAGGTAATTTCCGCTTGGCATTGAGCGCATTGCGTTTGGCGTATTCGGGCATATATGTCCAATAAACGCCGCGTACATATTCACGCCAACCGAGGATTTGCCGGATAAATCCTTCAACGGCATTAATTGGCGCTTTTTTATTGAAATAAGCTTTTTCAGCTGCGAGGCAAACTTCTCGTGGCAGCAATAAACCAGCGTTTAAATATGGCGATAAAACGCTATGAAATAAATAATAATTGTCGGTTTGCATCGCGTCCTGATAGTCACCAAATAAAGGCAGGCGTTCATCAATAAAATTTTTTAAAGCAACTAAAGCGTCTTTTCGTGTTACCGCATAGCCGAAATTATCGAGTTTGCCAAAATGCTGTGAGAAATGTTTTTTTACTAAATCTAACACTGCTTGCGTTATTTTATCGGGTTTAAAATGTAAAATAGCGGGCGATTTTAGTTGTTTAGGCAAAGCTTGACGATTTTCAGCATCAAAATTCCATCTACCGCCAACCGGTTGTTCATTAGCATCCATTAATATGCCAGTTTTAACACGCATCTGACGATAAAACATTTCCATGCGCAATTGCTTGCGATTTTTTGCCCAGCTTTTAAAATCTTCGCTACTGCAAAAAAAACGATCATCTGGCCGTATTTCTACTGGCAATTTAAATTGCTTTTGCCAGCAGTTTATCATCGATAAAACACGATACTCGCCAGGCTCAGTAATCATCATTTTTTCAGGACGATGTAACTCGATAAAATGCGCTAATGTATCGGTAAAGCTTCCACGATTATCAGCGCTTTCATAATCAATATAATGAACATGAATTTTTTGCTGCCTTAATTCTTCAGCAAAATGCCGCATGGCAGAAAATATAAAAGCAATTTTTTGCGGGTGATGTTTGACGTAGGTCGCCTCTTCTCTGACTTCCATCATCAGGACAGCATCGGTTTTTTTATTAATATCGGCGAGGCTAGAAATGTTTAAATTTAACTGATCGCCTAGAACAATGCGTAAATTTTTTATATTTGTCGTCATGACAATTTAGCTCAATTTTTAGTTAATGAATGTTTTGATTGGATGTGATGTGATTTGCTTATTGTATAGGAATTAGTAAGTTTTATTTAGGCTATTGATTAGTGGCAAGCGCTATTAAATCACCCCTCATCCGCCCTATCGGGCACCTTCTCCCGCAAGGGGAGAAGGACAACTGGCGGGTACATCTGCTAAATCAATAAGGTTAAATGCCATGAAATATGCTTTGTTATAAAAAAACTAATGAACTTTGATGAGACCCTTCTCCCCTTGCGGGAGAAGGTGCCCCGAAGGGGCGGATGAGGGG
>CAYTUN010000091.1:0-6884 GCA_964441315.1 uncultured Gammaproteobacteria bacterium | reverse complement strand
GTTGGCCTTCTCCCCTTGTGGGAGAAGGTGCCCGATAGGGCGGATGAGGGGTAATCAAAATATAAACAAAGTCATTGAACAAACTCACCTTTCTCTATTACTCTCATGAAAAATAAATAATTACGATTTAATTCAAGGAGCCACAAATGAAATTGATTAAATTATGTTTCGCATTATTTTTAATGCTTATTTTTAATTTTGCATTAGCCGATATTACCGTAACAATGAAGTGGGTGACGAAAGAAAACGAAGGAAAATCGATTGGCACTGTATTGATGAAACAAACCAAATGGGGCGTTTTATTTGTGCCGGATTTAAAAGGATTGACGCCTGGCGTGCATGGTTTTCATGTGCATCAAAATCCGGATTGCGCCGATGAAGGCATGAAAGCAGGTGGTCATTTAGATCCAGCAAAAACGGATGAACATTTAGGCCCATTTAATGAAAGAGGGCATTTGGGTGATATTGCCGCACTTATCGTGAAAAATGATGGCACAGCAACATTGCCGGTTTTAGCGCCGAAATTAAAATTATCAGATTTATCTAATCACTCATTAATAATTCATAAATTCGGCGATAATTATTCCGACAATCCCGAAAAATTAGGCGGTGGCGGCCCAAGAATTGCTTGCGCAGTTATTCCCGCAGCAGAAAAATCTGATACAGCAACAACACAATAATTTATGAAAATATTAGTCACCGGCGCCAGCGGATTTGTTGCTTCGCAAATCGTAAATCACTTGATGGCCGCTGGCCATCAACTAACGTGTGCGGTGAGAGATACGCGCCTTGCAGCGCGTATTTTTCCGAGGGCGCGGGTTATTGCTTGTGACTTTATAAAAGATACAGATGCTTCAATTTGGTTGGAGCGTTTGAAAGATATTGAAGTTGTGATTAATTGCGTCGGTATACTTTATCACCCCGACGATAAAATCACCTGGGCAATCCACTACGAAACACCTCGTGCCTTATTTGACGCTTGCGTCAAATCTGGGGTTAAAAAAATTATTCAGATTTCTGCGCTAGGGATTGAGCAATCGGATTGTGTTTATGCCCAAAGCAAAAAAGCAGCAGATGATTATTTGTTAAATTTGTCTATAAAAGCCATTATTTTGCGACCTTCTTTAATATATGGTCGAGGTTCATATGGCGGCAGTTCTTTATTCCGTGGACTTGCTGGTTTGCCTGGTTTTATTTTTTTGCCTGGAACAGGCAAACAGGAAATGCAGCCGATTCATTTGGAAGATTTATCGCGTGCGGTTCAAGTTTTGCTCACACAGCCAGTAGAAAAAAATTGTATTTTAACCGCCGTGGGGCCAGAGCGATTAAAATTACGCGATATTTTGACACAATTGCGCCAATGGCTAGGTTTTGCAAAAGCTAAATTAATTGCCGTACCTTTAATTTTTATTCGTTGCAGCAGCTGGTTAGGTGATTTTATTCCGTATTCTTCTATCAATAAAACCGCTTATCAAATGCTGATGCAAAATAACATTGCAACTGAAGCTGAAAGCAAAAAATTTATTGATGCGATTCAATTTACACCACGCCCGTTTTCACAAGCGATTTTTAGCGCCGCTAGTTCGGTACAAGACCATTGGCACGCGCGTTTGTATTTTTTAAGACCGGCTTTACGTTTGGGCATTGCATTTATTTGGTTATTTAGTGCTATTGTCAGTGCATTCTTTTATCCCAAAGCCGCATCGTATGCGCTATTAGCAAAAATCGGCATTAATCATTTTTGGCAACCGATTTTATTGTATGGCGCAAGCTTATTGGATGGATTAATTGGGCTGGCCGTTTTATTAAATTATAAAATGCGATTGATGACAATTTTGCAAATAGCTTTAATACTGATTTATACATTTATTTTAAGCTGGAAATTGCCTGCGATTTGGCTGGAACCTTTTGCACCTTTGGCAAAAAACATCCCCTTGCTTTTAGCGATTTTAGTTTATGCCGCGCTTCATTCAGAGAAATAAATCATGCTCTATCTGTGGATTAAATATTTTCATGTCTTAAGCTCGACCATTTTATTTGGCACTGGCATCGGCACTGCTTGCACCATGTTGATGGCGCATCGCACACGCGATACAAAAATTATCGCGTATGCCGCAAAATATGTTGTGTTTGTCGATTGGATTTTTACTGGCAGTTCCGGTTTTATTCAGCCGCTCACCGGTTTATGGCTAGTCTATTTAGCGGGTTATTCTTTAAATGCATTTTGGCTATGGGGTTCAATTGTAGGTTATTTAATTGCAGCAGTTTGTTGGTTTCCGGTAGTTTATTTACAAATTAAAATGCGCAATTTAGCTGTTGCTGCTTATCAAACAGAACAACCACTTCCAGCTAAATATTTTCGTTATTTTAAGTATTGGTTTATTTTAGGTTGGCCAGCGTTTTTGAGTTTGATAGTGGTGTTTTATTTAATGACTAATAAGCCTGCGGCTTATTAAACCTGTATTCTTAAGAACGTTAGCTTGGCGATCTTTTTGCTTTGCTATTGTAAGTATAAGAGCGGCAATCTCAGTCTTTTTGTCATTGCGAGCGTCAGCGCGGCAATCTCCTGACAATAAATTGGCATTAGATTTTTTAGTGCAGGATTACAATCAGGAGATTGCCGCGCTTACGCTCGCAATGACAAAGTTAAAGGATTGCTGCGCTAACGCTGCGATGACAAGAGCTGTTAGGCCAATCCCTGGCCATGTTGCTCATTACTTAAAAATCACCGCCAGCGCAACTGGCACAAGCGGTTTTTTCGCTATGGGATTTTGCATGTTTGCTATCATTTGCAGAAGATTTGTTCGAAATTTCTGATTGAGTAGCAACTGCTTCCTTGCTGCTTGCAGCTTTTGCTGAATGTGTGCAAGCAATTGAGCTTATGCTAATAAGACTCATGCAAAAAATCGCAGCGATTATTGAATGCATGAATGTTTTTTTCATATCAACCTCGCTATGAGTTTTTTTATGCCAAGAAGAAATTGTAACATAATTTGCAGCTTAATTCTAATTTCCTGGTTTAAATAAATAATTAATTTTTATTGGTTAAAAACTCTTGGCAAAATTATTTTTTAAAATTTTTATTCGCTTTTAAAAAAATCTTTTAAGTTATATAATTCATCTTCCGTAGTAATCTCTTCTTTTCTTCGCTTTTCACCCTCTTGAATTTGTACAGGACTTATTGTTTTTTCTCCTAAGCTTGCCTCTGATGTGCGAGTTTTTTTATTTGAAAAGAAAGCCTCTTTTGTTCTGCTAACCGCACAAACTTCATGGCATTTCCCCGCTAACGTCAAGCTTGTTACTAAAAGTGCTGATGCAACAATTGTCCAGTTAATAATGAGAAAATCTCGTCTTGAAACATCACGCATTTCTAATAAAGTCATGACTAATGCATAGCTCAAAACAAAAGTCGCTATCGCTTTTTGCGAATAATTTTTAAATTTTTCTACTGAATGGTTCGGATTAATCTGTTTAATAGACATATAAACCCCCCATCCCGCTGCCAAAACGCCAAAAATAAACATGAGTCCATGGCGTATAAATTTACCTAGCTCCCAGTCATTAAAAGGCTTTCCCGTTGTTTGTTTAATTAAATTACCCACGGTAAATCCAAATGCACGCATTAATGGCCCGGCCTCAAAAAATCCGCCCAATGCTTCTAAAGTAAGGGCTGCTGATTTTTTTGCATTATTAAAATATTTTTTAGCTGTGCTAGGTGTTGTTTCCTCTATAATTAAAGTTGATTGAGCGTGGCAAAAATAATTTTGCATTTTTGCAAATCCATATTCAGAAGCCGAGCGAAATTCTTTATTTGCAAATGCAGCTGTAAGCCATGCAATGGCATACAAGCTCAATGCAAGCGCATCGCTGATGATGACTTTTTGCCCAGGGCTTGCTGTGCTACTTGCTAAGAACATGAAAAAAGTAAAAGTGAAATTCGTATTTCCGACAATTTGCATCACGTTATTTCGCCATATTGCAGAAAATTTTTTAAAAACAACGGGTTCAGTTTTTTTGCACTGGATAACAAATTCCACAAACTGTAAAGCAGATTCTAAAGAACAGCCTGCTAAAGCAGCATAACCGCTCGCTATTTTCATCGCTTCAGAATTTTCACCAAATGTTTCTTGCAATACTTTTACGCCACCATGAAACGTGACAGCAGCAATAGCGAGTTTAAGATAATTTTCAAACAGCTTGATTGGGAATTGGCATGCATTGCAGCTGCAGATTGCTTTGCAATCTTTCTTTTCATTTTGTTCTTCAGCTCTTTTAATCAGCGGTTTTTTCTCATCATCTTCTGTTATTGCTCTTATTTCTTCGCTCATTTTATTTCTCCCATTTTGAAATTTTTAATTTCACTCTACAAGCTCTTGCCTGGTTTATATTTGATTAAAATCATGGTTCGAACTTTCTCTTAATCAGCAAGCTAAGGTTAATCGGATACAAAAATGCCTAAAATTGACTCATTTTGTTTACATGTTTTAACGCTTGACCATGAGATTGGAGAATGCCTATGCTTGCCGCAAGTCAAATCATTTGAGATTTTTTATGATGGTAAAAACACGTTTTGCCCCAAGCCCCACCGGCTACCTCCATATCGGCGGCGCTCGCACCGCTTTGTATTCCTGGCTTTTTGCACGCCACTTTGGCGGGCAATTTATTTTGCGGATTGAAGATACTGATCGTGAGCGCTCAACCGAAACTGCAATTGATGCCATTTTAAAAGGCATGGAATGGCTCGGTTTGGATTATAACGGCGAAGTGCCGTTTCAGATGAAACGTTTGGCGCGTTATCGTGAAGTGGCGGAGCAATTAATTGCTAAAAACCAGGCATATTATTGCGATTGCAGTAAAGAGCGTTTGGAAGCAATGCGCAATCAACAAATTGCGCGTGGTGAAAAACCGCGTTATGACGGCCATTGTCGTGAGCGCCATTTAAAAATGGATAACCAAACCGTAGTGCGTTTACGTAATCCGGATGAGGGCGAGGTCAGCTTTCATGATCTGGTGCATGGTGAAATCACGATTGCTAATCAGGAAATTGATGATTTGGTTTTATTAAGATCAGACGGTATTCCTACCTATAATTTTGCCGTTGTTGTAGACGACAGCGATATGGAAATTACACACGTGATTCGTGGTGATGACCACATTAATAATACGCCGCGGCAAATTAATATTTTGCGCGCTTTAAATCTTTCGCTGCCAATTTATGCACATGTGCCGATGATTTTAGGCGATGATGGTAAGCGTTTATCGAAACGTCATGGTGCCGTTTCGGTATTGCAATATCGTGACGAGGGTTATTTGCCGGAAGCTTTGTTGAATTATTTATTGCGTTTAGGTTGGTCACACGGCGATCAGGAAATTTTTTCGCGTGCAGAGATGGTTGAATTATTTAATTTGGAGCATATCAACCATTCGCCAGCTACATTTAATCCCGAAAAATTGCTGTGGTTAAATCAGCATTATATAAAAACGTTGGATAAAAGTTATTTAGCGAATAATTTAAAAAATTTAATGAGTAATCAGAAATTTTCTGATCAACCCGATTTGGCTGAAGTGGTCGATGCGCAACGCGACCGTGCAAAAACTTTGATCGAAATGGCAGAAAAAAGCTGGATATTTTACGAAGATTTTGTTTGGGATGATGCAAAAAAACCTTTACTGGAAAAGCTGATTCCTGTGAAACAGGAATTAGCAGAACTAAGCCAAAAATTCGCCGCATTAAATGAATGGACACGCGAAAAACTGCATCAAACATTGGCAGATTTTGTCGCCGAGAAAAAATTATCACTCGGTAAAATCGGTATGCCATTGCGAATTGCAGTGACCGGTGACAGCAGTTCGCCTTCAATTGATTTAACACTTTATTTATTAGGCAAAGAAAAAGTTTTGCAAAGAATGCAAAGTGCTATTGAAGCGCTATCAAATTCACCGGATTAATTTCCGGTGTCAGTGCAAAGTCTGCCGGCGTCACCCAGCCGCCGCTTTCTTGTTTAATCGTAATGCCAACCGATTGATAGCAAAGTGCTGCATATTCCGAACAAATATAAGAGTGATCTTGACCTAAAGCGACTGGCGGCAATTGCGAGCTAATCGCTTTAAAACTAATGCGCGTCGCAATACGCACAATTTCATCTTTATCATAAGGATAACCCAGCAAATCCACCGCCGTGCGCGATAAATCGCCAATGCGTTTGGCATCAAACGCCTGATGACGCGCAATTAAAATATTCCCCGGATACGCTTTGCCACTGCCATTATAATTACTGACATAAGAACTCAGCGCCACACTACGCACGCCAATTGATTCGACACTTTCCAAAACCATAATCCGATCAATCGCATCCAATCGCAAAATAAATGCCACATGGCTCCAGATGCTATGCGTCACTTGCTGAATTAAATTGGAAAACACCGAAGAACCCGAACAAAGCATAATATCGCCGGAGCGAATTTGGGGACGTAATTGTTGATAATTTAACGCACTGATAATCGGTAATTGATTAATGGGGATTGCCATGAGTACCATCCTGGAAAATAAATTCGTCAGAGCGAATGTTAATGAAATTGATGGCTTACTACAAATTAAGTCTTGTTATTAGGGTCTGTTTACAATTGCCTTGCATGGTTTTTATTACCCCTCATCCGGCCCGTTGGGCCACCTTCTCCCACAAGGGGAGAAGGCCCTCATCAACATTCAATTAGTTTTTCAAAATAAGGTGTATTTGTATTTAATGACATTGGCATTTATTAAATTTTAATACCCCGCCGCTTGCGGCGGGGTATTTTATTTGGAGAATTTATTGGATTGGCAGATGTGATTGACATTGGCCTTCTCCCCTTGTGGGAGAAGGTGGCCCAACGGGCCGGATGAG
>CAYTUN010000090.1:0-7534 GCA_964441315.1 uncultured Gammaproteobacteria bacterium | reverse complement strand
CGCTTCGTAGTCTTGATCGAAAAAACCGGTTATTTTCGAAGAAATCGGTGTTTCCACGAAATTCTCTAACGTATCAATCAACGGCAAAGGCTTGGGTTTGGCTGAATATCGTGTCATGAGTAAAACCCATTAATCCTTATTTTTTTCTTGTTCAACCAAATCCACTAATTCATTTCTTAATTGCGTTTCAATAAAATTTTTCATTTCTTCTTTGGTAGGCAATGCTAATTTATATTCTGAAACGAATAATTGATTACTATTTTCACTTAACGCATATTCGACTAAAGCATTATTTTTACGGGTACAGAGTAATATACCGATAGGGGGATTATCGCCAGCATGCATTTCATGTTTTTTGTAGTAATTAATATACGTGTTGAGTTGACCAATGTGATGGTGGTCAAATTCGCCGACTTTCAATTCAATGAGCACGTTTAATTTTAATATACGGTGATACATCACTAAATCAATAAAAAAATACTCGTCACCGATTAAAATTCGTTTATTCCGCGCTTCAAAGCAAAAACCTTTTCCCATCTCGAGTAGAAAATTTTGCACTTTGATCAGTAAAGCATCTGCCAATTTAGATTCCAGCAAAACTTCATGCGTCTTGATACCTAAAAACTCGAAAATATAAGGATCACGAATCAGCGATTGCACAGGGTAGGTTTCAGCAGATTGCTGGGTAATTTGTGATAATTGCACTTTATTTTTTGATAATCCGGAGCGTTCGTAATAAAGAGAAGCTATTTGCCGTCTTAACTCGCGCACCGACCAATTGCCACGGATGCATTCCAGTTCATAAAAGCAGCGTTTCAGTGGCGCATCAACCTTCATGAGTTCGACAAAGTGGCTGTAAGATAAGGTATTAATGAGCTTTTCGCTGGGGATGCTGGGAACCGCCTCATCATGATTAGGGGTTTTTTGGGCAGACAGCGTTTGCCCCATTTGCAGCCAGCCTTCTTCTGGTGCTAGTTGTTTGAATTGGGCAAACACCGTTTGCCCAATTTGAGGATAATGCCGGTAAAACTGGCGGCAAAGCTTTAAATGCCGATAGGAAGCAGCCGGTATATCCCGAGATTGCAAACGTTCTGCCAAATCAGCCAGCACTTTTTCGCCATAATGAGCGCGATCTTGGCCTTTGAGTTCATATTCTTGCAGGTAGTAACCGTAGAGCCAGTTACGCATAGTCACAGCCAGATTAATTGCTTTCGCTGTATGATTTAAGAGCTTAAAATGAATATCTGCAAGGATTTGCGTGAGTTCGGTAAGGTTCATAAAAGGGGTGTGAAATGGTTTATAGGGGAAATATTACCATAAAATCCATTAAAAACAAGAGAATATAATTAGCCCAATAGTATTAACTATTGGACTTATTGGGTTGAATGTAAACGTGGATTCAACCAACAACTGCAACTGCTTGCATATTTTATTAATCCCGCCCTATTTTCTTAAAAACCATGCTGTGAGAGATGTGATAAAGTTAGTACAACCATGCCAAAAGCAGTAAAAAAAAGTGAACTAGCGCAAAAAATCTGCCCAGCTTGTGGACGACCGTTTACTTGGCGGAAAAAATGGCGTTTGAATTGGGAGCGCGTTAAATACTGCTCAGAAAACTGTCGTAAGGGCCGCAACAGGATTTAGAATGGGCTCAATGCATAAAGAGCTGCAGCTACCATTTTTCTCATCAAACGTTATAAGTGGCTGTTAGAATTAATGTTTAAGATTTGAACCTTAGTGAATCCAGAGATAGTTTATGGTCAGAGGAAAAAAAATAAAAATTTGTCTACCTCTAATGTAGATAAAACAGCAAAACCAGCGAACCCCTAGAAAACATTAGGGGGTTAGCAAAGGACGCAACCCAATCTCCACTAATATTCATTAGTGGAGATTAAAAAACTGTTTTACTAACATGGTTTATTAATCGATAGCAGCTCAGTTTCAGTAACTTCTAGCGGCTCAATAGTTAGATCAACCAATACTTTTTTTAAAGTTGGCAGATCTAGAGTATAAAACCATTTTTTTTGCGTATAAGGGATATTTTTAATTGCAGCTTTAAAATCTTGGTCATCCTCTGCCTTAAACCAAAGAAAGCAGTTTACCGGCTTCAACTGGTTAAAAATTAGTAAAATCACACATTTATTAGGTGCTTGATGTAAAAAGGGCCAGTTTTCTAATACGGTTTCAATGCTGGCGTTAATGCTTATGGTCTGACGGGGAATTTTAAACAAAGTATCTAATTTTTTTATCGGTTTTAATAAACCATTCATTGCCAGAAGTTTGTCAATCGTTTCAATAGAAAGTGTTTTAGCTTGGAACATGTTCGGCCTTTCAAATACAAACTGAATTAGCTTATATTTTTTTAATGGCGGATTGTATACCGCTCATGATTGCCTGTTGTCTGTATAGGGGTATCTATCATCGGCGATACATAATTAGCTGTCTGCATAAGGCTATTTTCCAGTTTCTCCAAAATGTCATTTTCTGCAATAAAGCGGCAAGCACTAGGATTAAATTGATGTTCGTAATAATGTAACAATTCCGGCTGATGCTGTTGTAACCAAGCATAACCCTTATTGATTCCTAGGTAGCCAATAACTTCGGGAACTTTAACGAGTATTTCATAGACTCGCTCAGCTTCAGTATAAGCATTTGAAAACAATGCCCGATTAAAACGATTTTTCAGTATTTGGTTTTGCTGATTATTTTCAGGCAAACTAAGACTATTTTTGCCAACTACTTTTATGATGTTTAAAAAAGTATTTTCTTGTGGTTCTAAACAAGGCAGCTTTGCATGTTCAAATAAACATTTATCGGCAAAATGTTGGCTTTCATGCAAAATAGTTGGGCTATAATTTGAAAAACTTTTTGAGCAAAAAATTGTATTTTTACCATTATAACCACCGCTGATATCACCAATCGGTGCAACTAAACTAATATTTTCATGTTTTGTTAAAATCAATTTAAGCGGTTTTTTATCCAGTCGATGAAACCCTTGCGTTCCAAAAGCAATAATGGTCAACAAGGGTTTTAAAATTTCATTAGTGCTTTGCATAATGTCATCAAGGTCTTTAGCAATGATTTCAGCGTCTTGATGATCTTCTATATAAACTTGACTTAATATCTGCTGCACTGTCAGGTGATAGCGTTCAATTTTTTTTCCCAGCACATTTTTAATAGTGTCGTTATTCATAATGCGGCTTTTATTTTCTTTATAAGGTTTAACAATCGCATTATAAATGACTGAATTTACCGGTGTATTTTTAGCCAAGTGATAAATCACTTGATTAATTGCCGCGCCTTGTGCCAATAAGGCAATAACCAAATTTTCACTATTACTATAAATGGCGCAGGAAAGAACAGAAAGTTTAGTTATTTTATTGCTAGCGCTCTTACGTTCACATGCTGCCTGAATATCAGCTCCCCTATTAATCAGGAGTTGGGCAATTCCCTGCTTGCCCTGCATACTAGCAAGGTGCAAAGGAGTGGCATTATCCGTGTTTCTTTTCGGATCCACCGCTACATTCCTGCTTAACAAATAAGCCAGTAGATTTTCAAAACCGTTTTCTGCTGCAAAATGCAGTAGCGTTTCTCCAGATGTATTAATGGGTCTTTCCAAGTCAGAGGAATTTAAAAAGTCTGCTATCAATAAAATGATTTCGGGATTACGATTTGCTAATGCAATTTGTAGCGGTGTCTCTTTTGTTTGTGAAAAAAACCCCGCCAACCTGGCGTCTTTAATGACAGCTAAACCCCCTTCTCTTTCAAGTGCTTTTTTGACTTGATCAGGATTGTTACGTTGAATGGCTTTAATTAAACGTGCTAGTCGATGCGATCGCTCTTGAGGATTGTCGCAAATGAAATGGATTTTTAATTTTCTGCTAATTTTTCAGAATAACTAATTGAGGCCAGCATTAAATCCGATGATAAATTGGTGATCGGCTGAAGACTGGATAGCACCAGCTGCTTTAATGCTTCAAAATCTCGCTTGTCATAAGCGGCTTGTATCGAATGATAATGAGCTGCAAAATTAGGATAAATTTGAGACTGCTCTTCGATTTCTTTTAATACCAAGACCAATGGCTTCATACAAGTTTATAGTTTTTTTATTATTATTTTTAGTCTAATTTCCGCAGATTAAGTCAGTATTAATCAGTTAACATGCCATTGATTTTTCTGGGGTTTTTTATGGAATCGTTGAAATTTTGAGTCCTGAGTTGCTAAATAACAATACAATAGCTGCAGCTTTTGAATGAGGTTTTTTTATAGGTTGTCGATAACTTATTTTGTTTTTATCTATGAACCACAATTGAACCTCGTCTAAACTCTGAAGACAGAGCACCCGCAGTGGACAAATTTAAACAGTATTTTGAAATTGAAATTACACGTGAAATTAAAAGCATAGAAAAACGCTATTACATTAGTGATCATCCAGCCAATCCCGAATTTATTGCCAGTGTTGTTCGTCAGCATTGGGCGATAGAAAATAAGTTACATTGGGTTTTGGATATGGTATTTGGTGACAATCAAAGTCGAATTAGAAAAAGCCTGAACTGCTGGCTTGCCAGTCCAACAAACAGCCTTTTTCTGGATATTAATTCATCATGATTCCTAATAACTGAGCAAACTTAGCATTACATTGCAGCCCTGGTGCTTGGCATTGGTCTACTGCTTTGTTTTTCATATTCAGCCAAACTACGCCTGGTGTTATGAAAAAAACTTTGTGAAGTAGACATTAATGGAACACCCTTAGTAATAGCATGTACTAATCCCGCGCTAAAGAAATTAGCAAGGTAATAGCCTACTTTTTTAAAAAAATTTTTTACTTTGGAGTCAGGATTTGTGTCAAACGCCTGCTTTATTTTTGATTGATTAAGTGTTTGTTTAAATTTTACCAATTTCACTTCAGGATCAATTGTTTCATCTCTGATAACTTTAGAAAGTTGAGTTACAGCATTATAGCTTGTAGCCGCTGCTTGCAATTTTGTACTAGCATGAGCAGCATAATCATCAGTTTCAGCAATTGTGCCGCTTTGATTGGCTAAATCACTGGCAAGCTGATTAATATCATAATTGCTAAGTTTAACTTGATGAGTAAATTGAGAAGCTTGCATGTATTGACTGCCATGATTCGGCAATTTAGCCACTGCTTCGTTGATAACGTTAGCCAAATAAGCTTCACAGGCATCAAGTTGCTTTGCAATTTTGTCTATAGTCTTTTCCGCAAGAAGGACTTTATACTGATTTTCTTGCGCAGAAAAATAATTGCTTAAATTAGCTTTATGAAGTTCCAACTCCTGTGTTGATGCGAAAGGCAAAGAATCTAAAAAATCTTCACCGAAATATGCCCCAAAAGCGAATAAACCTTTATGCAAAGTACTATATGTTTGCTGCATTGATTGTAGGTATTGTTGATTATTTGGAGAGTTACCACTTTTATCATTAGCTTCTGTAACTTGTACTTTTAAATCAGCACAACTTTCAAGCAATCCAGAAAACAGCTGCTTTGCTTTATCATTTAATTCAATTTTAACTGGCTTGTTTCTGTTAATTGTTGGTTCTGAAATAGATTCATTATTGCTTTCATCTTCATCACCATATTCAGAAACGATTTCAACGCTATCCCCTAAACTAGGCAAATTATCAGAGGATTGTTCTACAACAAGAGACAATGCAGAACCTGCTTGATTATCAGGGTCGATATATTCTCTAGCTAAATGCTTACCAATTTGTTCAATTGCTTCTCCCGGATACATACTTTCTAAAAAATATCCTAAGACCATGATTCGATCAATGGTTGGATTTGCATTGTTATCGTTCAGTGCGTCAGCAATAATTTTGACTACTTCTTTCGTTATTGTTTTTTCTAATTGATCTGTTTGGCTCTCTTGCTTAATCCAAGTCATAGCGGATTCCAAATTTATCATTTTATTTGCAATATCAGAAACAAAAAAATTAGAGTCATTTTGTGTATTTAAATTATAAATTTGTTGCATAACATCAATTAATTTTTTATTTAATTTTTTGTAACTATCCAGCTTCGATGCCCGCAGTTTCGCCACTAAATTTTGCGCATTATGGCTCTTTAAAAATTCTATTAAGCGGGCAACCTCTTCTGGCGTAAATGACAATCTAGTCCAGTCTTCGTGCTCTAAAGTGATGGAACTAATTTGCTTTATAGTGTCTTCACTTAATATTGATTTCTGAGATAAAGTTATGGGATCATCTATGACTAGTGCCATTAGATTAGTCACATCCTCTTGCTTGAAATCTATTAACACAAAACTGTTATACGCACTTAATAAAGCAATAATCAATTTAGGCACTATTTCATCCGCACCATCTTGAGCTTGAGAGATAGATTGATAATCTAATTCCAACTGCGCAAGCAAATTGCCCAATGCATTTTCTTGTTGGAGGTTGCTTTCCATAAGCATTTTTATAGTTTTTTTCATAGCAATACGCCTTATTATTATAATTATAATGACTAAACAAATAACTTACGTTTATGTTAGTGCTATTGTAAAAGATAAAACTTAGCAAATTGTTAATAAGCTTCTACCGACCTGCTGCTAATTGATTGTAAACAGCGGACTTGTGCCAGCCAATTCGAGCCAGTGGGTAGTTCGTCCAGAAAAAGGTCGTTTTTTGGACAGTTGGTCGCACTGGCTAAAATCCCTACAAATCATCACATTTATCTTCCAAAAACTTATCCAAAAAGCAAAGTCTATAAACAGTTATCATATGCCGAGCGATTTTCCGGCACCGAAGGAGAACTAAAATGAAGCTTACCACCTTAATTTCTACCTTAACTCAGCGATACGCGGGACTAGTCCAAGTGAGTGCCTGGGGCGAAACTAGCCTATTCTATAATCCCGATGGTTTGTTAAAAAGAGGCGCGTATTGCATAACGTTCAAAGAAAAAGACGGCGAAAATGATGCTGCCTCAGCGCTGAATCGCAAGGAAGTTAAATTTAGGATGAATTTTAAAATTAATAAGGCCACATTTTTAACTCAATTTAATGAACCTGCCCTACCCGCTCGCCCTGCAAAGGGAAAGATAATCACGCTTAAAAGTGGCCGTGATTATGATCCGACAGTATTTGATACTTTAATGCCGCACCCCGTTTACGGCTGGATGGGATGGGTGAGCATCATAAACCCTTCTGAAAAAAGTGTTATTGAAATGCTAGAGTCGGGGCTATTCGATGAATCATACAATCATGCTGTTGCAGGCTATAACAAAAACAAGGCTATTAAAATTCTGATCATGAAAAAATGAACTTACAGTATTAACTATTGGCGTTATTAAGGCCAACGTAGAGGTGAATTCAACTCATCCTCCAACCGTTTAGCAATCGCTTGAAATTTTTTATTAGCTTGATCTTCCCTCGAACAGGTTTCACTGCTTCTTCCCTGATCGTATGCATTAGATCCAAGTCAAGCGGTTTTCCAAAAAAATAACAAAATTTTTATAAATTAAAATGCTTGATTTAAATCATTTTAAAAAAGATGAACGCTGCTAACTTAATAA
>CAYTUN010000089.1:0-8119 GCA_964441315.1 uncultured Gammaproteobacteria bacterium | reverse complement strand
AATCCGCCGCAAGATGCGCCTGAAAAATCCCATTCTCAAGTGTAAAAGGTATATACCTTTTGCACTTGAAGATGCGAGAATTTAATAAGCAGCATATTCATCCAACTATGTCAGCTTGATGTTTATCAATTTAATTTATTTTATTTTCCGTATGCTGTCATTGAAACCTTAATGAAAAAATACGGAGATATACAATGAACGCCATTGATTTATTAAAATCGCAACATGATAGGATGCGTGATGTGATCGCGCAGTTAGAAACCAAAGGCCAAACAGAAACCAATAATCGGGATGAAGTCGATAAATTATTTCAGGATTTTAAAAAACTATTTAATTTGCACGACCGGATAGAGGACGATGTGCTTTACCGTAAATTAAAGGATTATCCGGAACTGCGAGCACTGGCATTGAAAGGCGAACAAGCACATCATGTTGTTTCGGTAGGATTATTGGAATTACGCTTAATGCCCTATTTTAGCGAATCCTGGCTACCTAAATTTCTCGTGGTAAAAGATAGTTTATTAACGCATATGCATGAGGAAGAAGAAATTCTTTTCCCAAAAACCAATGAATTGGTTAGCGAATCTGATCAGGAGGAGTTGAGAGATAAAATTCAAAAAATTATTGATCGAGAAAGTTAAAATGCAGTGGTTCCCGCTGCATCTTAGTTTTAGTAGTAATCAATAAATGTTTAAGCATTGATTTCTGAAATTAATTTTTAAAATACAATAGAAAGGAGAATTTTTATGCAAAAAATTAAATATATTGCCGGATTTTTTATTAGTATTTTTTTGCTACTGAATTTAAGCGCTTGCGCTGAATGGCATACGGACAAAACGATTGGCCAAAATGCCAACGATACTGCGCTAGCTACAAAAGTCAGAACAGCGTTATTAGCTGATCCGAAAATTGCGTTTAAAGATTTAGATGTGCATGTGGAAAATGGGCAAGTGCAATTAAGTGGTTTTGTGAATACTTCTGAACAAGCGCAGCAAGCGGTTTATCGCGCTAGCCGTGTGAAAGGCGTTAAAACAGTTTATAACCATTTGATTGTGCGGCATTTGAAAATTTCCCCAAGAAAGCAATAAGCTTTCTTGGCGTGGGATTTATTTGCAAGGCGCATAACCTGATTTGTTCAATACGCCCCTTACTGGAGAAAATGGCCGAAGGGGCGGATCGGTGGATCAGGGGTGATAAGATATGTTATATCCAAAACCTATCCGTTCTGAGTATAGCTCTCACTTAGATGCAGCCGCATTTGACACTTTCACACTCGCACCATCGCTTAATTCCTGCGTCCCATCAGTCACCACGTTATCACCCACATTCAAACCGGAAAGAATTTGAATGTTGTTTTTGGTTTCTTGTCCGGTTTTTACCGGCGTGGCAACAGCTTTATCGTTGACCACGCGATAAACCATCGGCCCATTAACGGTAGCAATGACAGCCCGACGTGGCACTAGTAAAGCAGACGGATTTTCCGTCAAAAATTGGGTGACATTAATAAATTGGCCTGGGGCTAATTCGGCATTGGGATTAGGCACTGCTGCTTGAACTTCAAAACTGCGCGTATTTAAATCAACCGTGGGGGCGACAAAATTGACCTGGCCTTCGTAATTTTTACCACCGGAAGTTTTTGTCGTGATCTGCACTTTTTGTCCAATTTTTACTTGTCCTAAATAATCTTCTGGTAATTGATAAACCGCTTTTAAATTGGCGATATCGGTTAAACTTACTAAAGCTTGGCCGGCAGTAACATATTCGCCTAAATTAATTTTTCTTGCTCCCAAAACGCCATCAAACGGCGCGCGAATGGTGGTTTTATCCAAATCACTTTGCGCCGATTGCAAATCGGCTTCTTTTTGCTCATAAGTTAATTGCATGGTATCTAACGCACTCTTCGCAAATACATTTTTTTGGATCAATTGCTGCGTGCGCAAATATTCGATTTTACTCGACTCTAAAGCCGCTTTTGCAGATAGCAATTTCGCATTATAAGTGCTGGCATCCAACTGCACTAAAACCGTGCCTGCTTTCACAAATTTACCCTGCTCAAATAAAATCGCTTTCACCTGCCCTGCAATTTCTGAGCTCACATTTACATTTTGTTCTGCTTCTAAAGTACCGACAGCCTTGTAAGTTTTATTCAAATTTCTTTGCACTACGGGTGCTACCGCTACTAAAACACCCACATTATTTTTTTTAATAGCAGACGCTTGTGCTTCTGCTTTTTCGCGAGCGAAAAAGCTATAGCAAAACGCTATGATCAGCAAAGCAATAATCAGCGTACTGAAATAAAATTTTTTCTTGCGCAAAATATTTTCTCAACAAATTAAAGCGGCTATTATACTCGAAGTTAAGCAAATTACATGAGGAATGCCAGTGCCAACTGCAACAATCATCGATGGTCAAATGGTCGCACAGCGTATCCGCAAATCCATCCAGCAGTTGATTGCTGAGTATCAACATCAACAGATGCGTTTGCCAGCATTGGATGTCATTTTAGTTGGCAATAATCCTGCTTCAGAAATCTATGTCAAACACAAACGCAAGGCCTGCGAAGAAGTTGGTATGATTTCAGTGGCGCATGATTTGCCAGCTGAAACCACCGAAGCGGAGTTGATCGAATTAATCGACCGCCTCAATCAAGCCAGCAGCATCGATGGCATTTTAGTTCAGTTGCCGCTGCCTGATCATATCAATGCACAAAAAATTATTGAACGCATTCGGCCGGATAAAGATGTCGACGGTTTTCATCCTTACAACATTGGCCGGCTGGCGCAACGCCTCGATGGTTTAAAACCTTGCACGCCGAAAGGCATTATGAGTTTAATCGAACACTATCAAATTGAAACCGAAGGCAAACATGCGGTCGTCGTCGGCGCTTCCAATATTGTTGGCCGACCGATGGCATTGGAATTTTTGCTGGCGAAATGCACTGTCACTATTTGCCATCGCTTTACAGCAGATTTAGCCAGCCATGTGAAAATGGCGGATATTTTAGTCTCTGCCACCGGTAAAGCTGGCATTATTCAAAGCGAGTGGATCAAACCCGGTGCTGCGGTTTTCGATGTCGGCATTAATCGTCAAGAAAATGGAAAAATTTCAGGCGATATTGATTTTGACACTGCAAAAACTCGCGCCGGACTCATCACGCCTGTCCCTGGCGGTGTCGGGCCGATGACGGTGGCAAGCCTATTGCAAAATACTATGCAGGCTTATCGCCTGCATGCTAATTGAGCTCGGGTTAAGGTAGTTAAATTGAAGCGATAGCGCCATTTTAAAATCAGGAGATTGCCGCGTCAGCGCTACGCGAAATGAAGAAAAGAGCGAAACTTCATTCCGAAATGGGCGTTGAATTTAAAAAGATACATAAAACGAAGTGATATTATCGTTGCTTTTTTTGAGCTACAGGATGCATATTTTTTAATTGTAGTTTGCAATAATTTCATCCCTCCATAACCGCTGAATAAATTCCCGCCAATCCAAACAAACGATCCCATCCACCACCCGATGGATAGGATCATTAGAAACACAATAAAATCTTTTAAACTGATTTTCTTCTGCTAAAGCTTTGAGTCCTTTTAAATCCGTTTGATTAATTTTCTGCGTTGCCTTCACTTCAAACGCATAAATGTCCCCGATTAAAAAATCGACTTCTTGATGATTTTGGCTGCGCCAAAATGTTAGCGGTTGGAAGATACGGCGGTAACTTAAATAGCTGCGGAGTTCTAATGCAATCCAATGTTCTAGGGCGCGGCCGAATAAATCGGAAGCGATTTCGACGGTGCGTATTTGATTGAGGTAATTTGTGACACCTAAATCAAATAAATAAAATTTTGCTGTCGCTTGCGCTTTGCGTTTAATACTTTTTGTCCATGGCTGCAAAGTAAATCCGAGCAAGGTATCTTCGAGAATTTGATAATATTCGCGTATCGTCGGTAATGATACGCTAACGTCATTGGCAATTTTGCTGTAATTTAAAATTTGTCCGTTGCAAAATGCTGCAACTTGCAAAAATTTGGAAAATGCCGGTAAATTGCGTACAAAACCTTCTGCTTGGATTTCCTCATAGAGATAAGTGCTGACATAACTTTGCAATTCTTCCCAAGGTTCGTTGCTATTTACGACTAACGGCATGCCGCCATACAGTAAATATTTTTTTAATTCAAAATCGGATAACTCGGCCCAACATAAAGGAAATAATTCGGCTGTTCGTGCGCGGCCCGCTAATAAATTCGCTTGTCCGTGTTTTAATTTTCTAGCACTACTGCCAGTGAGCAAAAATTTCCATTGTTTTTCTTCAATCAAGCGGTGTACTTCATTCAGTAACAGGGGAATTTTTTGCACTTCGTCGATAACGATAATTTTTTCGGTATTGTTTTTTAATTGAGCGAGGATTAATTCCTCCAATTGATAAGGGGCAGCAACCAGACGTAAATAATATTCCGTTTTCAGCAAATTAATGATGACTGCTGACTCTGCTAGTTGTTGCTTAATGAGAAAGCTCTTACCGGTCGCACGTGGGCCGAATAAAAAATAGGAGCGTTCTTTCAGCAAGGGGGCTAATTGGAGGATGCGGTTGAAGTTGGTCATGAGTTGATTATAGCCAATGACCGTAAAATTTAAAGTGCTACTTTAGATTTTTTTGATTTTTCTAAAGTGGTTATTTAGATTTTTCAGAGAATGAGTGCCCACTTTGAATCAGGAGATTGCCGCGTCCGCTGCGCTCCCTCGCAATGACAAAAGTAGGCACAGAGCGAGCGCCCTACCCCCTTGGCCTTGCGAGGGAGCGAAGCGGACGCGGCAATCTCCTGACCTCAACTTGGCATTAATGTATGGTTGATTACGCACAGCTAAATCTTCCCTACATTACTTATATTAAATATGACAAGTCGTAGGGGGGATTAGCGAAGCGTAATCCACCATGATGCATTGCAGTAATCCGATACTGAATTGGTGGATTACGCTTCGCTAATCCCCCCTACGAAAACATTTTTTTATTGCAAGAGAGAATGATGAAATGATAGAACTAGTTCTTCTTCATGATGGTCTCGATTTCAACCGAAGCTTGACCAACCAGGCCTTTCACTTCAACAACGGAACGCGCCGGATAAGGTTTTTTGAAATACTGTTGCATGACTTTATTCACATCAGAGTAATGATTTAAATCCGTCAGGAAAACAGTCACTTTGACGATATCGTTGAGACTACCGCCATTTTCTTTGGCGATAGCGGCGACATTTTCGATGGCTTGGCTAAATTCCTGCGTGAAATTTTCATTTAATATTTTTCCAGTTTTAGGATCTGAACCTAATTGGCCAGAAATAAAAATTAAATCACCTGCTTTAATGGCTGGTGAATAAACGCCGATAGGCGCTGGTTTTTGCTCAACGCTTGGACTACTTTCAGCACGAATTGCGGTGTAATTAAAAACTAATGCTACCGAACACAAAAACAAAGCCAATTTTTTCATTATATTATCCCCTAAATTTTTTGACGCCAGGTTGTCATACCATTACTA
Organism: uncultured Gammaproteobacteria bacterium; assembly: GCA_964441315.1. Taxonomy (GTDB): domain Bacteria; phylum Pseudomonadota; class Gammaproteobacteria; order CAYTUN01; family CAYTUN01; genus CAYTUN01. The sequence goes on along the minus strand of CAYTUN010000089.1, from coordinate 2,595 downwards.
TTATCTTCGATTAAAATATTTTTTTCTAATAAATAATCCCGAATACGATCAGCTTCTTTCCAATTTTTTTCCAAGCGCGATTGATTGCGTTGCGCAATCAATTGTTCGATTTCTTTGGCATCAATAGCTGCTTGTCCTACTTGTAAAAAATCTTCGGGATTTTGCGCTAATAATCCTAAAATTCCAGCCAAACGTTTTAATTCATTGGCATAAACCGCCGCTTTTTCCAATTGATTATCTTGTTTCAAACGATTAATTTCACGCACGCCATCAAATAATGCCGCTAACGCTTCCGGCGTATTAAAATCATCATTCATCGCCGCATAAAACGCCTGTGAAAATGATAAACCTTTACCATCAGCACTCAAACCAGAAACCGCCGGTAAATTCAACAACGCCAAATAAAAACGCGCCAACGCGTTTTTAGCACTATCTAAATTTTCTGTTGAATAATTAATCGGCGAACGATAATAACTCGCCAATAAAAAATAACGCACCACTTCCGGATGATATTGTTCCAGCACTTCACGGATCGTGAAAAAATTATTTAATGATTTCGACATTTTTTCTTCATTAACGCGCACGTGCCCCGAATGCATCCAATATTTCACAAACGGCGCACCGGCTGATGCCTCCGATTGCGCTAATTCGTTTTGATGATGTGGGAAAATTAAATCAATGCCGCCGCCGTGAATATCAATATGCGGGCTTAAAGTTTTGCGTGACATCGCCGAACACTCAATATGCCAACCGGGCCTGCCATAGCCCCAAGGCGAATCCCAGCCAAATTCATTCGGTTCAGCGAATTTCCACAAAGCAAAATCTAGTGGATCGCGCTTAGCATCTAAAATATCAATACGCGCGCCCGAACGCAGTTTTTCCACATCTTGATGGGCCAGCTGGCCATAATTTTCAAAACGGCTGACTTCGTAATAAACGCCATCATCCGAAATCACGTATGCGTAATTTTTATCGATTAATTGCTGAATGATCGCGAGCATCTCGGCGATATAATGCGTGGCGCGCGGTTCTTGGTTGGGCGCATGGTTCATCAGGCGGGCTTCGTCTTCCTTCCAGGCAGCAATGAAACGCGCTGTCAAATCATCGATCGGCTCTTGATTTTCTGCTGCACGTTTGATGATTTTGTCATCGACATCGGTAATATTGCGCACATAATTAACTTCATAACCCAATTCGCGCAGGTAGCGTGCCACCATATCAAATACCACATATGTGCGCGCATGTCCGATGTGGGAATAGTCATAAACGGTATTGCCGCAAACATACATTTGAACTTGCCTGCCCTCTCGAGGCTCAAAAATTTCTTTTTGTTTACTGAGGCTATTGGTGATTTTAAGCATGGGGCAAATCCAGTATGATACGGAGCCAAAATCATACTTTTTGAAACCCCAATAAACAAGGTCAGCGGTTCCCGCTGATTAAAGTACATCATGATAATTGAGGATGACACTGATTTAGTTAGCTACTCTTACTCAGTGTAAAAAAATAATATGAAAATGATTAAATGTGTTGCTAGAAATCAATTAAATTTTGATGAATTAAAAGCGCTGGATGCGCTGGTGAGCAGAAATATTCAGCGGCAAGGGGATTGTGATAAGGTTTATTGGAATGTGGTGGCGAAAAGAGATGGTGCGGAACCGAGTGATTATTTATTTTACGGTGGAGATAAATTAATCGGTTATTTGGCAATTTATGAGTTTTCTTATCAAAGTACGGAATTTAGTTTTGTTTTGGATGCGGAATATAATAAAGCTGAGCAGCTCAATGAAATTCGGCAAATACTATTAGAAATTATTGCTGAATACCACACGGCTTTTTTAGATTTTATATTAACTTCACGTGGCAATTGTTTAAGCGAATGGGTCATGAATCATTCGCCTAAAAAAATCAGCTCGCATGTAGAAATGCGCTTAAATACTTTAAACCAGCCAAAAAATTTACCGAGTGTCAGAATTATTCGCGCTAATTACCAGGACATTCTAATGCTGGCAAAAATCGGCGCCGAATGTTTTCAGTCGGAATATATTCAAAATTTAGCGCGTTTCACGGAAAACTTAAAAGAAGACAACCGTAAAATTTGGCTGGTTTATCATCAAGGAAAAATTGTCGGTAAAATTCATGCTCGAATTGATTTAGGTTATAAAGTATTTATCCACGACCTAGGGATTTTGCCAGAATTTCGCGGTAAAAAGCTTGCGACCAGCATGATTATAAAAACGATTGAGCATTTGAAGAAAGAAGGCTTTGAGTATTTTTATCTGGATGTCGATTATTTGAATGAGCATGCTTTGAAGTTGTATCAGAATTGTGGGTTTGAGAAAGTAGTGATTTATGATGTTTGGCGGATTGAACGTAATTTGATGGTTAATCAAAATTAATTTAATTTTATAGTAATATTTTTAATCTGATTAGCGAGGTCTGCTTACAATTGTTTTTTTAATGGAGGAAACTGCGTAAACAAGCCCCTAAAATCACCCCTCATCCGCCCTATCGGGCACCTTCTCCCCCAAAAGTGGGGGGACAACTTTAGTGACGTGTGCCAATGTTTTAAAATTAAATGCAATGATTTAAACT
>CAYTUN010000088.1:0-8199 GCA_964441315.1 uncultured Gammaproteobacteria bacterium | reverse complement strand
AATCTCCTGATTTTAGCTGGCAGCAAATGAATCCAGTGCCAACTTCTTGTCAGGAGATTGCCGCGGTCGCGCTTGCGCTCCCTCGCAATGACAAAACAGTAATTGCATCCACCGATTTTCTTCAGTAATCTCAATAGACTATGAATACTGAAGCTATCGAAAAACAACCCCTACAACAATTCGCAGAAAAAGCGTACCTCGATTACGCCATGTATGTCATTTTGGATCGTGCACTGCCGCATATTGCTGATGGCATGAAGCCAGTGCAACGTCGAATTGTCTATGCCATGTCGGAACTCGGTTTAAAACACACGGCAAAATATAAAAAATCGGCGCGTACTGTTGGTGACGTGTTAGGTAAATATCATCCGCATGGCGACATGGCTTGCTACGAAGCCATGGTCTTAATGGCGCAAAATTTTTCTTACCGTTACCCACTAATCGACGGTCAGGGAAATTGGGGTGCGGCGGATAATCCAAAATCGTTTGCCGCGATGCGTTATACCGAAGCGCGTTTAACGCCGTTTGCGCAAATTTATTTGGCGGAATTAGAGCAAGGCGCAGTCACCTGGGTGCCGAATTTTGATGGAACTTTAAGAGAACCCGCATTATTTCCCGCGCGGTTACCGGCGGTGTTACTAAATGGCGCTTCTGGTATTGCCGTCGGCATGGCAACCGATATTCCGCCGCATAATGTAAAAGAAGTGGTTAATGCTTGCCTCGCCTTATTAGATGATCCTGAAATTACGCTGAAACAATTAAATAAACATATCAAAGCGCCGGATTTTCCGACTGCTGCTGAAATTATTACGCCCAAAGCAGAAATCGAAAATATTTATAAAACCGGTAATGGCAGCATTCGCCTGCGTGCTTTATATCAAGTTGAAGAAGATCAAATTATTATTACTTCCCTACCCTATCAAGTTTCCGGCAGTAAAATCCTCGAGCAAATTGCGCAGCAAGTGCAAGCGAAAAAATTGCCGATGGTGGAAGACTTAGGCGATGAATCCGATCATGAAAATCCGACGCGTTTAGTGATTACTTTAAAATCGAAACGCGTTGATACTGAAAGTTTAATGGCGCATTTATTTGCCACAACGGATTTAGAAAAAAGCGTACGCGTTAATTTAAACATCATCGGTTTAGACGGCAAGCCGCAAGTTAAAAATTTAAAATTAATTTTACAAGAATGGCTGCAATACCGCCGTGACTGTGTCACGCTGCGCTTAGAAACTCGTCTGGAAGCTTTAAATGAACGCCTGCATATTTTAGATGGTTTTTTAACGGCGTATTTAAATATCGATGAAGTCATTAAAATTATTCGCAAAAGCGAAGAACCAAAAGCCGATTTAATCAAGAAATTTAAAATTAGCGAGATCCAAGCCGATGCGATTTTAGATTTAAAATTAAGACAATTGGCGAAACTGGAACAAATTAAAATCGAACAAGAACAAAAAGCCGTTAATGATGAAATTAAATCCATCCAAGCATTATTGAAATCCCAAGATAAATTAACCCAATTAATTCGCGATGAATTAAAAAGCGACGCCGAAAAATACGGCGATGCGCGCCGCTGCCTGATTGTCGAGCGTGAAGCCGCAGTGGCGATTAAAGAAGAAGAATTAATTTCGAATGATCCAGTAACGATTATTCTTTCGAAAAAAGGCTGGATCCGCGCGGCCAAAGGCCATGAAATTAATGCAGAAACTCTAAGTTATAAAGCAGGCGATGAATTACTCACAACACTCAACGCTCGCAGCAATCAATCGGTAATTTTTATCGACACCGCCGGACGCTCTTATGCTTTAGCCGCGCATACTTTGCCATCAGCACGCGGCATGGGCGAGCCTTTAACCAGCCGCTTAAAACCACCGGAAGGCGCGAAATTTATCAGCGCATTGATCGGCGAAAATGAAGATTTATATGTAATGGCTTCCGATGCCGGCTATGGCTTTGTCGTCAAATATGAAGAATTTTTCAGCAAAAATCGCGCCGGCAAAACTTTATTAAATGTTCCGGCAGGCTCCGAAGCATTAATGCCGCAAAAAATCGACAATTACGAGGATCAATTCCTGGCCGCATTATCCAATGAAGGAAAATTATTAATTTTCCCACTCGCCGATTTACCGATTTTACCCAAAGGTAAAGGCAATAAAATTCTGAATTTAAAATCCACCGATGGCAAAGAAGCAAAATTAATTAGCCTCGCGGTATTAAATGAAAATTCCAGTTTGGAAATTGTTGCGGGTAAACGTAAATTAGTTTTAACGCCTAAAGATTTAAAATATTATCAGGGTGAGCGGGCGCGTCGGGGGAATTTATTGCCGCGGGGTTATCAGAATGTGGCATTATTGCTGGCTATTTAATTACTCACCTAGTTTGAAGCAGTAATGTAATTCATATTTCTAAATAAATTACACTGTGCAGTAGACGATAGGTTGACATTGAGTTTTTAATTAATTTGCTGCCAGGTTTTTGTCAGGAGATTGCCGCGTCCGCTTCGCTCCCTCGCAATGACAAAGAGTGGGTTACTGTGCCTCCCTTTGTCATTGCGAGGGAGCGAAGCGGACGCGGCAATCTCCTGACCTTAAAATTTGCATTACTTTTTCCTAGAACACTGATACACAATAACTCAATATCCCTAATTCTTACTAAGCCCACTCAGTGTTCAATTTTTTACGCTTAAAAAACAGCTAAAATTTTATCAACTCTTAGCCGAATGCACTTGCTGACGAATTAAACCGGCTAGTTTATTGGCTTCATTAGCGATCGCTAAAAAAATATCATCAAATGTGGCAATACCAACTAATTGATCGTTTTCATCGACAATCGGTGCTCTTCTAACGCCGCGTTCGCTCATGCTATCTAAAGCTTCAAAACTATCTTGGTCGCTTTTTAAAATCAGCAAGTCAGTGCTCATGCATTGTTCTACTTGCTGCTTAGTTAAATCACTTTCTTCAGCGATGGCATTCACCACAATATCACGATCAGTAATAATGCCAATGGGCTTAGTTTCTTCGCCTTCTGTTTCTACGACGACTAAAGTACCGACATTTTGTTCTTTCATTAATTTAGCAGCTTCGGTTAATGAAGTGTCTTTGCTTGCAGTTTCTACTTTGCATTCGCAAATATCTTTGATTTGCATAACATCCTCTCACAAAATTTCAATGGGTTGTAAAAAAATGAGTTTGCAAGAGGATGAAGTAAGTTGCTTTGATAAGGATCAAACAGCGGTTCCCGCTGTAAAAGTGGTTGCTGATAGAACGAGGGAGATTATGAGTTTTGGTGTTTTTTGAAACTTATGTTCGCAAACTTGCATTAAAGCAGAAAGCGGCACAATCTTCCGAATCTTGCTTCAGCGGGAACCATTAAAAAATTATATGTTTTTTTCGGCGAAAACTTCTTTGGCAATATTTAAAGAATTGACTGATCGCGCAAAACCAGCATAAAGCGCCGTTTGTAAAATTACTTCGACAATTTCTTGCTTGGTGGCATTAGCGTTTAAAGCGGCTTCGATATGAGCGCGCAATTGTGGCTCAACACTGCCGAGCGTCACGCAGGAAGCAATCACTGCTAATTCGCGGGTTTTAATGTCTAAGCCTTCACGTGAAAAGATCGAACCAAATGACCATTCAATTGCCATGGTGATAAAATCGGGACAAATATCTTTCATACTATTAATTAATGCTTCGCCAGAAGCATCACCATGTAATTGTTTCATTAAAGCAAAGCCGCGCTCATAAACATCTGGATTACTTTTTATCATAATTTTCTCTAGTTGGTTAATTTTTTTGCTTAAATCAAAAATTTAATTCTTCACTATCGCATTTAAAATTTTTGTAAATTCTTTGGGATGGGTCCATTGAAACATGTGTTTTGCAGCGGAAATCACATGGATTTGCGTTTTAGGGTTCAATTGTTTGATTTTTTCGAATGCGGCTGCTGGTACGCAAGCATCATTTTCACCCATAATAAAATCAATGGGGCATTGAATTTGACGAAATTCTTCTCTTAAATTTGTACTATCAACAATCGCAATACCTTTCATTAAAATATCAAAACTCGTCGGCTCGCTGATATTCATAATTTCTAAAACTTTATCGTAATAAGGATTATTTTTTTCGAGCCCTTCAAATTCATTTTTTATAAAAGCTTGCATAAAGCCTTTTTGTCCCTGAGGCTCAAATTTTAAAACATCTGGCGTAAATCCCGGATAAGGAATACCAGGCCAATTTTTATCTTCAACAAATTTTGGCGTAGCACCCAATGAAATAATGCGTTCAACGCGATGCGGATATTTGGCAGCTATTAACATCGACAATAAACCGCCGAAAGACCAGCCAATATAACTGGCTTTTTGGGGGAAATGTGGCAGCAGTAATTCCAACATATTATCCAGTGTCTTAATTTGATTATTCCAAGGACTCTTTCCCATGCCAGGCAAGTCTAAAATTGTGACACGATAATGGTTTTTTAAAAGATCGGTGATAGGCTGCATGTAGCGGTGATTGACACCACCCCAGCCATGTAGCACAACAAAATCTTGTGTATTTTGGCTGTTTATTGTTTGTTTAAAAATTGTCATATCAATATCTCTTGAGGCTAATTTTCGAACTGAATTATGCTCTATGAGGGTTGAGATGAACATCCGTGTTTGCTATAAAACACTATTGCATTTTCTGCAATAATTAGGAAAACCCATGTTAAAAGACGTTGAAATTTTTGCAGCGGTCGCTGCCAATAACAGCTTTTCAAAAGCTGCCAGGCAATTAAAGCTTTCGGCTCCAGTTGTAACGCGACATATTGCCAAACTTGAAAAAGAAATCGGCGTGCGTTTATTGCAACGCAATACACGTCAAGTCAATTTGACTGAGGCAGGAAAATTATTTTATGAAAACTGTCAGAACTTGATCAGTAACTATACTGCTGCAATTAATCAAGCAAAAGACTTGAGTGGGGATATCGTTGGTAGTTTAAAAATTGGGCTACCTCATTCAATTAGTGATTTATTAAGCCAGCAGCACTTAAAAAGCTTTGCAGAAAGATACCCGCATTTAAAAATTGATATCATTAACGGTAATCATTTAATTGATTTGTTGAGTAATGGTTTTGATTTGGTAATTTATTGCGGTGAACTAACAGATTCAAATTTTTATTCACGTAAAATTGGTGAGTGGAGCAAAATTACTTGTGCTTCACCCGCCTATCTCAAACACTACGGTATTCCTAAATCACCGGAAGATTTAGCTAAACATAATTGCCTTGACCATTACGATAATCGGACAGGTAGCTGGTTTTATCAAATAAAAAATGAAATCAAACTGATTAATGTTTCAGGCAATATTCGCAGCAATTCCAGCATGAATTTAAAAAATCTGGCTTTAGCTGGATTAGGCTTGGTTTATTTGCCTAGCTTCACGGTGAAAAATGAATTAAAAGATAAAAAATTGATTCCGGTTTTAACGGATTACCAAGTGCCTAAATTAAATATTTATGCGGTTTATCCTAGTAATCAGTTTTTAAGTAATAAGGCAAAATTATTTATGGAATTTTTGATGGGTTTGAAAATAGGTGACTAATTTTTATTTGTCATTGCGAGCGAAGCGCGGCAATCTCCTGAATGACAAATAATTAATCATTAGCTCTGTAGGGTGCATTAGCGTAGCATAATTTACCAACAATCACTCAATGCACATGACATTCTTTTAAGCTGAATGGGCATGCGCATCCCACATCGGATGAACTTCAACCGTCAGCGCTAATCCTTCTCGATCCAGCATATCTTGTAAACATAGCCGCACAAATTGCTCAGCGCTATAGCCTAGTTTCTCAGCATACCAAGCAGCAAGTTTTGGGCTAATGTATTTGCGATTATGTTCAATATCGCATAATTGTTGTTTAGACATGCCTAATTTTTCTGCAAACTCAACTTGCGAGAGATTGTCTGCTAGGCGAATAGCATGAATTAATTTACCCAAAGTCAATTTTGTTCCCGTTATTTTTTCTAATTTTTTTAGCGATTTTTGAGTTAATTTGCTTTTAATATTCATGTTTATTTACCCCCTGCACTGCAACAAATTTAATGACGCGATCTTTTTCTATTGTATAAATAGCGCGATAAGCTTGACGTGTAAGCTTAACAGCATAAATATCAGACATATGATTGTACACCAATACGGTTTACTAACCAAGCTCTTTTGGCTATTTTACGTTGAAGCAGCGCCCATTCGATCCAAAACCCGCATCTGCAATGCCTCAGCAATATGGCGCGTTTCAACTGAATCGGATTCGGTAAAATCTGCAATTGTTCGTGCTAAACGTAAAATCCGATGATAAGCGCGAGCCGATAAATTCAATTGCTCGATGCTTTTGGCTAATAAATCGCGCGTATTGCTCGATAAATTCGCATATTGATCAATTTCTTTGACCGATAATTCACTATTTAATTTTCCTTGACGTTCGATTTGCCGCTTACGAGCAGCAATAACTTGTTGGCGAATTTCAGCGCTAGTTAATGTTTTTTCATCGGCTTGCAATAATAATTTTTTAGGTAGCGTTGGCACGGTAATGTGCATATCAATGCGATCTAATAAAGGGCCGGAAATTTTTGCTTGATAGCGTTTGATTTGATCGGGCGAACAACGACAATTTTCCTGGCCGGCGTAACCGCAAGGGCAGGGATTCATTGCAGCGATGAATTGAAAATTTGCGGGAAATTGCGCTTGATGCGTGGCGCGTGAAATCGTGATACAGCCAGTTTCTAAAGGTTCGCGCAGAGCTTCTAATACATTGCGTTGAAATTCCGGCAATTCATCTAAAAATAAAATACCGTGATGGCTTAATGAAATTTCGCCCGGTTTCGGTGGGCTGCCACCGCCAACTAATGCGACACTCGAAGCGGTGTGATGCGGATGTCGAAATGGCGGTTGATAAATCGTTTTTAAATTAAAATGTTGCGGTGATAAAGAATGAACCGCCGCCAATGCAATCGCTTGTTCTTCAGTCAATAAAGGTAATAATGTTTGCAAACGTTGCGCTAACATGGATTTACCGGTTCCAGGCGGGCCAATGAATAACAAACTATGGGCGCCTGCGGCGGCAATCGTTAATGCGCGTTTGGCATGCGCTTGTCCGCGAACATCGGCAATATCAATGCTGTTTTTAAACTCGTATTGAATTTCAGGCGCAATAGCGGGATGAATTAATTTTCTTTTTAGTAAATGCGCGGTTAATTCTAATAAATGATTCACCGGATAAGTTGTAATGGTTTTAATTAATGTCGCTTCTTCTGCATTGATTGCCGGTAAAAATAATTCGCGCTGCAAATGACGCGCGCCCATCGCAAATGGTAACGCCCCGCGAAAAGGCCGCAATTCACCCGACAAAGCTAATTCACCGGCAAATTCGCGATTTTCTAAACATTGTTTGGGGATTTGCCTGGATGCCGCCAAAATTCCTAATGCCATCGGTAAATCAAAACGACTGCCATCTTTAGGCAGTTCTGCCGGCGATAAATTAACGGTGATGCGGTTATAAGGAAATTCAAAACCAGAATTAATAATGGCAGAGCGCACGCGATCTTTACTTTCACGCACCGCTTTTTCCGGCAACCCTACAATTGAAAATCCGGGTAATCCACTCGATAGATGCGCTTCTACGCGCACTTCCGGCGCATCAATCCCCAAATTTCCTCGCGTTAAAACCGAAGCCCAGTTCATTTTTTATTTTTCGATTTTTCTTCCATGTTTTTTAATTCCATTTCCATTTGATTTAATTTTTCACGCACCCGTTCCAGTACTTTGACTTGCGCATCAAATTCTTCGCGAGTGACTAAATCTAATTTATTAAATGCGCTTTGCAAAATTTCGCGGAAATTTTTTTCGATGCCTTTGGATGCTTGCTTTAAATTATCGGGAACAGCGTCGAGTAGATCATGGACTAATTGGTCTAGGCGTTTTTTGTCGAACATAATGAAAACCTCTTAATTAATTTACTGATCTACTTAATCTAGCACAATGCAAGGCGGTTGATACCTCGTAGTTTTTCTAAATTTGGGCAGGGATGTTTTTTGTTTTAACTTTGTATGTATCCTAAATCCAGTATTGCTTGAAAACATTTGACGGTTTTAAAAAGTCTGGAGAAAGCACCCCTCATCCGGCCCGTTGGGCCACCTTCTCCCGCAAGGGGAGAAGGACAACT
>CAYTUN010000087.1:0-8249 GCA_964441315.1 uncultured Gammaproteobacteria bacterium | reverse complement strand
CTAAAGCCATTTTTGGAAAACCGGCTTCCGCTAAAATTTCTTTCAAATAATATTCAACCGCTTTTACATCATGCTGTGTGGTTTTTTCAATTTCCTTGACGCGTTCAAGGTTTAAATGCTTGAGAATTTTTTCGATTTCATCTAGCGTAATTTTTCGGCCTTGAATTAAATCAGTTTTTCTACCCAGCATTTCCAGCCACAGCAATTCAATCTGGATGCGATAATAAATTAATCCACCTTCACTCAAAATTTGACGAACAGCATACAGCTGCTCCCGATAACGGCCATCTAAAGGTGAAAGCGAAAATAAGAAATTTTCCGGCATTTGCGGCATGAGGTTTCTCCAAAAGCGCTATTGTAGTTCAGCGCTGCCCGCTGCAAAAGGGTTGTTGTGGTTGAGTTTGCTTGGCTTGGCTTGGGGGCTGTTTAGATAATCCAGCGCTAAATTAAAATCAGGAGATCGCCACGCTACGCTCGCGATGACAAAGTGAAGAAGATAAGGAGAAAAAGTAGGGGGGATTAGCGCAGCGTAATCCACCGTTTTTGCAAAGTGAGAGAGCTCAAAAAGCTCATAAAAGACGGTGGATCACGCTGCGCTAATCCCCCCTACGTATTACTTTAAAAATATTTAATTTTTATATAAAAAAATGGCGTCAAAAGACGCCATTTTAAATGCTAAAAGGCTACTTAATGGCTAAGTGGCATAGCAGAATTGTTGAAATAATCATTGCCGGTGGTTAAAGCAAAATCATAAGCTTTTGCGAAGAAATAGCCACCTGTTGGGGTATCTTGGCAAACGTTATAAATCAGGTTGCTACCATCAACAATTGCATCAGCAACTAAAGATAAAGCACCCATAACTTTATTACCATCGACGCCGTCAATGCTTTTATATTCTTTATTGATAGCTTTGCTGCTAAACGCACTTGCATCATCTTGCAATTGGTTCATTTCAGCGCTACAAGCTTTTGGATCAATGTCGCCAACTTGATTAGCTTTAGCAGGAGCAAATGTGTCAAATTTTGCCATGTTGCTATCTTTTAATACAGTAGCAATGCTTTGCGAATTGCTATTTGCGCCTTTAGCCATAGAGATAGCATTGTTTAATACTTGTTGACCATAAGCTTCAGCATCGCTATTAACATCAGCAAACGCCGCAGGCAAAGCCATAGCTGAACCTAAAACTAAACCGAGTAGTACTTTTTTCATAATTTATGAACTCCAAATTAAAGTTGGGTTAGTGACAAAATCAAATTCGTGGCAGAGGATAAAGCTCTTAGCTTAAATTAAACTTAAGGTTTGAAAAATAAATTACGTACTTTGACAAATGCTTTTCTCCAGTGCTTTTATTAGGCTTTTGACACTACTATACTTAGGTAAATATGATGAACTTGTATACAAAATGAGTATCTATTATGAATCATTCCACTTTGATATCCGTACGCTTACCAAATGATATAGCTAAGCGATTGAAAAATATGGCAAAAATTATTGATCGCTCTAATTCGTACCTGGCTGCTGAAGCTATAGAAGAATACCTTACGCTCCATGAATGGCAAGTACAGGCCATTCAGGCTGGTCTTGAGCAAATAGAGAAAGGTGAGGTGGTTGAATTTTCAGCAGTAAAGGCAAGCTGGGAGAAAAAGCTTGAAGATTAAGCTATCTCAATTGGCTTTAGATGATTTGGAGTCCATAGCATGTTATATCAGTCAGGACAAACCTGACGCAGCCCAAGCAATCATTAAGCGTACATTTGAAGCTATTGAAAACTTGATTGCGTTTCCAACTATAGGGCGTACCGGGCGCGTACCTCATACACGTGAGCTGGTCATTGGCGGTACACCATTAATTATTATTTACCGTGTAAAGCAAGATACTATTTTTATTGCACGTATTATCCATAGTGCCAGAAAATGGCCAGTTTAATAAACTTGTTATAGGCATTTTTTCCACACTAAATCACTCCGCGAAGCGGTGTAGCATATTCAAATGTTTTTCCCTACAATACGCCCACTTTTAACCTGGAGCTAAGCCGCGATGCAATATATCGATTTGAAACCCCAGCACGCCTTGATCCACGACGATTTAGAACGCCGTTTCCAAAAAATTTATGAGCATGGCCGTTTTGTGATGGGGCCAGAGATCGAAGAGGCTGAAGCAGCACTGGCTGAGTTTTGTGGCGCTAAACATTGCATTACCGTTGGCAATGGCACTGATGCGATTTTGGTCGCTTTGATGGCATTAAATATTGGGCCAGGAGATGAAGTGATTACGCCGGCGTTTAGTTTTTTTGCGACCGCTGAAATGATTGTTTTGCTGGGCGCAAAACCGGTTTTTGTGGATATTGATCCGCGTACTTATAATACCGATCCGCAAGCGATTGAAGCGGCTATTACCAAAAATACCAAAGCTATCATGCCGGTCAGCCTCTATGGTCAATGTGCCGACTTCGATGTGATTAATGCGATTGCTGCAAAATATAATCTTCCCGTCATCGAAGACGCTGGCCAAAGCTATGGCGCTAGCTATAAAAACCGCCGTTCCTGCAATTTATCCACACTTGCTTGCACCAGCTTTTTTCCTTCCAAACCTTTGGGCTGCTATGGTGAAGGCGGCGCTTGTTTCACCAACGATGATCGCATGGCTGTCGCCATGCGCGAAGTGCGTAATCATGGATCTTCGGTTCGTTATCATCATACCCGTATTGGTTTGAATGCGCGTTTTGATACGATGCAGGCGGCAGTGATTTTGGCGAAGCTGAAAGTCTTTGCAGAAGAAATTGAGCGCCGGCAACAAGTTGCTGCCTGGTATAAGAAATCTTTTGGTAGCTATTTAGAAACCCCATATATAGAGCCGCATAATTTGAGTGTTTATGCGCAATATACCGTTCGAGTAGCAGGGCGCGATCAACTCGCTAAAGCTTTACAGGAAAAAGGCATTCCTACTTCTGTGCATTATCCCGTCAATATGCACCGCCAGCCGGTGTTTGGCGATACTTATAAAGATCTTCATCTGCCCCACGGCGAGCATGCTTCTGAAACGGTTTTAAGTTTACCTTTTGATGCCTATAAAAAAGAGAATGAAATCAAACAAGTAGCCGAAACGCTCTTGAGCTTGGTTTCGAAAAAAGTGTCCTCCTTATGAAATTTAATATTACGATTTATGGCGCAGGCTATGTTGGCTTGGTCACAGGAGCTTGCCTGGCTGATTTAGGACATCAAGTGCTGTTGGTTGATATCAAGCCTGAAAGAATCGCGCAACTGGAAGCAGGCGAGTGCCCGATACATGAGCCCTTACTGCCGGAGCTTTTGGCGAAACAAGTGAAAGCTGGTCGTATCAACTTTACCAGCGATATTAAGCAAGGGGTGAATTTTGGTTATCTGCAGTTTATTACGGTGGGGACACCTTCCAAGCAAGATGGCTCCGTAGATTTATCCGCTATTTATGCCATCGCTGAAGATATTGGCAAGCATTTAAAGCACGATGCCATTATTATCAACAAATCAACTTCTCCGGTTGGTACTTCGGCTGAAATTTACAAAATCATTCATGAGCAGCAAGCGCTGCATCATAATCACTCCAGTTTTGATGTCATCTCTAACCCCGAATTTCTTAAGCAGGGCGATGCCATTAAAGATTTTATGCAACCCCGCCGCGTGATTGTCGGCGTTAAGCAAGATTCTCCCAAATATGCTCAGATCAAACATGACATGCTGGCCTTATATTCGTCTTTGATTAGAGAGGAACAGCTTTTATTCATGGACCCGGCTTCGTCAGAATTGAGCAAATATGCAGCTAATGCTTTTTTAGCAACCAAAGTAAGTTTTATTAATGAAATGAGCAGGTTAGCAGAATTATTTAATGCAGACATTGATAAAATTCGTGTTGGCATTGGCTTGGATGAGCGCATTGGCATGGAATTTTTAAAAGCGGGTTGTGGTTATGGCGGTTCCTGTTTTCCTAAAGATGTCAAAGGGTTAGTAAGAAGTTCTCAAGCAAAATCTTATCATCCGATTATCTTGGAAGCGGTTGATAGGGTAAATGAAAGACAAAAAACAATTATATTCAATAAATTATCAAAATATTTTAATAATTCACTTGAAAATAAAACGATTGCTTTGTGGGGCCTGGCATTCAAACCTAATACCGATGATATGCGCGAAGCACCAAGTCGAGCTTTAATGGAAAAGTTATGGCAGCACCAGGTAAAAGTCCAGGCTTATGATCCTGCTGCCAATCACACTGCAGCACAACTTTATCGTGGCCAGCATCTACTAAAAATCTGTTCACACGCAGAAGATGCATTAAGACACGCCGATGTTTTAGTCATTGTGACCGAATGGCCGGAATTCCGTTCGCCGGATTTCGCCATGATTAAAAGCCACCTCAAGCACCCTGCCATATTTGATGGCCGCAATATTTTTAATCCACAGGAAGTGGCCAAAGCCGGTCTGCGTTATTTTGGCATTGGCTATGGTGAGAATCTATGAAGTTGGATGTTAAAAACCCACACCTGACTAGCAAAATTATGCTGGCGATGTTCTTGGGCATCCTTGTTGGCACAGCGATCAAATTTATACCGGATCATTTGGCTCTGCGTGAAGTTTTGTCCAAGGACATTCTTAAAACCGGCGGCGATATTTTCATCAATATTTTAAAAATGCTGGTGGTGCCGGTGGTATTTGTTTCGATTGTTTGCGGTAGTTCCAGTTTGGAAATTTCGCGTTTAGGTAAGGTAGGCGGCAAAACTTTGGTGTTGTATCTTTTTACCACGGCTTTAGCCATTGGCCTGGCGCTTTTTTTTGCGAATTTATTTGGTATCGGTAAAGGCGCCCAGCTCAGCACAAATTTGACTTATACACCTAATAATATTCCCGGCGTTAAAGAAATTCTTGTTAATTTAGTTCCCCATAATCCATTCACTGCTTTCGCTCAAGGCGACATGCTGCAAATTATTATTTTCTCTTTACTTCTGGGTATTGGTTTAAGCGTCACTGGAAATAAAGCGCAAAAAGTGCGCGATTTTTTTAATGAAATGAATGAAGTGGTGATGAATTTAATTTTGCTCGTGATGAAAGTGGCGCCTTATGGCATCTTCTGTTTAATCGCCCATTTATTTTCCAAAATGGGTTTTGGTTTTATTGTCGAATTGTTAGGCTATTTTTCAGTGGTCTTGTTTGTTTTGTTCATACATTTATTTGTTTCTTATTCTCTGTTGCTTAATTTAATGGCGCGTTTAAATCCGCTGCCGTTTTTTAAAAAAATGTATGCGGTAATGTTATTTGCTTTTAGCACTTCCAGTAGCAACGCAACGCTGCCGCTTAATTTGGAAACGGTAGAGAAAAAATTAGGTGTCGATAATTCCATTGCGTCATTTGTCGTGCCTTTAGGCGCTACGGTAAATATGGATGGCACAGCGATTATGCAAGGCGTTGCAACCGTATTTATCGCGCATGTTTATGGCGTGCATATTGGTTTTAGCGGTTATTTATTAGTCATGTTGATGGCGACTTTAGCTTCCATCGGTACCGCCGGCGTTCCCAGTGTCGGTTTAATTACTTTGGCGATGGTATTAAAACAAGTCAATGTGCCAGTGGAGGGCATTGCTTTAATTATTGGTATTGATCGTCTATTAGATATGGCAAGAACAGCAGTCAATGTCACTGGCGATGCAGTGGTGGCTTGTATTGTCGGCAAAACCGAAAAAGCCATGGATGAAAATATTTATAAATCAACGGGTTGATTTATGCAGTTGATCGATTCGCACGCACACTTACATTTATTAGATTTACCCGATGGATTAACGCCTCTATTTGATCGCGCACAGCAAAATTCTGTGACGCATATGCTTTGCGTGTCTGTGGATTTAGCGCAGTTGGGGCAGGTAATTGCTATTGCGGAAAATTATTCTAACGTCGACGCTTCAGTGGGATTGCATCCGAATGAAAATGTTGAAAATGAGCCAAGTATTGAGGATCTAGTCAAATTAGCTTCTCATCCCAAAGTGGTCGCGCTGGGTGAAACCGGCTTAGATTATTATCGCCAAGATATTGATAATCAAAAGCAAGCAGAACGTTTTAGAAATCACATCCGCGCCGCCAAGCAATTAAATAAACCCGTAATCGTCCATTCACGCAACGCGCGAATCGATACTATCAAAATTTTGAAAGAAGAACGCGCCGACGAAGTCGGCGCAGTATTGCATTGCTTTACTGAAAATTGGGAAATGGCGAAAAAGGCGCTCGATTTAGGTTTATACATTTCATTTTCGGGAATTATTACTTTTAAAAATGCAGAAGAATTACGCGAAGTGGTAAAGAAAGTCCCGCTTGAATCCATGCTAATTGAAACTGATTGTCCTTATTTAGCGCCAGAACCTTTTCGGGGCAAACAAAACGAACCGAGTTTCGTCAAACAGGTTGCCGAAAAAATTGCGGAAATTAAGCAGCTAATATTGAGCGAAGTTGCTGAGCAAACCAGCAAAAATTATAAACAGTTATTTCATCGTGTAAAATGATTGATGTTTATACACCTAAAAAACTATTTTATTTATTTTTCATTTGCTTATTAATCCGATTTGTTTTTGCTGTCTGGCTGCCTTTCACTGGCGATGAGGCTTATTTCGCCATTTGGGGCATGAAACCAGATTTGGGCTATTATGATCACACGCCTTTACTCGGCTGGCTGCTTTATCCATTGCTAAAATTTGGCAATATTGGCTGGTTGTTACGTCTACCGAGCATTATTTTGCCGGTTTTAATTGCTGCTGGCATATATCAAATCCTGAAAAAATTTGATGTGCGGAAAGCGATTGTTGCCAGCTTATTATTTTTAACTATCCCATTAAGTTTATTTTTTCCTTTGATTTCGACGGATGTGCCACTAATTTTTTTCTCATTTTATTCGACATATTTTCTTTATCGTGCGATAGAAAAAAATAATAAATTATTTTATTTTTTACTAAGCGGCATTTGCTTAGGTTTGGCTTTTTTATCGAAGTATTTTGCTGTATTGCTGGGTTTGGCTTTTTTTATCTATTTTCTTACACATTATGCTTCAAAAAAACGGTTATTAGGTTTCTTAATTTTATTTACAGCTGTTTTGCCTTTTGGACTGATCAATATTTATTGGAATTACCATCATGCCTGGGCGAATATTTTATTTAATGTGTTTAATCGTAATCATGATGCAGGTTTTAATGGCTATGATCCTTTGATTTATTTGTTGTTTCTCTGCTATAGTCTGACACCTGTGATACTTTATTTTTTCTTGCGGAACTCGAGAAAACTGCTTGCTGATAAACCAGCGCCTGCTTTTTCATTGTTCTATTACAGCGCATTCATACCGCTGGCTTTCTTTTTTGTTCTTAGCTTCTTTAAAATGATTGGCTTGCATTGGGTATTTTCATTTATTCCACTAATTTTTGTAATTGCGGGATATGTTTTTTCTGATAGTCAGTTGATAAAAGCGCTAAAATTTAATTACTATTTTTCTGGCCTGCATTTAATATTATTAATATTGGTTTTAAGTTTGCCACTCAATGTTTGGCAAAAAATAAGCATTGATGGTGAAAATTACACTGACCTGGTTTATTTTTTTCATCACAAATCCGTGCGTGAAAATTTAAGTTCGTATAACCAAAATTATATTTTTGCCAGCCATAGTTATGCGACAGCGGATATGATGCATTTTGATAGCGGCATTGACGCCATTATGTTTGGCGTCGGCAGTGTCCATGGTAGGCAAGGGGATTTAATTACGGATTTTAAACAATATGCCGGTAAAAATTTTCTCATACTAGATAGCAGTTATCCCGACATAAAATTATATGCGCCATATTTCAAACAAATGCAGGTTAAATCTTTCGATTATAAAGGCGCAAGATTTTATTATATTCTGGCAGAAAAATTTGATTATGAAAAATATCGCGAGCTAGTGTTGAATTATATTTATCACACTTACTGGCAAGTGCCGAAATATTTATCGATTTCTGATAATTTTTATGCGAGGAAATATTCTTTTCCAGTGGAATAATGGATTAATAATTAATTTATATTACCCCTCATCCGCCCCGTTGGGGCACCTTCTCCCGCAAGGGGAGAAGGCTCTCCTCAAGGTTCAACCGCTTTTCATCAAAAGCATATTTCATAGCAATACTACTTGTTTGCAATACTACTTGTTTTATGGCAGATGACACCGAAGTTGTCCTTCTCCCCTTGTGGGAGAAGGTGCCCCAACGGGGCGGATGA
>CAYTUN010000086.1:0-8917 GCA_964441315.1 uncultured Gammaproteobacteria bacterium | reverse complement strand
GGCATCCCCGTTCTCCTCCCCCCCCTGAGCTAGAAGGTGCCACAACGGGGCGGATGAGGGGTGATTTAAACAACTCGAAAAATACTTAATATGCTTTTTCAGTTTAACAAATATTTCTGGCTTAAAATCTTTGCAACAAACTATCTAAATCATCCAAAGAATAATAATGAATCGTTAACGTCCCTTGTCCATTATTCTTATGTTTAATATTTACCCGCGTTCCTAATTTTTCACTTAAATCCCGTTCAAAACGAATCAAATCTGGATCTGACTCAGGATATTCTGTTTTAACCTGTGTCAAAATTTGGTTTTTATTTTGAATCAATTTTTCAGTAGCACGTACTGATAAACCCAATTCGACAATTTGTTTCGCGACGCTCAATTGTGCCGGTTTTTCCAATGCTAATAAAACTTTAGCATGGCCGATTTCAATTTCGCCACGTTCAAGATAAATTTTTACGGTGTCTTCGAGCTGTAACAATCTTAATAAATTAGTAATGGTCGTGCGTGATTTCCCCAAAGAATCAGCCAAATCTTGATGTGTCATCGCAAATTCTTCGGATAAACGCTGAATCGCACGCGCTTCTTCGATGGGATTTAAATTTTGCCGTTGAATATTTTCAATTAAGGCAAATGCCATCGCTTCTTCATCGCTGATTTGATGAATGCTAATCGGGACTTGTGACAATTGAGCAATTAATGCTGCGCGCCAGCGGCGTTCACCGGCAATAATTTCATAATCATCATCCGCACGGCGGACAATTAATGGCTGAATAATGCCGTGTTTTTTTATCGATTGTGCTAATTCTTTTAAATTTTCCTCATTAAAATCACGGCGAGGTTGAAAACGTGAGGGCTTTAATTTTTCAATAGGTAAATAAATTGTGCTGAAATTATCGTTACTAATATTATTTTCATGTGCTCCAGCAGCATGCTCCGCTTGCGAGCTAGAATTACTCAATAACTCTTGTAATCCTCTTCCTAAACCGCGTTTCAATGTCATGTCTTTTTACCTGATAATTTCTGTTACATTTGCAAACGCCGCAATAGCTCGCTTGCCAAGGCGAGGTATGATTGCGCGCCCTGCGATTGACGATCATATAATAACACTGGCATACCAAAGCTCGGTGCTTCAGCAACTCGTACATTGCGGGGAATAACGGTGGTAAATAGTTTTTCACCAAAATGTTTGCTCAATTCTTCATTAATTTCATGCGTCAGCCGATTACGACCGTCATACATAGTGCGCAATAATCCTTCAATCATGAGATTTTTATTAACGGTTTGCCGCAATTGCTCAATTGTTTTTAATAAAGATGCCAGGCCTTCCAATGCAAAATATTCGCATTGCAAGGGAATAAAAACTGAATTCGCGGCAACCAAAGCGTTAACCGTTAAAATATTCAGCGAAGGCGGACAATCGATTAAAATAAAATCGTATGGTGTTTTAATAGAGGCAATCATTTCCCGCAATACAAATTCACGCTGCGAACGTCGCATTAATTGCATTTCAGCGGCGGTCAATTGCTGATCGGCTGCAATTAAATCGTAAGCAGCAGGCGTGGAAAGAATAATCTCATTAATATTTTTCTCACCCAGCAAAGCCTGATCAATCATGCCTTTTAATTGCGTTTTATCGGCGCCACTGCCAACGGTGGCGTTGCCTTGGGGATCAAAGTCAATGAGAAGTATTTTGCGATTGATGGCAGCCAGTGATGCAGCTAAATTCACGCAAGTGGTGGTTTTACCGACTCCGCCTTTTTGGTTAGCTACTGCGATCACTTTTTGCGACATAATTTTCTCAGGAAAAAAATTATCCGCAGAATTTCTGCGGATTTTTTCATTTTAATTAATCCTTATGGCCTGAGCAAAGTCTCTATTTTTCCACAATAATTAAATGTCGCTCTCCTTCCAGGAAAGGTACATTTAATTGAATGACTTCATATTTATGCTTTAAATCAGCCAATTCGGTATTTGGATAAACACCTTTCATCGCAAGGATTTGTCCACCTGGACGGCAAAGGCGTTCTGTTGTTGAAACAATTTCTGCCATATTGCCAAAAGCGCGAGTGATGATGATGTCGAATAAGTCATCATCCCGATAGTCTTCCACACGCTCTTGCACCACAGTCACGTTGCTTAAGGCAAGATCTGTTTTTACCTGCATTAAGAAGCGTGCTTTTTTGCCATTAGCGTCCAAAAGATAAAACTGCTTTTTTGGATAAACTAAAGCCAATACAATGCCCGGCAGCCCCGCTCCAGATCCCACATCAATAATGCGTTGACCTGTGATGTAAGGCGCCACAGCCAGGCAATCGAGAAAGTGCCGGCGTATGATATCACTCGGTTTCCTCACTGCTGTAAGATTATAACTACGATTCCATTTCAACATTAAAATCATGTAACGAATAAAATCGTTTAAGGTAATGTCATCCACCTTAAAAGGAAGTTTAAGTGCTTCGATTCCAGTCTTTAATTCTTGTTTTGATAGATGGATATCTACAGGAATCACCTCACGACTGCTGTCTTTGGTCGTCCCCATTTGTATATCCTTTTCTAATTTAAGTTTTGATCTTATTTTTCTTAGCATACACCAATAATAATGACACCGCTGCCGGTGTCACACCCGAGATGCGGCTCGCTTGACCGATAGTTATCGGCTTGGCCGCATTTAATTTTTCTTTGACTTCGTTTGAAAGCCCGTTGATTCGACTATAGTCGAGGCCAATAGGAATCAAGATGTCCTCATCATTTCTTAGTCCTTTAATTTCTTCTTGCTGACGTTTAATATAACCCGCGTATTTCTGCTGGATTGTCACTAGATTTCCAATAGACGTTGATATTGACTGCAATTTACCGTCTAAAGATTGCTCTAACAGTGAGTAGCTGATCTCTGGGCGCTTTAATAAATCCATTGCGTTAACTGCTTGTTCCAATCGCAAATCCGCCAGGTTTGCTAATTTTGCCGCTTCACTGCTGTTTGGCTTAATCAAAGTATTGTTTAGCAACACTTTTGCTTCTGCTACCGCCTGGCTTTTGGCTTGCCATGCTTGATAACGTTCTTTGCTGACTAAACCTAACTGATAGCCAATCCCTGTCAATCTATCGTCTGCATTGTCTTCGCGTAACATTAATCGGTGCTCAGCACGCGAAGTAAACATGCGGTAGGGCTCATTGGTGCCAATATTCACTAGGTCATCAACCATGACACCTAGATAAGCTTCATCGCGTCGTGGATACCAATTTGTCTTACCGGCCACCTTCAAAGCTGCATTCATGCCCGCCAATAATCCTTGAGCAGCAGCTTCTTCATAACCCGTAGTCCCATTAATTTGGCCGGCCAGAAAAAGATGTTGAATATTTTTCGTTTCCAGCCAAGGATAAACCTCTCGCGGGTCGATATAATCATATTCAATCGCATAACCTGGACGGGTAATATGCGCATTTTCAAGGCCTTTCATGCTTCTGACTAAAATAGCTTGCGCATGATAAGGCAAACTCGTAGAAAGTCCAGCAGGATAAATTTCATTAACTTCTAATCCTTCCGGCTCTAAAAAAATCTGGTGAGCATTTTTCTCAGCAAATTTCACGATTTTGTCTTCAATCGACGGGCAATACCGAGGGCCACGGCCTTCAATGATGCCACTGTACATTGCCGATTCATTTAAATGCGCTTTAATAATTTCATGCGTTGCCAGATTGGTATGAGTAATAAAGCAAGAAACTTGTGGCGGATGCTCCGGCGTTTTAAATTGCGATAAATAAGGTATCGGATTATCCCCTGCTTGTTCTTCCAAGGCGCTAAAATCTATCGTGTTCTTTGCAATTCGTGGCGGGGTTCCTGTCTTTAAACGGCCAACACGAAAAGGCAAGCGGCGCAGCTGTCTGGCCAAATTGACCGCTGCTGGATCACCAGCGCGGCCCGCAGCATAATTTGAATGCCCAATATGGATTAAACCAGCAAGAAAAGTACCCGTAGTTAACACTACGGTTTCTGCCTTAATGTGCAATCCACTTTGTGTAACAACGCCAAGAACCCGATTATTCTCAATTATCAGGTCATCAACCGCTTGCTGAAACAAGCTCAAATTAAGCTGATTTTCTATCATTTGGCGCATCGCTTGCTTGTATAAGCTGCGATCGCATTGCACCCGTGTCGCTTGTACCGCTGGCCCTTTACGCGCATTCAGCACACGCACATGAATCGCTGCCCTATCCGCAGCACGCGCCATCAACCCATCAAGCGCATCGATTTCTCTGACTAAGTGACTTTTCCCAATGCCGCCAATAGAGGGGTTACAAGACATTTGGCCAATCGTTTCTATACTGTGTGTCAAAAGTAAAGTCCTTGCTCCCATTCGTGCTGCCGCCGCTGCTGCCTCACAACCAGCATGGCCTCCTCCAACCACTAATACATCGTACGAATGACCCGAATACATGATTATTTTATATTTAGAATTAAATTAAAGGGATAAAATTTTACACTAAATTAAGAAAATAACCTTAAATTTAGTTTAAAACTTGTGCGATTTTCGCCGCAAAATGCTTTGAAACTGTGGTTTTTTAGTCAGATGCTTTTTGCAATTGAGCATAGAGCCGGGTCAAGAAAAATCGAGCATTATGTGCTCTAGGCTCTTATCTAATAAAAATCTCCGGAGTGACAATCGGTGGTAATGCTTTGATTATTTCATTCGCAAGTCTAATCAAAGATGGATTTTTTAAATTGGCAAATTGCTGATTATTAACCATTTTAAATAGGAGAAAAACCCGTATTTTTTACTGATAGTTGAGTCACAGTAACTCCTACCAGGATTTGTCTACAATTACTTTTTAGTTACGAAAGAAAGGAAGAGTGATGAACACTCTCGCGGGGTATTAAAATTTAATAATAAACTCTTTTATTTACCAATACAAAAACTGGAAAAAATCTCCCCTAATAAATCATCACTCGAGAAACGCCCCGTAATGGCATCTAATGCGACTTGCGCCAGCCGCAATTCTTCAGCGAGGAGTTCTGGCAAATAATTCGATTGCTGAAGGTTGATTGCAGCTTCTATATTTTTTTTAGCTTGATCTAAAGCCACTAAATGCCTTCTTCTGGCTGAGAAAACATTTTCACTCTGCGCCTGATAACCAACCAGATTTTTCAAACATTGTTTTAATAAACCAATACCTTCGCCTGTTTTAGCAGACAAATAAATGCGTGAATTGCCAAAACTGTCGATTTCTATTTTAGGCTGCTGTTTGGTTAGGTCGATTTTATTAAAAATAATAATTAATTTTTTATGTGCTACTTTTTCCAATAAATTGCTTTCAACAAAATTTTTCGTGCCATCATGCACTAATAAAATCGCATCAGCCATTTCAATTTCTTGCAAAGCGCGCTCAATACCGAGCTGTTCCACCAGATCTTCAGTTTCGCGGATACCAGCAGTATCGCTTAAATGCACGGGTAAACCATCAATCTGGATTTTTTCACGAATGACATCGCGCGTAGTGCCGGCAATAGGAGTAACAATGGCGGTCGCTTGACCAGTTAAACGATTAATTAATTCGGATTTACCGGCATTAGGCTCACCTATGATAGTGATTCGCATACCAGATTGTAATAAAGCACCTTGAGTAGCGCTATTTTCTACAAAAATGATTAATTCTAAAATTTTCTCTAGCTGCATTTTAATTTCATTTTGACTGAGAAATTCAATCTCTTCATCAGAAAAATCAATATAAGCCTCGATTAATTTTCTTAATTCAATTAATTGCCGCAAAATAATTTGAATTTTTTCAGAGAAAATGCCTTGCATGGAACGTGAGGCTGAACGTAAAGCTTGCTCAGATTGCGCATCAATCATGTCAGCAATTGCTTCGGCTTCGGCTAAATCAATTTTATTATTTAAAAAAGCACGTTGTAAAAATTCACCAGGCGCGCTGGGACGCGCGCCTAGTTTACAAATTGAATTTAGCAGAATATCAACCAGAATCGCATTTCCGTGGCAATGCAATTCTAATACATCTTCGCCAGTTAGTGAGTGAGGCTTGGGGAAAAAAATGGCGATACCTTGATCTAAAATTTGTTGATCAAAATCATAAAACGGTAGAAATTCAGCTATGCGTGGCTGAGGGATTTTTTTTAAAATATTTTGTGCGATTTTTTGCGTAGCACTGCCTGAAACACGAATGATTGCAACGCCTGCACGCCCTGATGCAGTGGCATTAGCTACAATCGTATCAGATGATAATTGCATATATTGATGAAGCTGCTTCAATAATAGTTAGCCTGAAAAAAACTTTAGTAGTTTTACAACAATAAATGCTTTTTACAGCAAGCAACTATTATTGAAACAGGTTCATGATTTTTTCGGCGAACGCTCATGACGATAAAGCACATACGATTGCTGCGCAATCGAGGCTAGGTTGTTGACTAACCAGTAAAGCACCAGACCGGCGGGGAATGCTAAAAATAGTACGGTAAATACCACTGGTAATAGCATCATCATTTTTGCTTGCATCGGATCGGGTGGTGGCGGATTGAGTTTTTGTTGTAGCAACATACTTAAACCCATCAAAATTGGCAGCACAAAATACGGATCTTTTGCAGATAAATCCTGGATCCAAAAAATCCAAGGCGCTTGGCGCAATTCGACACTTTCAATTAATACATAATACAAAGCAATAAAAAATGGAATTTGCACCACCATCGGCAAACAACCGCCTAGAGGATTAACTTTTTCTTTGCGATATAAATCCATCGTCGCCTGGCCCATTTTTTGGCGGTCATCGCCGTAACGTTCTTTCAGCGCTTGAATTTTTGGCGCTAAATCACGCATTTTTGCCATGGATTTATAGCTTTTACCTGATAAATGATAAAACGCCAATTTAATCAATAATGTGACAATAACAATTGACCAACCCCAGTTATGCACGAACATATGAATTTTTTTCATCAACCAAAGAATCGCAAATGAAATCGGCCAGAGCCAACCAAAATCAATCGTCATATCTAAATTCGGTGAAACTTTTTCGAGTTGTTCTTTAATTTCAGGACCAACATACAAAGTGCCACTAACATTTGTGCTGGCGCCTGATGCAACCGTAATTTGTGGGCTGACAGCGCCTAAGCTATATAAATCGCCATTATTACGACTGTAGTAATGATAAGTTTGATTCGTCGTTGGCACCCAGGCGGTTAAAAAATAGCGTTGTTGAAATGCTAACCAACCATCAGCAAATGATTGATCGACATTATGTTTAGCTAAATTCTCATAGGACAATTTTTGATAACGATCATCCGGACTGGAAATGGACGCGCCTGAAAAAGTATGTAATCCCAAAAAGCTCGATGTGCTAGGAATTTCTTTTTGATGCAATTGCATATAAAAATAACCATTCCAGGGATTGGACGAATTATTTTTAATTTCATAGCTCACTGGAATCGCGTAACTGCCACGGGTAAAAGTAAATAATTTGGTGACTTGAACGCCATTTTTTTCCCAGGTCAGCGGCACGGTTAAAGTGTTTTGACCATCAGCAAGCTGATAATGATTTTGTTTAGCGCTAAAAATCGCCTGATCGGTTTCCGTATCGGGGCCAACTTCTTTATTGATCAAACCGGTTTGCGCTACATAAATTTGATCGGGATTATTCGTCAATAAAGTGACCGGAATATTTTTTTGTTTGATATCCAAAGGATAATTTAATAATTGCGCTGAAATTAAATTACCGCCCTTGGGATCAATTTGAATTTTCAATACATCTGTTTGGACTTCAATCGGCGTAATTTTAGCCTCTGAATTTTGCACCACTTGATTAGCCGCAGTAATCTGCCCATTTTGAGGCTTGGCAGCTGAAAGCAAATCCTTGGGCGGAGCGCTAGTGTTGTTGTCCTGAACGATCTCCCCACGTGCCTTTTTTGCGGCCCCAGCCGCAAATTCTTCCTGCCAGTTTTGCCACAGCAACATGGCGACAACAATTAAAGCCGCATATAAAACTAGTTTTCTAATATTATCCATCGTTTTCTACTTTTGAGTTAGGCACCGGATCAAAGCCACCAGCGTGAAAAGGATGGCATCTTAGCAGACGTCTGATACCGAGTAAAAGCCCTTTCCAGGAGCCATGAAGCGCAAGCGCTTCATAAAAGTAAGCGGAACAGCTGGGGTGAAAACGGCAGCGGTTGCCTAAAAAGGGACTGATGGCAATTTGGTAAAAGCGAATCAATTTGAAGATAGCTTTCTGTAGTAGGCGATTAATTGCTTGCATAGGCTTTCGAGTTCCTCGCGAGTTGAAGTATTTTGAGCTGTTTTATCGGCTTGGCGATAATGAAACAGTAGGTCTACAGCAGGTAAACGTTCTTGTTGACTTCGAAAAACTTCACGAGACAGGCGTTTTAAACGATTGCGTTCCACCGCTAATTTGGCAGTCTTTTTTGGTACAGTCATGCCAAGGCGGGCATGATTAAGCGAATTAGCTGAACTAATTAACATCCAGTGTGGGCTAAAAAAACGCTTGCCTTGACGATATAAGACCTGAAAAGCTTCTGGATGACGAAGACGGCAAAGTTCCCAGCGGACTTTCATCACCGTGTTAAGCTGATAAATGCTTACGTCCTTTGCGACGACGGTTGTTGATAACGAGACGACCTTTTGCCGTTGCCATTCTGGCACGAAAACCATGGGTGCGTTTACGTCTAAGATTGCTGGGTTGAAATGTTCTTTTCATAATGCGAATCGGTTCGTTAAAAAAGAGGGCCAATGTTAGATAATTGAGCTGGGGTTGTCAATTAATGAAAATCGTTGTCTTAGTGATGAGGCAACAATGACGATTAGGCATCTCAATCAAGTTTTATTATGAGTCAATGTGACTAAGAACACCCCTCATCCGCCCCGTTGGGGCACCTTCTCCCGCAAGGGGAGAAGGACAA
>CAYTUN010000085.1:0-8979 GCA_964441315.1 uncultured Gammaproteobacteria bacterium | reverse complement strand
GAGGAGCGGAGTTTACTCCCCGTAAATGAGCACCGAGCAAGCAACACAACGCCGCCAGCCGGCAAAAGACGCCGGTTATGCAAGAAGTCTAATGCAATGAAATAAGCCTGGTTATGAAAAGCTACTGAACAACGATGAAATCCTTCTCCCCTTGTGGGAGAAGGTGCCCGTCAGGGCGGATGAGGGGTGATCACAAACTATTTTCAAAAAAACTGTATTAATTTCGCAAATGCAAAATTAATTTTAAATAGATGAATTTTTGTAATATGGGAAGTAGAGAGGTGAAACAAGCAGAAATGATCGAATCCAAAAAGATAAATGGCGAAGCCATTTATAATGTGGTGGGCGTCCCTGCCCTGAAGCGTCTTCATCGATGTCTAGGATTAATGGCCTATTTACCTTCTTTATCTTCCATTTGCTCGCGAAGTAAATCGCCCAACTTTGTATTGGTAACTTCTTCGGGTTTCGGCTTTTTGGAAGCTTTAGGTTTATCTTCTGAAGATTTCAGCGACAAGTTTAACATAGATGCTTTGCGGTCCGCACCTATTATTATCGCTTCGATTTCGTCGCCAACTTTGAACTGCTGCTCCAGATTATCAGCTTGGTCTTTTTCCATATCTTGTGACTTGATCTGGCCAGCCATTTCATCGGCCAATTTGACCATTAGCACTTTAGGTTGGACTTCGGTGATAGTGACTTTCACTCTACTGCCCTTTGGATGGCTCTCAAGGAAATCAGCCGTGGGGTCGGAGCTTAATTGTTTCACGCCTAAAGAAATTCGCTCACGCTCGGGATCGATGGCCAAAATAACAGCTTCCATCTCATCACCTTTTTTATAATTTCTAACAGCATTTTCACCGCTTTCTTTCCAGGAGAGATCAGAAACATGCACTAAACCATCGATGCCACCATCTAAACCGATGAATACGCCAAAATCGGTAATCGATTTAATTTTACCGCTGACTTTTTGACCTTTTTCATGGTTATCTGAAAATTCTTTCCAGGGATTGCGCTTGCACTGCTTCATACCCAATGAAATACGACGGCGTTCTTCGTTCACTTCTAACACCATCACTTCTACTTCTTCGCCTAATTGCACTACTTTGGCTGGGTGAATATTTTTATTGGTCCAATCCATTTCAGACATATGAACCAAACCTTCGATACCGGATTCGACTTCAACGAAGCAGCCGTAATCAGTGATATTCGTGATCACACCAAACAAACGCGTACCAACTGGATAACGGCGTTCGATATCTTGCCAAGGATCGCCTTCCAATTGCTTCAAGCCGAGGGAAACACGTTGTTTATCGCGATCAAATTTCAATACTTTTACGCGAATTTCGTTACCTACCGTTAATACTTCTGCTGGATGTTTAACCCGCTTCCAAGCAATATCGGTGATATGCAACAAGCCATCAACGCCACCTAAATCAATAAATGCACCGTAATCGGTAATATTTTTAACGACACCGGTAATTTCTTGACCTTCTTCCAGGCTTTCCAATACTTTTTTGCGCTCAGAGCCGCCTTCTTCTTCAATCACCGCGCGGCGGGAAACCACAATGTTATTGCGGCGTTGATCCATTTTAATAATTTTGAAATCTAACTCTTTACCTTCCAAACGCTCTGAATCACGCACTGGTCGCACATCAACTAAAGAGCCAGGTAAAAATGCACGCACAGAAAGTACATCAACCGTAAAGCCGCCTTTGACGCGCTCAACCACCAAGCCTTTAACATTTTGGCGACTGTTATGTGCTTCTTCCAATGCAGCCCAAGCTTCTGAACGCTTGGCCTTTTCGCGAGAAACATTAGTATGTCCAAAACCATCCTCAATACTTTCAATGTAAACTTTAATGTGATCGCCAACTGAAACGCTTTCTTCACCAAATTCGGCGCGGGCAATGACGCCTTCTGATTTCAAACCGGTATCAACAATGACGCGATCGTGATCGACGTAAAGCACTTTTGCTTCGACTAGATCACCAGGAACGCCTTTATTCTGTGCAAAACTTTTTTCAAATAATTCGGCAAAACTTTGAGAATGGGTTGACATATTAATATTTAAAAACCTTTCAGATATGTTTAATCAAATTTTGATTAACACGGGTTAATTAATCTAACTTACAAAAACCTAATAAAAATCCGATTAATTTCATGCAAAAAGAAGCAATTAATCGGATTTTTATTAGGCCCTTGTAAGACCTGTTTAAACTTTCAAACCTTTATCAGCTAAAAATTTGATCGCTTCATGAAAGACACTTTCCGCAGATAATTGGCTGGTATCGATAACATACGCATCAGCTGCGGCCTTCATCGGCGCTGCCGCGCGGCTACTATCACGCTCGTCCCTTACTGCCAGCTGCTTCATGAGCTGCGCAAGACTATCACATCCCCCTTGCCGACTCAACTCATCAAAACGCCTTTTTGCACGCACTTCAAGGCTTGCATCAAGGAAAAATTTTGCTGTAGCGTCAGGAAAAATCACCGTACCCATATCGCGTCCATCCGCCACTAATCCTGGGGGCCGTAAAAAATCGCGTTGCCAATTTAATAAAGCGTGACGCACAAGTTTGTGTGCGCCAACTTGAGAAGCCCATTCCCCTACAGCAGGTGATTTCAAATGGAGGCTAATATCTTGCCCCATCAGCAAAACCTGGGTTTTATGATTACTTTCTATGAATTGAATTTGCATCTGTTTGATTAATTCTAATAATGCCTCTTCGTTAGAATGCGACACAGCTTTATCATGCGCAAAATAACCGAGCGCACGATAAATCAAGCCACTATCTAACAAGTGCCAATTTAAATGCTTGGCCAATAAACGCGCCAAAGTACCCTTGCCTGTGCCACCGGGACCATCGATGGTAATGACTGGAATGGAATTTTTATCCATGTTGCCTCGAATTCAATTTTAATAATCATTTTTGCCGCAGGGATTTTATTGGATTGCTTACTGAAGTGATAGCTAACTTTGGCATTTTTTTATGTAATATCGCTTTAACTTAAAAAGACAATTTTGCCTGATTAACTAATGAGGGCTGAAAGAAATCATTAAATACATCGAAATTGGGGGGGGTTTAAGCTTGCTTTAAGATTAATCAAGTTGCTTCTATTTATGCTTCATTTTAAAATTATGGTACTTAAAATTTGTTAATAAAGAGGCTTTATGAAATTACAAAAATTTGTTTTAGCTGGGGTAGTTAGCTTATCCGCTTGCTTGGCGCAGAATGTTTTTGCGAGTGAGGATAAAATCATATTTGACAATGAAGCAAAAGCAAAAGTTTATTGTCCTTCCTCTAATGAATTAAGGTACTACAATGGTAAAGTTACCGCTACTCATAAAGCTGAAGTAAGCACTCCACTATGGAATTTTGAAAGTTCAGCAAATCAACCAAAGCCCCTTGAAGTCGATGCAAATGGTAACATTACTGAAGCAAAACATTCAAACCAAAAGCATGGTAATTTTGGCTATCGTGTTCTCCATAATACTTATACCGAAATCGTATGTTACTACAGTTACCATGACCGAAATTATCATGACGTTGATTTAATCATGAAAAGAGTTCAGTAAATTTAACAAAAAAAGCCGCAGGCTTTTCAGCCTGCGGCTTAAACAACTGCAGAGTTAAAAACTAAACTACTAAAATTAATCTACTACTCTTCGCTCTCACGACTGCTAGTTTTATTTTCTCCACCTCGACTACTACCTGAAGCAGAGCCACCCTTTTGGCCCATTTTTTTAAAAGCATCTGGGTCTTTTTCCTTACGGGTTTCAGCTGCTTTTTTTGCTATCTTGGATTCTTCTTCCGGGCTTTTTGCGTGACGTGCTTCAGCTCCTTTTTTACCAGCTTCAGAACGATCCATAATGACCTCCTTTAGGTTTAAGTTTTGGAGTCATTAGAATAATTCTTTCAGCGGGGAATCAATTTGATTTCAATCAATATGGGAGCTGGCGCTCCCATCTAGGGGGTGGTCAAGTTTGGGTGGTAATCGTCTGACTTTAGTATTTTATCGGTTTTTTGAGGAAAGTTATGTGATGCACTTTGTAGTAGGGAATGCAATGGCAATTGATCTAAATAAAATTCTTGTCATTGGGAGAGAGCGAAAGCGAACGCGGCAATCTCTTGATTTTGAATTTGCACTATTTATTTAGCATTAAAAAAACGGCGGATTACGCGCTTTGCGCTAATCCGCCCTGCGAAAAGATAAGATAAAATACGATTAAATTTTAAATCAAAATTCTTCTGAATTTTCTAATTCAATCACTGTTTCAACGCCAACTAATTTTTCATCGGCTGCTAGATTAATTAAACGTACACCTTGCGCTGCACGTCCCATCACGGAAACTTCGGCGACGCGGCTGCGGACTAAGGTGCCTTTATCGCTGATTAACATCATTTCATTTTCGTCAGTGACTTGTACGGCGGCAATTAAACGGCCGTTTCTTTCGGTGGTTGCAATCGCAATGACGCCTTGACCGCCACGACCCGTTAAACGAAATTCAGAAACTTCGCTGCGTTTACCATAACCACGCTCAGATGCTAATAAAATTGTTTGTTTTTCATTAGCAACAATCATTGCAATGACTGCTTGATCATTTTTCAAACGAATACCACGCACACCGGAAGCATTTCTTCCCATAGCGCGCAATTCATCTTCATGAAAACGAATCGCCTTGCCGGTGTCACTAAATAACATGATATCTTGTTTACCATCAGTAATAGCGGCAGAAATTAAATCATCATTTTCATTTAAATTAATCGCGATAATGCCGGAAGCGCGCGGACGCGATAAATGCTCCAAAGGCATTTTTTTAATCGTGCCCAAACGCGTCACTAAAACAACAAATTCATTTTGACTAAATTCACGCAAGGGTAAAATCGTTGAAATCGTTTCGTTGGTTTCTAACGGCAATAAATTAACTAAAGGCTTACCACGTGATTGCCGGCTAGCTTGTGGAATTAAATAAGTTTTTAACCAATAAACTCGTCCGCGACTGGTGAAACATAGCAAGGTATCATGCGCTTTCGCGACGATTAAATGCTTAATAAAATCTTCTTCTTTAGTTGCAGTGGCTGAACGCCCTTTACCACCACGACGTTGCGCCGTGTAATCGGAAACCGGTTGCGTTTTTGCATAGCCTTGGTGCGAAATTGTCACCATAACTTGTTCATCCGCAATTAAATCTTCATGCGTAAAATCTTCCTGCGTTTCCAAAATTTCGGTGCGTCTTTTATCGGAAAATTCTTCACTGATCGCTTGTAATTCTTGGCGAATCACTGCTAATAATTTTTCCGGATGATGCAAAATTGCTACGCAATTTCTTATCGCGTCTAGGATTTCATAGTATTCCTGGGTAATTTTATCTTGTTCAAGCGCGGTCAAACGTTGCAAGCGCAAATCCAAAATTGCTTGTGCTTGTTCGGGTGATAAATGATAGTTTTCATTAATTAGGCCATACTTTTCATTCGGTTCAAATAAACTTTCTTCGCTATTTTTTAATAAACTTTCTACCATGCCGGGCTGCCAATTTTCTCGCATTAATGCTTCTTTCGCGTCAGCAGGCGTTGGAGCTTTTTTAATTAAGTTAATAATCGGATCAATATTAGCCAAAGCAATACTCAGACCTTCTAAAATATGCGCCCTTTCACGATTTTTTCTCAACTCGAATAAAGTCCGTCGTGTCACGACGGACTTACGATGTTGTAAAAATGCATTTAATAAATCGCGCAAATTCATAATGCGCGGCTGGCCTAATTCATCTAAAGCCACCATATTAATGCCAAACACCACTTGCAATTGCGTTTGCGCATATAAATTATTCAAAATCACTTCGGCATTTTCACCACGGCGAACCTCGATCACCATGCGCATGCCATCTTTATCGGATTCATCGCGAATTGCGGTAATACCTTCAATTTTTTTCTCGCGTACTAATTCAGCAATTTTTTCTAATAAACGTGCTTTATTAACTTGATAAGGTAATTCCGAAACGATAATGGTTTGCTTGGCGTTCTCATCACCTTCTATATTTGCGCGTGCGCGCAAATGAATGCGTCCGCGGCCTGTTTTATAGGCTTCAATGATTCCTGCGCGTCCGTTAATAATTCCTGCCGTGGGAAAATCTGGGCCTGGTAGTAATTGGAGCAATGTATCAAAAGTTAGATCGGGTTGATCGATTAACGCTATACAGGCATCGATGGTTTCTTTTAAGTTATGTGGTGGGATATTGGTCGCCATGCCGACAGCAATGCCAGAAGAACCATTAACTAATAAATTGGGGAATTTTGCAGGTAATACGGCAGGAATAAATTCGGTTTCATCGTAGTTTGGCACGAAATCAACGGTTTCTTTGTCCAGATCAGCCATTAATTCATGGGCTAATTTGGTTAAACGAATTTCGGTATAACGCATCGCTGCCGGCGCATCGCCATCGACCGAACCGAAATTGCCTTGCCCATCGACTAATAAATAACGCAGCGAAAATGGCTGTGCCATACGCACAATCGTATCGTAAACCGCGGTATCGCCATGCGGATGATATTTACCGATGACATCACCGACCACACGGGCGGATTTTTTATAAGCTTTGTTGTAATCATTGCCTAATTGCTGCATCGCATACAAAACACGCCGATGCACTGGCTTCATACCATCACGCGCATCCGGCAGCGCCCGGCCGACAATGACACTCATTGCATAATCCATATAGGACTGCTTTAATTCGTCCTCAACCGAGACAACGGTAATTTCTTTTGCGTAGCTTTCAGCCATAAATTTTCGATACCAGGTTAGACATTGAGATCTTTTAGCATTGCTTTTTCGTCACGGAAAAACTAATGGTAAACAGACCCTATAAAAGGCCGCAAATTATAACATAGTGACATCAAAATTCAGGAGTTTTTTTATGCAAATGGTTGATTTTATTGTGACTGCAGGATGGATTATTCCGATTGAGCCGCGTTTTAAAATAATTCAAAACGGTGCGTTAGCAGTGCAATCCGGCCGCATTAAGGCGGTCGGCACTGAAAGCGAAGTTTTGCGGGATTTTTCGACTAAAAATTTTATAAAAAAACCAGATCATATTTTAATGCCGGGCTTAATTAATGCGCATACACACAGCCCGATGACTTTATTGCGTGGTTTTGCCGATGATTATCCTTTAATGGAATGGCTGGAAAATTATATCTGGCCGGTAGAAAAAGCATTAATGGGGCGAGACTTTATTTATGATGGGACTGAATTGGCGATCGCTGAAATGCTGAAAGGCGGCACCACTTGTTTTAATGAAAATTATTTTTATAGCGAAATCATCGCTGAGGCAACTGCAAATTGCCAAATGCGCGCGGTGATCGCTGAAGCAATCATTGATTTCCCTTCCCCCTACGCACATTCCCTTGCTGAATATATTGCCAAAACTGAGGATGCCTGGCGCGCCTGGAAAAATCATCCGTTAATTAATATTGCTATTGGCCCGCACGCACCCTATTCCGTTTCTGATCAAAGTTTTACTGCTATAAAAAAATTGGCTGAAAGAACTGACATGCTGATCCATTTGCATTTGCAAGAAACGTTTGAAGAAGTGGAAAACAGCCTAAAACAGCATGGAAAACGCCCGCTCGAACGCTTAAAAGATTTAGGAATTACCGAACATCATTTGCAATGCGCGCATATGGTTTCAGTAAATGCAAAAGATTTAGAATTTTTACAAACGATCAATGCGCATGTTTTGCATTGCCCAGAATCCAATATGAAATTAGCTTCGGGTTTTGCACCAATCAATAGCATGTTAAAGCATGGGCTTAATGTCAGCATTGGCACTGATGGCGCCGCTAGCAATAATGATCTGGATATGTTTTCTGAGCTACGTGTCGCGGCACAGCTAGCTAAAGCTGTTGCTAAAGATCCCACTGCTTTCAGCGTTGAGCAAGCGCTTTATGCCGCGACTCTGGGTGGTGCAAAAGCTTTGCGTTTAGAACAGGAAATTGGCTCATTAATTGTGGGGAAACAAGCCGATTTCATTGCGATCAATATGGCTGAATGCAACACGCAACCGCTCTATCACCCCTTGTCCCAGCTGGTCTACGCCACACATTCTAGACAAGTTTCCGACGTGTGGGTGGCCGGCAAGTGTTTAGTGCAAAACGGTCAATTGACTCTATTAGATGAGGAAAAAATCAAAGTCAAAGCCAGTCAGTGGCAACAAAAAATCTGGCAATATTATCCTGATCATAAAAAAGCGGTCAGTTGATGGTTGCGGCGGGCCCTAGTATTTGATATAAATTGCGTTCTTTTTGCAGACTTAACTTAAATAGAGACAATCATGGCTAGACAATGCGAAATCACTGGCAGACGCCCACAAGCAGGACAAAATGTTTCCCATGCCAACAACAAAACTAAACGCCGTTTTTTGCCTAATTTGCAAAACCATCGTTTTAAATTACCCAATGGCAAAACCATTAATTTGCGCTTGAGCGCCCGTGGTTTACGTATCGTTGACAAGCTCGGCCTGGAAAAAGCCCTGGCTTATTTTCAACAGAACGGCGCACAATAAAACAGGACCCTCATCATGGCATCCAAATCCATCGTAAAAGTAAAATTAGTATCCCCCGGCCTTAACAAAGACGGCAAAAAAACGGGTTACTACAAAACCACCACGCGTAATAACAAAAAAGAAAAATTATTGAAAAAAATGTATGACCCTCGCGCTTACAATAAAGAAACCGGTAAGCATGGTATGCATTTGGAGTTCAAAGAAGAAAAAATTAAATAACAAATTTTTATTTCTGCTTTGTTTTATTTTTGTTTTGTTTTTTTTTTAGTTAAAATCTTTCGTATTTAAAATCTTTCGTTTCAAATAATTCACCGCTAACTCTATTCAAGGTACTTGGCTTTGAATAGAGCATATCGCCATTTTTATCACCCCTCATCCGGCCCGTTGGGCCACCTTCTCCCGCAAGGGGAGAAGGCTCT
>CAYTUN010000084.1:0-9352 GCA_964441315.1 uncultured Gammaproteobacteria bacterium | reverse complement strand
TGTCCTTCTCCCCTTGCGGGAGAAGGTGCCCCAACGGGGCGGATGAGGGGTGATTAATCAAACTTTCCGCAAATATCAAAGCATGAATTTTTTTGGAAACCCACACGTTATTTTATGCAAGAAAAACCAAAACTTTCGTTTCAAGTGTATATTATTTTAAATAATTCTTTATCTTCGCCCGAGCAAGCAAATCCGCTTTGTAAACTTCATAAAATAATTGACCATCATTATTAGCAATCTGCTGCTGCAAAATATTCATTTGAGCAGGCGTTAATTTTTTAATATCACCTGGCGTTACTCGCGAAACCATCACCACGGCATAATCACCATTTTTTAAATTGACGCCAGTAATTTGTGGGATTTTGTGGGGCAAAGCCAAATTGAAAGCAGCTAAAATAATGGCGGGGTCAATTTTCGTGGTTTGGCGGGTGAGTTGTGGCGCTTGCTGCCA
This sequence comes from uncultured Gammaproteobacteria bacterium, assembly GCA_964441315.1. Lineage (GTDB taxonomy): Bacteria > Pseudomonadota > Gammaproteobacteria > CAYTUN01 > CAYTUN01 > CAYTUN01. The sequence continues at coordinate 8,901 of CAYTUN010000084.1, read as the reverse complement.
GCTTAATTGATTAGACGCGGCATCAGCAGCTGGATTAGCGCCATTTTTCATGGCAGTTATCATATTTTGCCCTAGTGTTTGCGCTTGTTTTTGCTGTGCTTGTGTTTTAAGTATTGCTTCAATTTGTGGCTGCACTTGATTTAAAGGTTTTTCGTGAGCGGGCATATATTGATGCACCCGCAAAACTAACAATGTATTTTCATCCAATTGAATCGCATCACTATTATTTTTTTGCTTTAAAACATTATCACTGAAAGCCGTGGTAATCACTTTTGGATTAGCAGTAATTCCGGTTTTTGTGCCTTGTTTAGTGAAGGGTTCAGAAGTTTGCACTTTTACACCGAGCGCTGATGCCGCGGGTTGCAGGCTGTCCGCATTGGTATAAGTTAAATTCGTTAGTTTTTCGCTCGCGTCAGCAAATGCAGTTTGTTTTTTTTGTGCGATGAGACGTTGTTTAATTTCATCATGCACTTGTGCCAAAGTTTTTTGCTGTGCCGGTTCTTTCGCAACTACTTTAATCACTTCATAACCTTTTGCAGTTTGAAATGCTGCTGAACTTTGTCCAGCATCCAAGCGATTAGCAACTTCGAAAACTACCGCATCGAGATCATCTTTGGTTTGCCATTGCAATTTATTCGCATCATCGGTTTTTATAGCGGCTTGCGAATAAATCTGTGCTAATTTACTAAAATTATCGCCTTTAGCTAATTGGCTTTGAACACGCGCAACTTTTTTCTTGATGTTTTCCAATTCGGATGCGCTCGCACCTTCAGGCACATTTAAAACAATCGTTGCAATTTTAAAACGCACTGGCGTCATAAAACTTGCGGAATTATCCTGGTAATATTGCTGAATTTCTTGTTCACTGACATCCAAAGATTTTTTTAAGTCATTAGCGGTCAATTGAATATAATCGATGCTTAAAGTCTCTGGCGTCATAAATGCAGCTGCATTTGCCTGATAATATTGCTGAATTTGTTCGGCAGAAATTTGAACATTTTGAAAGCGCTCGTGCGGAATAATTAAAAAAGCCGTGTCGCGCGTTTGCATTTCTAATTCCCATGCGCGATTTATTTCATCAGGCAGCGCAATGCCGGTACTTAAAATAGCGGTTTGCTCTTGAATTACCGCAATATTTTGTCTCAGCTCATTAAAAAACGCCTGCTCTGAAGGATAATTATTAATGATGACATTTTGAAACAAGGAAGGTGAAAATTGTCCGTTGACCTGGAATATCGGTAAAGATTGCACCACGGCGCTTAATTGATTACCACTGATGGTAAAAGCATTATCAAATGCACTTTCAGCCAACAAACTTCTTTCAATCAATTGCGATAAAGCAAATTGCTTTAATTCGGCTTGCTTTTCATCAGATAAAAAAGTCTGCTTGGTGCTAATAAGATAATCGTTACGCAGCCGTTGATAGAGGGTGTTATAGGCTTGTTCCGTGATGCTAACGCCATTGACCTTGGCGACCGCTTGCTGGTCACTACCGCCTTCGAGATAGTATTGAATACCAAAAAGAGCGAACGCCAAGCCCAAAATAATTGCCAAGGCAATCGCCCACCAGCCTTGGGTATGCTCTCTCATCTTCTGCAGCATAGGAATCCATTAAGGTGAATAAAAGTGGCGGAGTGGACGGGACTCGAACCCGCGACCCCCGGCGTGACAGGCCGGTATTCTAACCAGCTGAACTACCACTCCGCGCAAAGAGCATGCATTGTAGCAAAGTAAAATCCGCTTGCAAGCGGATTTTCAAGGGGTTTTGATAAATGGGGCAAATCTCGGTGTAATTACCATTAATTTGCTACAGCATGGCAACAGCCCTAATTCCCTCCTATACTTTAATTCACCTGCCAAGAATGAATCTGCCAGCAATTGAGAACCTGTATGGAAAAGCAAGGAAAGGTAAGCAAAGCGAGCGCTAGAAAGCAAAAACTCAATTCCGACGCCAGCAAATCCGACATCATCTCCCTCCTGGAGCATGAAATCTTCGAGGACGTGGTCAATAAGTTTGCTCGTGAGCAAACTTGGGTCAAGTTATTAAAAATCTTTGTTTACTTTTTAACGGCAGTTTTTGCCATTGCCGGGTTTTATTTGGCTTGGCAGTCTAATATGGAAAATAATAAGGCGGCGGAAATACGCGCGGAACAAGAAAGTAGAAATTTACAATTAACCGAACAAATTAAATATAAGATTACATTTTGGCGTGAAATTACCGATGCCATTATACAGATGCGAAAAACCAGAGAATATATTGTTTTGCGTTGCCAGTTTGGCATGCCCTATACTGCTTATGAACAAAATCGGTTGCGATTTGAAGCAAGTTACAACACCGTAAAAGTTATCACCGGCACTAACCGAATATTTAATCAGGAAGTTTATGAAAAATTACGCCAGTTAGTCGAATTTGATAAAAGTGTGGCAGATGTTTGTGCTGCCAATGCGCCATCTGATGAAAAATGGGAAAATTATTTACATCAAATTGATTCATTAATTGGAAAATCGATAGAAGAAGATCAAGTAAAATTAGGAACAAATTAAACACCCCTTTTTACTAGCGTAAAAAGGGGGTAATCACTAAAACAAGCCTAACCGCATCTTGCAGCAGTAGCTTTTTTCTTCAAAGAAAATAATTTAATTAACTTCTTCATAGTAAACTCCTAAAAAAATTACTAAAAAGCACATAATCAAATAACTGACATGTGCCACCTTTCCTGATTTAGGCAAAACTAAACCTAAATATCAGAAACTATTAATGCCCCCAGAGCCAGCAAGAAAAATGGAAGTATCCATAAAATCGTTTGCATAATCATGATTGGCTCCAGTTTTTATTATTAGTTTCAAGGCTAAAACGTTTAAAAATATTTCTAAATGATGGCCATTTAATTTGACTTCTAACTTGATAAATATAATCTCCAAATTCTTGATAATGCAGCTTTTGCAGTATCTCAAACGCTGCTTCAGCATCAGCAGGCGTGGTCCTACCGTCAATACCAAAATAGGGATAATGATGAAAATATTCGCCAAAAATGGCCTGAGAGTCGATATGATATTTTCGGGTATCTAAAATATGGTTATGCCAAAACTCATCAATTTCAAGCGAGGGCGGTAACATGCCATATTGGGCACGGTATTTTTTATTGAGAAAAAGATAATTGCGGTAAAGCTGAGAAATGGTACTGGCATCAGCCTGAGACCAACCGGAATATTTAACTAATTTGTTGATTATTGCGGAAAAATCAAGGGAATCGATATAAACCTTGGCTTCTTCTAATGAGGGCGACATTGTTTTTAACTCATTTACTGACAAGATCGGCTGCTTTTATTTATAATTCTTACGCACTGTCTTTAATGATGCTACAAAATACACAGCAAAATTGCAACAACCCAATTCCTCATGAAGCATTTTTTTCGATAAATTACAGCAAAAAAAGATGGTAAATTTTCAGGTGCAAATAGCTGCTGAAAATAATATTTTTTGTGTTATTCTTCTGATAATAGAATTTACACTAAATCGTAAAAAATCAGAGACTATGCCAACCCTTCAAAACAGCTACAAACTCATTTCAGAACTCAGCAAACTCAAACAAGTTTTTCGTAATACCCAAACTGACCCTGACAGGAAAGAAAGCACTGCCGAACATTCCTGGTCAGCTAGCATGATTGTTTTAATTTTAATGAATCCCCTTAAGCTGGAATTCGAAAATATTGATGAACTGAAAAGTATCAAATTAGCATTAATTCACGACATCGTAGAAATCTATGCAGGCGACGCTTTTTTATTTGATACCGAGGCAAGAAAACAAAAAGAGCAATTAGAGAAAGAAGCGCTAAACCGCCTAATGCAAATCAACCCTGAATTTGGCGATCAACTTTATTTGCTCTGGCATGAATTTGAAAACAAAGAAAGCATCGAAGCTAAAATTGCCAAAGCTGCCGATGCAATCTGCCCTATTTTCCAGCGTGTTCAAACAGAACAATCTTATATTCCTTTTCAAATTACGCTGGCGGACTTAGAAAAAACTAAATTTCCTTATTTCGCATTTAGCAAAACATTTACCGCGCTTTATCAGGAATTGAAAGCTGATTTAATCAGAAAGAAATTAATTGCAGATAATTAATAAACCCCAACATCAATCACCAAATTTCCCAGATTTGGATCGCCAGACAAAGCGCAATGAAAAGGTGCATGAGACTCAACTAAATAAATACGCATACTGCTGTTGCCGTTTAAAGCAATCGCAAAATCACAAATTTCTGTAATATTAGGAATATCGCCATAAACCAGTCTGAAAGACTCATCATTATTGATTTGGCTATTCAATAACACTGAGAATGCAATCTGATTAAGCGTAGCGGAAGCCGGATAGCTACTGATTAAAAGATTATAATCATCTGAAAAAAATGAAAATTTATCTGCATCAAAATAACCGAAAGTAATATTAACCACTCCCTGACCCATTAACACTTCTGAAGGCGGATCAGCCTGCGTATGACAGCTTAGACCAATACAACTGAGTAGCAGCAGTAATTTCCAGTAAATTTTTTTCATGTAATCTCAGCATTATTTTTTACTCTTTAATTCAATAGCAACTTTTAAATCGCCACTATTTATGTCTCCACTGTAACTGCAAGTATAACGCCCAGGATTAGCAATCGGCTCAGCAGTAACTTCAACATTATCGCTATCAATAGTTTTTATATTAATTCTACAGAAGATTTTTGCTGGATAAGCATAAATCAAGTTAAAATGGGCTGCTTGATGATTGGGCATTAAAAACACAAGATTAGCGGTATCGCCAATTGCAGGATCAACATAATTAGGCGATGCATTAAGACTATAAGTAGCGGGATAACCGGATTGATACTTTAGTAAAGAAATTGTACCCCAGGAAATCGAGGCATTATTAATCAAATAGACACTAATCAACATCGGCTGCGGTAAAGCGACGGCTGCTTGGTAAGCAAAAAAAGCGAAAAGAATTATAATAGCTTTAATTAGGCGCATGTGAAAATTTATCATTTTAGTAAACACATACTCATCATATCTTAAGATGCGATTGAGCACTAAAAAATTTTTTTAGTATATTAGTATACTTAAATCTTATCAGTAGCTTATCCGTAAAAATCCCCCGATGACGCCGGTTGCCCTCGTTTTTCCGTCACAAAAAAATTGCGTCCACCATAAATGCTAATTTTTTAAGCCTTCAGGCAAAACTGCCAAACCCAATTCTTTAAGAAATTCATTATGTTTTTTCGTTGCCGTTACAATTTTTTCTTCTAATGCTACAAGCTCGCGATTGACAGCTTTTAAGTCGATTTCTTCTTCGCGCTGCGCAGTACTGATATAGCGTGAAATATTTAAGTTATAATCATTTTTTTTGATCTCATCGAAAGACACACGTTTAGCATAACGCTCTTCCTCTTGACGTGATTGATAGGTGGAAATAATTTTTTTTATATGTTCGGGCATTAAATAATTTTGCCGTTTGCCTTTGTCGAAATGTTCGCTGGCATTAATAAATAATATATCTTCGTGTTTTTTGCATTTTTTAAGCACTAAAATACAGACCGGAATTCCCGTTGAGTAAAATAAATTAGCAGGCAGACCGATGACGGTATCAATATTGCCATCCTGCAATAATTTGCGGCGAATGCGCTCTTCAACACCACCGCGAAATAAAACGCCGTGCGGTAAAATAATCGCCATCGTGCCTTCGGGTTTTAGGAAATGAAAGCCATGCAGTAAAAAAGCGAAATCGGCTGCGGATTTAGGCGCAAGGCCGTAATTTTTGAAACGGAAATCATCGCCCAGCGCTTCAGTTGGCTCCCAGCGGTAACTGAAGGGAGGGTTGGCGACGATGGCATCGAAATAAGGCTTTTTCGCGGGGTTTTCTTCGCGTAGCCAGTCCCATTCATTTAATAAACTATCACCATGATAGATTTCAAATTCAGAGTCTTTCACGCCATGCAATAACATATTCATGCGTGCTAAGTTATAAGTGGTAATATTTTTTTCTTGTCCATAAATTTTGCCGATTCCATGAGTGCCCAATTGATGACGCACATTTAACAGTAACGAACCAGAGCCACAGGCAAAATCCAATACGGTTTCTAAATATTTTTTCTTACCACTAGCCGGATCCTGATTATCTAAAGTCACAATGGCTGACAAAATGGTTGAGATCGATTGCGGCGTGTAAAATTCACCGGCTTTTTTTCCTGAACCGGCAGCAAATTGGCCAATTAAATATTCATAGGCATCGCCCAAGGTATCGCTGTCAGTGGAAAATTTTGCTAAACCTTCGGCAATTTTATTAATAACTGTACACAATTTTGCATTGCGGTCCTCGTAACGTCTACCCAATTTTTCTGAATTTAAATTAATTTCCGAAAATAAACCTTGAAAATTATTTTCAAACGATTCGTTTTCAATGTATTTAAATCCTTGTTCTAGCGTATGCAATAATTCTTTATCCTGCGTGCGCGCCAGGTTGACAATATTGCTCCACATATATTTGGGTTGAATAACATAATGCGTCTTGCGCCGCATCTGCTTTTCAAATTCGGGGATATCGTTAGGATTGTTGTCATACCAATGCTGTAATGCGGTTATGTTAGATTGATTCACCACTTCAGCTTCGGGGTAATCTGTGCCCAATTCCTTTTTTGCTGCAGCTTCATAATTGTCGGATAAATAGCGCAAAAATAAAAACGACAGCATGTAATCACGAAAATCATCTGCATTCATTGCGCCGCGTAGTTGATCTGCGATGTCCCAAAGTGTTTTTCCTAAGGCTTGTCGTTCTTGCTGGGTCATGATTAGCTCTCATTTGGTTACATTAAAACGTGGTTATTTGTAGGGGCAACCCCCTGTGGTTGCTCATCGCATCGGCAGCACCGAGCCTAAGACAGGCAAAGAGGCCTACCCCACCCCATTATTTTATTTTTTAATTATTCAACAATGCCTTTATTGCTAGAAGCTTGGAATAATAAAATTCCAGAAAAATTTTAAAATCATTGCTCACCCTGCCAGCTCGTCAATGCTGGGGAAGAGTTGTTGCATCAATCCTTTTTTGTGTTGTTTGAGTTTTTCTAGTTTTTGGGTTTGGGCGTTGATTAATTCGTCTAGGGAAGATAGGCAGTCGGCGATTTTTTGTTGTTCTTTTGGCTCTAGCGGTAAAGGTATTGGTATTTCCTTTAATTTGCCGAGCGTTAATTTTGGTGGGGCTGCACCAGTGATGAATGGATTTATATCAAGTTTTATTAAATAACTTTCTAGCAATGTGTCGTTAATTTCAGTTGTTTTTAAAACATGAGCATGATTGTTTACCCAGTATTTGCCCTCAACTATGAATGCAGTTTTTTCGAAAGCGCCCCATTTCGCACCATCTTCTCCAATCAACACCAGCCTTTCTTCAAAAATAAAATTACTCACATAATCTACAATACCGCTTGCGCCGTAGTAGGGATAAATGCCTTTTTCTCTAACGTCGCTTGAAATTGGCTTTCTACGATTATTTAGCACCTCGCAAAGTTTTCCTAATGGCTTTACAACCCACCCTCCTGTATTGCGAAACTCCGGAAAACGCAGCTTGGGTAAAGTTTCGCCTTCTGCTGGAAAAAGCTGCTGCATCAGACCTTTTTTATGAGTTTTTAGCGCCTCAATCTTTTGGCTTTGCGCAGCGATTAATTCATCGATAGAAGACAGGCAGTCGGCGATTTTTTGTTGCTCTCTTAAGTTTAGCGATAGAGGTATTAGTATTTCTTTTAGCTTTCTCAACGTTAATTTCGGCGGAGCTGCACCAGTAATAAATGGGGTTATATCAAGTTTTACTAAATAATTTTCTAGTAAAGTGTCATTGATCTCGGTTGCTCTCAAGACATGCGCGTGATTGTTAACCCAGTATTTACCTTCAACTATAAAAGCAGTTTTTTCGAAAGCGCCCCATTTCGCGCCATCTTCTCCAACAAGTAGGAGCCTTTCCTCAAAAATAAACCCCTGCACATAGTCAACAATACCGCTTGCACCATAGTAGGGGTAAGTACCTTTTTCTCTAATATTGCTTGAAATGGGCTTTCTACTGTTATTCATCACTTCACAAAGTTTTCCTAACGGCTTTACAACCCATTCTCTTGCATCCCGAAACTCCGGAAACCGCAACCTAGGCACCACCCCAACCTTCGATAATTTCACTTTCCCAATTTCCTTCAAATCACTCATACGCACTCAACCCTGAAATCTCCCGCCCCTGCGCCCGCTTGCGAAGCAGCGGCGCTAAATCAAGCATTATGTCTAATTCCTTTTGCACACGCGCCCTCCAACTCAATCCCAGCGACGCTAGCAAACTACTCAATTGGTCACCATCAAAAACCATCCGCCGCAAAATATCATCGACAAAATCTTGTAGCGCAGTGGCTGCTATCCCATGCTTGGCGGCAATTGCCGCCAATTGCTCGGCTGCTTTTTCAGCTTTAAAAATCTCATAACCGCGACAGGCTTGGTGGGCACTCAAGCCTGCACTGGCTTTTAAGCTTTTAGCATAAGCAATAATTTCCTCGCGTTCATCGATGAATTTGGCATCCGACTGAAGGTAACTAATAATTTGGGCAAGATATTTTTCTTGCTCGGCAGGGCCTTGCTGATCTGGGTATTTAGCTAATAACGACATAATGTAATCGTAATCAATCACAGCAGAAGCAAACAATACGAATTCAAAATCTAGTTGCTGCAATTCCGGCGCTTTGTCATCGTTTTTGTCCTGTTTCGCTTTCAGGCGCAGCGCGATTTCCAGATACATGCCTTTAAAGCCTTGTAATTTTGCTTTTGAAATAATCTGCTCAATATAGCATTTCTATATCATTCATAATATTTCTTATATTTTTCTATCTTACTAA
>CAYTUN010000083.1:0-9606 GCA_964441315.1 uncultured Gammaproteobacteria bacterium | reverse complement strand
AGCAAAAACTGAATTATTCTTATTTTGAGGTAACTCTTCAGACATTTTTTTCTTTCTTTTATATTTTTTGCGCCATAGTAGCTAGGGAAACTTAAAATTAACTGAATTTATTTTATATAACGTAAAAAGAAATTATAAAAATGGGTAACTATCCAAAGCGGAATAAACTGAAAGTTCAATCACTTCAAACACGCTAATTGCGAGCACAAGAATATTACGCTATTCTACTTTGCTCTTAGAGGGGCCCATAGCTCAGTTGGTTAGAGCAGCGGACTCATAATCCGTTGGTCCTAGGTTCAAGTCCTAGTGGGCCCACCAGTAAAATCAATAAGTTAGCTAAACTCCTCCAATGAGTCTATTTATTCTGGAGTGCAAATGGAGTGCACTCTGAGTGATCCATTATGTATTAAGAAAATTTTTGCCTCAACCTACAATCGTATTAAAACCCTTTTTAACAGCTTGCGATTGATGGAAAATTAACTCAACCGCTAAATAAGGGATCGGGGACTTCGGAATCTGTGGAAAACAGAAAAAAATTATTTAACGCAAAAGTAAACAGTTGCTTTGTTCAGGAATATTTAATGCGTTGACTTAATCAATTGCTCAATGTTACTAATCCAATTAAATCACAATTAATTCATTTAATTTTTTCATACACTCTATCGCACCATTAACATCAAAAAATTTTTTTGCATAACTTAATTCTCGTATTGTTTTGGGAAGCAGAAAATCATATTTTTCAACCATTGTGTTTGGTATATGCGTAGCTAACTCTTCTGCGGAAAATGCATTATTCTGTAAAATAGACTCGACTGCTTCATAAAATTTTTCAAGCGTACAATTCCCAATATCAATTAACCCACCATAGCAGTTCGCCGCTAAACCTGCTTGCCGAAGAAGTGCATTAACAGTGTTGACGATCTGATCCCCGCGCCAAAGAAGAATGTAAACTGTATTACCTATTTGTAATGCTTGTTTTTTATCTAAATTTAATGCGTAAAAGTATTCTATTCCTTCAGCAAAATTCGTTTTGGCAGGCGCGTCTAAGTAAACCGGAATTATTTTTTGCAAATATACACGTTGCATTTCTTGCCGCACTCTATCGTGGATCATTTGACCATCTCCACCAAATTTTGGCGGTTTTCCACCTGCACCCTGCTTCAGCAAGATAACTTTCTTTTCCGGATTAACGTGGGTTACTTGCCAGCGTCTTCCAGCAAAAATAATAAGTTCACCTACCATAAGTGGTTTATCGATTGGGAGAGTGCCAATTACATGACCTTCACATTCCAGGCGATATTCTTCAGGTGTGCGAAATGCTGTGTAAAAAGCATAGTTCTCAACGAGCTTTTCACCTCTACGCCCTAAAACAAGCTGGCCATCTTGGGTTTGAGTTAGTAACTCCTGCTCCCCAAGCGACTTCAATACAATCGCGTAAAGTTTTTGATCAACCAATGAAAAAGGACCTGCTTCACATAACAAAGCCCATAACTGATTTGCTTGAACGCCGCCATATTGGCCTATTACTGATAATGTTTGTTGTATGAGTGTCGATAAATGATACTGATTTGCAGGTGCTGGTTCGCTCCATTTTTGTAGTAACAAATTTACCATTGCTATGCTTTGTACCGTTTCTAATCTAAGCCGATTTAAAAAATGACTGGTTGCTGTAATTTCTTCTTCCTGTATAAAAAGTCGCAATATTGCAGCATCGTCGCGACGGCCAGACCGTCCAAGGCGTTGTCTTAAGCTTGCAACACTGTGCGGCGCGGTGACTTGTGCAATTGAATCAACACTGCCTATATCGATACCTAATTCTAAAGTCATGGTGCAGACAGCAGATGTGGGAAACTTTTCCTCCTGAAGCCTACTTTCAAGGTTTTCTCGAATCTCTTTAGAAAGGTTGCCATGGTGCGGAAAAAATTCATTAGGCACACCGTCTTGTTCGCAACGATCCGCTAAAGCAGTTGCAAATTCTTCTACTCGCGCACGACTGTTGGCAAAAATTAAATGTGATTTGCCACGAAGTATCTTGTAGAGATCAGCAATGACTTCCTCTGTGGCAGTTTGCTTTTCCTCATCTGCTCCAGCTTTATTGAGATATCCCCTTAGCTGAATTTTTAAATCAGAATGTATACTGCTTGATTCGATAATTTCATAAGGAAAAGAATTCGATCTGGGTCTTAGAAAACTAGTAACTAGCTTCATATCTCCAAAAGTAGCGCTTAAGGCAATTCTGGGAACAACACGATTCAGCATGAATTCAATACGATGCATTAAAGACTGAAGTTGGCAACCGCGTTCTGAGCCAATAAAAGCATGGAACTCATCAATAATGATATGACTCAGCCCTAAAAAAGCTTGAGAACACCAACCTGATTGATTCAGTAGTAATGATTCCAGCGATTCAGGTGTAATGAGAACGATGCCACCAGGTTTTTTCTTCTGTCTGTCTTTAGCCGAACGAAGAACATCGCCGTGCCAAGGAGTAAGGGGGAAACCAAGCATTTCACATAAACTTTGCAGTCGACGATATTGATCATTAATTAATGCTTTAAGCGGGCTTATGTACAAAATACCAATTCCTTTTGGGCGCAAATTAGCTATGCGAGAACAAGCAGGAAGAAAAGCAGCTTCGGTTTTACCTGCAGCAGTAGATGCACTAATAATAACGTCGCAATCCCCTGCCAAAATTGGCTTTATAGAACGCTCCTGAATATCTCTCAGCGCGGTCCAATTCTGCGTCCAAACCCAACGCTGAACATCTTTATGCAATAAATTGAAGCTGAAAGACTCGCTCATCTAGCGCCTCAGAGCTGGAACGTGGCCAACTCATCATTATCTTTAATTTCAACATCCGGCATATCTGTGTTGCGCTCTTCTTTTAACTGAACTTGTTGAATCAATTGCGGCCATTGCAGGCTTGGGTCTTGCTCGAGTACTACCAAGAGATCAATAAATGCTTTTATGGTATTGCGTGGCGTACGAAAATAGGCATCGCCAATCCGATTTGAACAATGCGCCAAAAAAGCTGTGAGCGCCTGATCAGGAAGAAGATATTTAGTTTCGTCGCCTGATGCGAAGACATGCCGCAGGTTTCGCAAAAGTATTAATAGTTCCTCGGGTTGAAGATTTGCCAAATGTAATGTGGGTGAGGAGTAATCGATCACTCCCGCAGCCCGTGCAAACGAGTTCTCAGCCAGACGCGAATGCAATGCTTCATAGCTATAAAGTCCTTTCCTCGGATCAAGGAGAAAATCTGGCGTTCCACCCATAAGAAAACCAATATGTTTAGCACTTCCCTGTAAGCAATCATTTAAAATGCGCAGAATTTGCTCGTAGTTAGAGGTTCGTGCTTTTTGGCTAGCCAGTTTATAAAGGTTTACCATTTCATCCAGATTAATTAAAAGGCCGCTGTAGCCAGCCTGACGGACAAACAGACTGAATAACTTGAGATGATCATAAACATTCGAATCATCAACGATAGTACGTACACCTAATGCATTGCGGGCATCTATTTTCGTTGTAATTTCGCCACGCAACCAGCGGATAGCATCAATTTTTAGCTGTTCATTATCCTGTTCGTAACCTTGCCAGTATGAAGCGATAACTTTAGCAAAATCATAGCCACCAACAAGTTCCGACAAGTGATTTAATCTATCCTCAATGACAGCTGCAACACTACTAGCTGAAGTATCAGCTTGTTTCCTCGATTCAGTGATGAAACGTTCAACCACACTACTCAGCGCATTGCCTTCCGGTTTAGTACGAGTAGCAAGATTGCTCATCAGTTCTGCATAGAGGTTTCGCGCCTGGCCTCCTGTTGCATGAAGCCTCCTATCGGGAGATAGATCAGCATGAATGCTAACAAGGCCTTTTTCCAATGCAATGGTGCGAATTAACTGTAGAAAAAAGCTCTTTCCAGAACCAAAGTCTCCAATAATAAAGCGGATGGAAGAACCCCCATCTGCAATACGCTCAATATCTTTCAAAAGGGCTTCTACCTCTCGTGCTCGCCCAACTTGAATGTGTTGCAAGCCTATGCGTGGCGTCACACCAGCGCGCAAAGATTGAATGATAGCATCGCGCTCACGCGGACGAAGGTTATATTTCAATTCACTAGACATCAGTTATCTCCTTTGCAAGGCTAATATCCACAAAAATCGGATCGCCATCTTCAATTAATATTGCATTGGCATTATCAAATGCCCATTCATTAAGGGTTTCCATTGCTCCATCCATCATTAAACCAAGCTCCTTGCAAAGCTCACGAACAGCGCTTCGCTCCCAAGTCTCTCGTTCAGATAAACGATGAAAAAAACTTTGATGCGCTTGATCCAGATGAGATAAAGGATTTTCTACTTGCGTAATAGAAGGTGTGCTTTCAAAATTGATCTGTTCATCCGCATCTGCGTCAGAAAATATATGTTCCAAAACTCCTCTAACTTGACGCGTTTCTTCTTCACGAATGCGAATTAACTCTTCATTTAAGCGAAAACTTTTTGGTTCTAATAAATCAACTTCCGGTTTAGGTATAGCAAAAGAAGTTACGGGATCACGTAAGCCAATAGTAACTGGCCCACTAATTGCTGCCAATGCGTGAAGATCACTAGTAACTTGCGCTTTTTCCAGTCCCAAAATTAAATAAAGTTTTTCCAGTTGCTTGATCTCATCGGCGTTGATGTGTCCATCTGCATAAGCTACTGAAATCAAAATATGGCTAATTGCTGTTTTTTCCGCAAAACTAACTTTTCCAAGTACTTGCTTGATACCTGATATATTCTGGGGTGTATTGAGACACCAGCAAAGAAAGGCCAGTAAATAATTTTTTTCTGTTAAATTTAATTCAGGTGTATCGTAAATCAGGTTTTTTAAAATTGCTTCTTTTGCCGAAGAAAACTGATTGTTGATCTGGCTAACAACCGCCCCTAGTCTAAGAATAGTTACAAGAATTTGAAAATCTTTAGATGGTTTTAAATCAAGCCCTCGCTCATTTGATAAAATTGCGATTTTACTATCAATATTAAGCTTTATATTGCAAAAGTGTGCGTTTGGCACCATACCAAAACCCATTTTTCCCAGTAAAACTATTAAACTTTTCAATTCTCTCTTGCTAATTTGATCGGGTATTTTTACACCTAAGTTATTATATAGTTCATTTAAAAAAATTAATTTCTGCCCATTCGAACAAGTTTGGGCTAAAAATAATTGTAATTTTTCCAAGGTAGGAATTTGATAAATTAATTCACTAGGTAGCAACGCCCATCGGGTAATTGAATTAAATTCATTGACTTTTTTTGCTAAAAAACGGCTATAGGGTTCCAACTCTTTTGTACACTCCTCAATTAACCCACTTATCTTTTTTAATGGTCCAGTTAAAATAAATGGGTTAGGTAAAGCAGGAATTTTATGTTTAATATCATGCTCAAGAGAAGGACTCGCAGGATGATATCCAACTTTCAATTGGGTCTTATTCGGTTTTACCAGTAACCCATCGCCAAATTGTTTTTTATACCGTTGAGTAAAGAGTTCATGAAATTCGTTTTCACATCGTCGAGCCGGTGTTCGTAAGCCAAACTCCGGATGCAGCATTATCCAATTCAGCGCTATTTCAGCAGGAATCAGTTTACCAGCAACCACATACTGAGCCAAGGCAACCTGAAATGGTTCAACACAATATCTATTCTTGAAATCAATATAAGCTGGTGGCGGCTTTTCACTTTGGTAAAATACCCACTCCATTGCAAGAAAATTATTTGCATAACCACGAAAAGAGTGGTTTTCCCCGTAAATATTCAACAAACGAATGACTTCTTGAACAATCTCAGTTCTTTCATTTTCCGAAATAGTATTTTTTAATCCATCAACAAATAATCTACGCTCAAGCCCATAAAAAAATAAAAAAACATAACCTATGTTTGTCTTAGGCTCACAACGTCCCTCTGCTAACCATTTTAAATATACACCGCGGCAACTTGCAGGTATTTCACCATAATTTGGCCAGTAACTTATTTCATTACTGCTTTCTTCTGCTTTTGCGGGAGACACTTTAAGCTTTGGATTAATAAGACATGCGTCATTGGCATAACCATAAGCATCAGGCAATTTTTCACCGACATATATCAAGCCAACGCTTATATCATAGCCATTGATACTAATTCTTTGATTAGCGTTATACCATTTTGCCATCTTATCTCTAGATTGGTCTTGCGGCGCATTATCAATGCCATTTTCATTAAATGAGGGAATTTGAAATTGAACTGGCGCATTAGTTTTTACTGGCAAAGGTTTTTTATTGTTAGCAGATGTCTTTTTGATTGCGCGGTAAATAAGATAAAAAATTATTAATCCTATTATCAATCCCATATAGCTTTCTCATAGCCAGTAATCTCGAGCGCAAAAATTTTAAATCCTATACCGATATTAAATTCAGCAATTACTTTCAAGATTACATAACTCGCTTGAACAAATTTTACTAAAATTATTTTAATGAGAAGATAACTACTTTAATATCATTTTTCAAACAATAGATAACTTTTTCATATGTAAGAATGTGCTTACGTGATAATATTAGGCTTTTTCACTTTTAAATACTGTCTTTTAGTGCTTTATTTGTAGTAAATTTTTGACACATTTCACTCGAGCCTCAAACAGTTTCATTGTGGCTCGAGCTTAGCGATAAAACAGCCAGATTATACCAATCATCTACCTAAATAATTTACCGTGATCTGCTCGCGGCTATGCCCGAGTTCTTCTGTTAAAATCATTCTGGCTTGATAATCAATTGCTTTCTGCTCCGCATTTAATTCCCGCGACTTAGGACCGCCAGCAATAGGCGCTTGCCAGCCGGTTAATTCTTGATAGCGTGCTTGGGCATAGGCATGTCTTAACCCATGCAAATTTCGTAAACCCGCGCGATTGACTTGTTTATCGTACACATGGCGGTGACGAATATAATTTTTATCTTGAGGAATCAAGGAATGGCCCGGCTTGCTTATCAATTGCTTGGCTTGGTCTAACCAGTACCGCTGTTCTTCGGTGCGAACCGGAACCAGGCGACCACGGCCGCCTTTACACCAAGAAGGCAATAACGCTAAATAATTTCCTTTATCCGCTAAATGCGGTTTAATTTTTAACGATTCTTCGCGCCGTAAGCCAAAGACTCGCTGTAATTGTAATGAGATGTAAATGTAGGGGTGGCTAATTATAGAAAAATCTGGCGCAAGGATCGCGCGGTTCTTGATAGGAACATACTGACGTTGGCCAAGGTTTAATTGTTGATTACTGGGTACGATATTGGCTTTATTCAACATCTCGCATAAATTTCTTAAGGCAGATAAGCGGTTTTTAATCGTAGCAGTCGCTAATTGACTAGCTTGCCAATAAGCGACAACTGCTTGAATATGTTTGGGCTTCAGCCCTTGAATATGGCTTAAGCGATAACCTTGCGCCACTAAATCCTCGGCAAATCGCAACAATATTTGTTCGCGGCTCGCTTGTGTGGCAAATGAACCCGCACGATTATATTTTAAAAGCGTTTTAATCGAATGCTGTAAATCTTTCGTAATACTCATCGTATTTTTTATCTGCCATCCCCACTACCGGCTTAAGTTCTGCTTAGTGTTAACATCTCGAACGACTGCGCCGTGCGACAGTCGAGCGCAACTGCTGTTGCTAATGAGATGAAGTTGGGGGATTTATCGCTTGTTTCTCGATTTTTCCTCTTTTCATTGTTCCTGATGCCAAACCTGAATAAATTTCGCTTTGACTTTTTCCAAATTTTCACTCGTAATTAAGGCGTTGACGATTTTTCGTAAGGCAGGCGACGTTTCGGTGGCTTCAAAAATAGCTTGCTGATAGTGCTTTAATAATTCAAATTTTTCATTACTGATAAAATATTGTTTAGTTTCGCGGTTTGGCTGTGTTTCTTTTTCATCTGGGACTTCATTTCTAGCTGACATAAAAATTTCTCCGGTTAAAGTTTCGTTAAATAAGACTGTTCGAGTCCGTCATTTTTCAAATGATTATTGGTTCAAAAAATAAAAATACTGATTTCATTTCCCACGTATAGATCGTTAATCTGAAATACAAAATACGATGACAAAATTAAATTTCGTTATTTCATAAAAAACGGTATGTAAAGCTTGCTTTCGTTCTAATGGCTATATGATTGTCGTTTTATGACAAAAAGCGCGTAACGCCTTAGAATAGAGGATGATTCATCACAGGATATAAGCGATGAAATAGCGGATAAATGCCAGAAAAACACCCAGCACCATTGAAAAGAGGAAAAATCTAATAGAAAAAAATTAGACGATTTGAATGAATTGAATACTGAAGTGACTCCCAGTACCAACATGCACAATCAAAAATTGCGTCTGGCATTTTCACACGTTGCAGACCAGACTTGCTCTATTATTTGAGTCATAGAGCGATGACTAACTGGATCTATATTAATACCCTGCCAAACTAAGTCAAGCGCCAAAAAATAAAAATCTGCTTATGAATTTTTGCAAAAAAAGCTGGTTTTTCTGACTGTACTTCGGACATTGCCAGTTTTTTTGCAAAAATAAATTGGAAAATCAATTATTTAAAACGCGGGGGATACCGCGTCACTGCGGACAAAGTGCCGCAGTGACGCGGTTTAAATTACTAAAAATATTAAAAAATGAATGGGCTGTGATATAAAAATTTATTACCTTCCTATCATGTACTTCAACCTAATTTTTTAAAGATTCAGCAATTAAAAAACTTTCTAATTTATCTAAAGAGTAATTATAAGCCAGACATAGCTCGATAATAATTTGCCTAGCTTCTTCAAACCGTTGTTCACGGTATTCTTCAGATGTACTATTATGCGCCTCCACGATAATCATAGCCAAATGATGAGCCATCCAGCGTCGCAAAGTATCACACCTATCTGCAATCTTTAATTCATTTACGAGATAACAACCAAGTGCCCAAGCGTCCCTCAGCAGCGCAGAGTGTCCCATCTTCTTCAAATAACAAAATTCTTGCATAACTCGATTTTTTTTTGGAGTCCTCGTCATTTCTTGAATAATCATAATCCAAATCCTTACGTGTAATTTCAACTTCTGCAATTAAATAAAATTTAGATTTCTGAAGGAAAGTTTGAAGTGCAGTACTTTCTACTTTTAGCCGCCAGCCTTCCGAAAGAGGGAGGGGGTAAGAGCGATTTCGTTGATTTTCGTCTTCTAAGCCATCATCCCAAGCTTCATATGTGAAAATAGGACGATGCGTTTTTTTCTCAATCCATACCGGAAACTCATTAAAAAAGAATTCGAGGTTAAGCATGTCTACTACAGTTTGCGATGGTTTACATTCTATTCGTCTAATTTGCTTACAAAATGGATCTAATTTATCAATTCCATCAATAGACTCTACATCAAGCAACCAGCCTTTCAACTGATATGGTTGATGATCAATCTCTAAATCATTCCCTGCGGGGGGTAGTCTATAATCATGAGAATTATCTGCACTTTGTAATGCACGTACTAATGCATGGGATACACCAGGCGCTACTAAAGCTGGATTAAGCAACAATTTTTCTGTAAATTTTATTAATCATGATTTAGCGACAATGTT
>CAYTUN010000082.1:0-9739 GCA_964441315.1 uncultured Gammaproteobacteria bacterium | reverse complement strand
CCTTCTCCCCTTGCGGGAGAAGGTGGCCCAACGGGCCGGATGAGGGGTGATTTAATAGCTAATTTACAAATAAAAAAACAAAGTAAAATATAGGGCCTGTTTACAATTGCTTTTCCTGCTGCAAAAAGCGGGGTTTGGTCAAAATGGCGTCAAATTTTCGTCACATAATCCCACTATGCTTCCTCAAATTTGATGCCATTTTGCCTCAAACCGCGGTTTTTTCGCAGCAGGAAAAGCAATTGTAAACAGGCCCTAAATTCATGCCATCCGCAACGCCGCATCCAACCGAATCACCGACCCATTTAATAAAGGATTCTGAATAATCTGCCAACAAAGTTCTGCAAATTCAGCGGGTTTGCCTAGGCGTTTAGGATAAGGAATGCTCGCGGATAAGCTTTGGCGGACTTTTTCAGGTAGGCCTTGTAGCATCGGCGTATCAACCAATCCGGGCGCGATCGCCATGACGCGAATATGATGCTGTGCCAGCTCGCGAGCGGCTGGCAAGGTCAGGCCGGTGATACCGCTTTTTGAAGCCGCGTATGCGGCTTGCCCAATTTGGCCTTCGAAGGCGGCAATGGATGCGGTATTGATAATCACGCCGCGCTCACCGTCTTCATCCAGCATTTCTGTTTTTGCCATTAATGCCGCTGCTTGCGACATTACGTAAAAGCTGCCGAGTAAATTAATTTTAATCACGCTATCAAATGCATCTGCCGCTAGCGGATTTAATTGACGATCAAGAATTTTTCCCGCTGTCGCAATACCCGCACAATTAATACAAACCCGCAATGGCAATTTCTCGCGCGAAATTTGCTCAAACGCCGCAACAACGCTTGCGTTGTTACTCACATCGGTTTTGATCCATTCAAGTTTTTGATTGAGCGAAGGCTTTAAATCGAGTGCAAAAACTTTAGCGCCCTTGCCTTGCAAAAATTCAGCAGTGGCAGCGCCGATACCCGAAGAGGCGCCACTCACAACCGCCAGTGAATGTTCAAGCGTTTTCATCAGCTATCGTAAGCCTCAATAATTTGCTGCTGTTTGGAACGGGTTTCTTTAGCTTTATCCGAACGAAATTCAGCTAAATGTTTTAAATACTCCGCGCTCACATCATTCGTCACATAATTACCAGTAAATACCGAATCTTCAAAACGCGTAATCGCCGGATTGCCTGCACGCGCTGCTTCAATTAACGCGCTTAAATCCTGATAAATTAACCAATCAGCGCCAATATAATCGCAAATTTGTTTCACATCGCGCACGCTTGCAATTAATTCTGCTGCTGAAGGCATATCGATACCATAAACATTCGGATATTTCACTTCGGGTGCAGCAGAAGCAAAATAAACTTTTTTCGCGCCAGCATCGCGCGCCATTTGAATAATTTCTTTGGATGTGGTGCCACGCACAATCGAATCATCGACTAATAAAACATTTTTACCGCGAAATTCTAATTCGATGGGATTTAATTTTTGGCGCACCGATTTTTTACGCGTTTGTTGGCCTGGCATAATAAAGGTGCGGCCAATGTAGCGGTTTTTTACAAATCCTTCGCGATATTTCACGCCTAATTTTTGCGCTAATGGCAATGCTGCACCACGACTGGTATCGGGAATTGGCATGACAACATCGATATCATGTTGTGGAAATTCCCGTAAAATTTTCTCAGCTAATTTTTCGCCTAATGATAAACGCACCTTATAAACTTGAATTTTATCGATGGTGGAATCGGGGCGGGCTAAATAAACGTATTCGAATAAGCAGGGGTTATAAAAATCTGATTCCGCTGGCATCACATGACAATTGCCATGAATATCAATAAATACTGCTTGTCCGGGTTTTACATCATCGATTAATTCAAAGCTCAACGTTTGCACCGCAACGCTTTCTGAAGCGATGATATAATCTTTGCCTTTTTTGCCATAACATAAAGGGCGAATGCCGTGTGGATCGCGGATCGCCAAAATGCCGATGCCAGCAATTAAAATCACAGCCGCATATGCACCCTTAACGCGTTTTTGCAAAGCACGCACTGCAGAAAAAATTGTTTCCACATCGCAATTCGGTTTGCCACGAAGTTGTAATTCATGCGCAAAGACATTTAATAATAATTCCGAATCGGAATCGGTATTTAAATGCCTTAAGTCGCCGTGAATTAAATCGTTTTTTAATTGCTCGGAATTAATTAAATTGCCATTGTGAACAATGCCAAGGCCGTAAGGCGAGTTGACATAAAACGGCTGCGCTTCCGTAGCGCTAGCAGTGCCGGCGGTAGGATAACGCACATGGCCAATGCCCATGTTGCCTTGCAGTCGCAACATATCTTTCGCAGTTATCACATCACGCACCAGACCGTTGCCTTTGCGGATGAAAATGCGACCTTGGTCGCATGTCATGATGCCGGCTGCATCTTGGCCGCGGTGTTGGATGGCGGTTAGTGCGTCATATAGATCTTGATTGACGGCTTGATGGGATACGATACCGATTACGCCACACATGAATGACCCGCTTTGTAAATAATGATGAGTTTAGCCTATGTTTTAGTCAAAAACTCAACTGTTGCTCAACATACTGTTAAGTTCATTAAATTTATGTTCATCAGCTTCAGTAAGCTTGTTCCAGCAAACCTGGGGCCCTGAATCGCTTTGAAGGTCTTTTTTATAGATATAGTCTGCTACTGTAGCAAGTTTTATTCGATCAGAAGGTGATAAATTGCGAAAAAAAGAAATGTCAAAAATACTTAGTTCATATTCGAATCCGACTGGTTTAAAAGAGATATTCTTGCCCTCTGGTAGAGGGTTCCCTGTAATCAGCTTGATAATTAATTTAAACTGGTCAAAAAATTCTAAATAAATCGGATTATTTTCAAGTTCATCATCCCACTCAGATTTCTTGCTAAATATAAGTTGTTTTAGGTCCTGCTGTAATGGATATTTTATTAAAATATTAAAATCAGAATCTTTTGTTTGAATTAGTTGAATACTTAAGTTATCAGGATGAGTTATTTTTGCTAATTGACTAGCTTCTTCAATATTAAAATCAGTTAAATCTTCTCTTAAAATTTTCTCTAATTTAGGCTTAAATGTATCATCTTTTTCAGCATCATAATTGGGTTTTTTTTGAAAAAAAGTAGAAGCAGAATTTTGTTCTTTTTCAGCAGACATGTCGTTTTCCTATTATTAAAAAATTTAAATTTAACTAATTACTACCAGATGGCGATATGATTTCCGTGTGAGTTTCAATCGTTTGTTTGGCATCATCTACAGGCACCGGCGCCACTACCGTCACCGAATTTTTCAATTGATCAAACTGCTCCGGCACAAATTTATTCAGCCAGGCGGACAAGCCATAAAATTTCGGAATCAGCGAGGATTGCCCCCACCAGTCTTTACTGGTTTGATAATTCGCCATTTGTCCCAACAGCACCAATACCGCAATTAGTAAAATCCCACGCGCTGCGCCAAAAACCAGGCCCAATATGCGATCGATAAAACCGGTGAAACTGGTTTTGCTGACTGCTAGACAGATAACATAATTCACCACCGCACCCGCCAACAAAGTACCAAAAAACAACAGCAAAAACGCCAATGCTATCCGAAACGAAGGGTTACTCACCCAACTATCAAAAATCGTTGCAGTTTGATTGGAAAACTTAAACGCCACAATAAATGCCAGCACCCAAACCAACAAGGAAATCGCCTCACGCACAAATCCCCGAACCAGGCTGACTAATGATGAGAGCACAACCACAGCAATGATCAAAAAATCAACCCAATTGTATCCTGATAGCATGAAGGTTCTCCTTAGCGGTTTTGCTGTAACTGAATAGTCGTTTATCTTACAAATTTGCTGAAAGATTGTATATTGGCGATTAGCATTTGAGATAAAAAATTAGCTTTTGAATAATGATGCAGATTTTTTTCTGGCAGGGTGAAATTGCACGTGACAGTTGAAAAATTTATTTTATTACCCCTCATCCGCCCTATCGGGCACCTTCTCCCACAAGGGGAGAAGGCCAACGTCGGTGACATCTGCCAATAAAACTAACTCCTTTGCCATAAAGTAAGCCTTATTATAAAAAACTATTGGATTTAGAAGTGACACACGACTGTCCCAAGTTTTCAAAATGATACGATTTGATCAGTAAAGCCACCAAGAAAGTCGGAGTTTAATAGCGCTTTATATACCTTTTACACTTGAGAATGGGATTTTTCAGGCACATCTTGCGGCGCATTTGAAACGTTCTTCAATCGGAAAACGTCGAAATAGAGTAACTATTCCTCCGGTTTTCCTCAATCAGAACGTTTCAACTGCTTGCAATCTGCACCTGAAAATTTCCCATTCTCAAGTGCAAAAGGTATATACCCAAAACGGATAGGTTTTAGGTGTTATTGCGCCGAGTGATGCGTGAGATTGTCACGTTTTGATTGAGCAAAAGTGCAGGAATAGTCATTCTATTTCGAGCTTTTGCGATTGAAAAACGTGACAAGATCGCGCGTCAATCGGATGCAAGAACACCTAAAACCTATCCGTTTTGGGTATAGATTACCGTTAGCCTCTAACTCGGGACAACTGTAAACCAGTTGGCCTTCTCCCCTTGTGGGAGAAGGTGCCCGTCAGGGCGGATGAGGGGTAAATAAAATAAAAAAAATACCTTAAACTAGGGTCTGTTACCATTGCCTTTCCTTACTTTTTGCAGTAAGGAAAGGCAATGGTAAACAGACCTTTTCAACCCACTAAATTTATTTAATTCAACGGAGAAACCAAAATGCAACGCTACATCAACTACACCATCGATGACCAAAATTTCCAAGGTTTTCTGGCATTACCCAAATCCGTGGAAAAAAAACTGCCAGTTGTATTAGTCGTTCATGATTGGAGCGGCAGAAATACTTTTGCTGAAAATAAAGCGCGTGCGCTGGCGGATTTAGGTTATATCGGCTTTGCGGTGGATATGTATGGCGAGGGGAAAATTGGTAGCACTACTGAGGAAAAACAAGCTTTAATACAGCCGCTGGTGTCAAACCGCGCCCTGCTTTTAAAACGTTTATTGCATGCGGTTGAAACGGTAAAAAAACAACCGGAAGTGGATGCCAATAAAATTGCGATTATCGGTTTTTGTTTTGGCGGACTTTGTGCATTGGATTTGGCCCGAAGTGGTGAAAAAATTGCGGGCGCTATCAGTTTTCATGGCTTGCTTCATGGTAATGGTCTTGCTGAAAAAATCATTCAAGCCAAAGTATTAGTGCTTCACGGTTACGACGATCCGATGGTACCGCCAGCGCAAGTGATGGCATTTGCCGATGAAATGACAAGAGCAAAAGCGGATTGGCAAATTGTGATGTATGGTCACACTAAACATGCTTTTACGAATCCGCAAGCGAATGATGCGAATTTTGGCACCGTTTATGAAGCAAAAGCTGATGCGCGTTCTTGGGTGGCGATGAGGGATTTTTTGGAAGAAATAATATAGCGGTTCCCGCTATATAAAGTGGTGGTTGTAGAGGCGGACAAGTTTTGAGTGATGGTGTTTTTTTGAGGCTATGTTGTGGAAAATTTAGATAAATTCCTCTTTGAATAAATCAACAAATCCTCAACCAATCCCATAGCAGCTAATATTTGCCACCATTCACCAGCGCCCGGCTTAACGTTTTTAATGTCTCTTAATAATTGCTCCATGAGTTTTAAATTAGTTAAATCAGCAGGATTTTCTAAGGCTTTTTCAAAAAGTAATTTTGCAAATAACAACGCTGGCGAACGGCCAATGCCGGCGGAGCAATGAAAACAAGCGCGTTTATTATTTTTAATCATCCATAAAAAAATTAAAGCTAATAATTTTTTATCCGATACTGTAAAATCAGGCAAGCCATGATCAGGCCAATTAGGCAGATGGATTACAAAAAAATTGCGTTCAGAATAAATTTTTATCTGGCTATCTTCGAAATAATTTTCAAAATTAATTAATGGTTCGAGTTTTCTAAAAAACTCAGACGAATGAATCAGATTTTGCGATGAAAAATAAGTGAAATATTTTTCCCTTATCTCACCGTCTCCACTTTCGCTAGGTTTACCAACAGCAAAAATGATATCGATTTTTTGTGTCAGTAAACAATTTAATAATAATTCATTGCTTTCTTGGGTAGGACCTTCAGCAATGACGTCGCCAGTTGAAATTTTAGCAGCCGGATAACCTTTAAATTCTGCCTGCTCAACTGTAAAAACATTTGCCGGATATCTGCCTGTGACATAATTCCCTTGATGATTAGGGCGAAGCGTCTGGATATCGACAAATTCATGATGCATATCTATAAATAATGCCAGCAGTTGCTGCAATAGTGGCTGTAAAATTTTTGTATTTTTTTGATCTAATGAAGATTCAATGAGTGCTTGATAATCTGAGGGAATTATTCGGATATATTTCTCATTCATGGTTACCACAATATAGCATTACCACGAAAATCATAAAAACCACCCGACTCTTTCAAACTGAATGTATCAATTAAATGACGCAAGCCTTTGACGCTTTCTTCGGGATTAATTAATGCATTTTCGCCACCCATATCGGTTTTGACCCAACCTGGATGTAATGCAAACACTTTTATTTTTTTATCGACTAAATCGATGGCAGCGGATTTTGTCAGCATATTTAGCACAACTTTACTGCTACGGTAGCCATAACTGCCACCGGACTGATTGTCATCGATGCTGCCCATTTTGCTGGTAATGTTGGCAACGGTTTTTTGTTCGCCACGTTCCAATGCGGGTAAGCAGGCTTCTAAAATTTTGATCGGCGCAATGCCATTAACTTCTATTACGTGAAGCAATTCTTTAACTGCTAAATTCCCAATTTTTTGCGCATGCTCATCATAAATACCGGCATTATTAATCAATATATCTAACTTCTTATTGGCTAATTTTTCTTGTAAATGTTTGATATGCTCAGGATTAATCACATCGAGCGGCATCACTTCAATATTGGGCAACGATTGCGCAAGCTCGTTTAATTCCTTTGCAGATTTTGGATCGCGGCAGGCAGCAATCACTTGATAATGATTTTCAGCATACTGTTTGACAAATTCCAAACCAATGCCGCGATTGCTGCCAGTAATTAAAACGGTTTTCATGAATATTTCACCAGTTCTAATTCGCTCGGATCAAAATCATCGACGGCGATAACGCTCAAACGCGCTTCATAAGCATCGAGCAATTTCGCACTTTCCTCGTGAGTAATTACGCCCGCTTTTTCAGCAGCAGCAATTAATTCACGCATATTTTTGCCTTTGATTTTTCCGGCACGCTCTGCTGCATAAAGTTTTTTATCCAACTCTTCAGTGGCAATCACTTTTTGCAGGACGACATTAATTTTGCCAACCGGATTATTTTCATCCGGCGTTAAATAAGCGTATTGGCAAACGCGGTCGCGCGTTTCTGTCGGCGATAAAATTAAATCCGCTACTTTTTTGCCTAAATTATGCGAGGGCTGATGCGCGCGTCGGCCTAAGGGGAAAATGACAAAGCGAATAGCAGCTGCCAGAAAACGATTGGGGAAATTACTTAAAATTTCGTCCATGCGGCTTTCAATCCAATGAAATAACGTTTCACAGCACCATTGAATCAAAGGCAAATCCACTTCTGGTGAGCCTTCATCGCGGAATTGTTTTAAAACGGCAGAAGCCATATATAAATAACTTAAAATATCGCCTAAACGCGCGGAAATTTTTTCCTTGCGTTTGAGTTGACCACCATAAGTTGCCATCGCCATATCGGCTAAAAATGCAAATGCCGCGCTATAACGTTCAATTTTTTGGTAAAAACGACGAGTTTTATCTTTCACCGGCGCACAGGCTGTCCAGCTATTGGTTAATCCTAAAACGAAAGCACGAATTTTATTGCTGATGACAAAACCGATATGACCAAACAAAGCTTTATCAAATTCTTTAACGGCTTTTTGCATATCAGTTTCATCGGCTGCCATCATTTCGCTTAATACATAAGGATGGCAACGAATCGCGCCCTGGCCAAAAATAATCATATTGCGAGTTAAAATATTGGCGCCTTCCACCGTAATTGCAACTGGCGTTTCTGCATACGGTTGCCCCAAATAATTATGTGGGCCCAAGCAAATACCTTTACCGCCATGAACATCCATCGCGTCATTGACAACAATACGACCTAATTCGGTCGCATGAAATTTCGCAATTGCCGAAGGCACGGCAGGCGCTTCACCGCGATCAATCGCGGAAACCGCAAAATTGCGTAGCGCTTGCATCAGATAAGTATTCGCTAAAATTCGCGTTAAAACTTCATTGACGCCTTCGAAATAACCGATCGGCAAATTAAATTGTTTGCGAATGCGCGCATAAGCACCACTGGTATATGCGCCAACTTTTGAGCCGCCTAATACAGTCGATGGCAGCGAAATGGCGCGGCCAATCGATAAGCGTTCAATCAACATCATCCAGCCGCGGCCGATATTTTTCTGGCCGCCGATGATCCAATCCATCGGAATAAACACATCATGGCCCTGAGTCGGGCCATTGGGGAATGCAGAAAATGCGGGGAAATGTCGGCGGCCGATTTTTACGCCTGGGGTTTTAGTCGGAATTAAGGCGCAGGTAATGCCTAAATCTTCTTTGTTACCGAGGAGATGGTCTGGATCGTAGAGTTTAAAAGCTAGACCTAACAAAGTCGCCACTGGCGCCAAAGTAATGTAGCGCTTGTTCCAAAATAAACGAATGCCCAATACTTCTTTGCCTTCAAATTGCCCTTTAGCGACGATGCCATAATCAGTCATAGCGGTTGCATCAGAACCTGCTTCCGGTGAAGTCAGCGCGAAACAGGGAATTTCTTCGCCTTTGGCTAAACGTGGCAGATAATAATTTTTTTGTTCTTCGGTGCCATATTCTAATAATAATTCTGCCGGCCCTAATGAATTCGGCACGCCGACAATGGTCGCTGCTGTAATCGAACGGCCCGATAATTTGCTGATGATGACAGCGTGCGCATAAGCTGAAAAATGCAAACCACCGTATTTTTTGGGAATAATGAAAGAAAAAAAGCCATTGTCTTTTAAAAATTGCCAAACTTTCGGTGGCAGAGCGCGATATTTTTGGGTGATCGACCAGTTATCGAGCATGCGGCAGAGTTCTTCAACCGGGCCATTAATAAATGCTAATTCTTCAGCAGTTAATTTTGGCGCTGGATAATCCAGCATCATTTTCCAATGCGGGCGACCAGAAAAAAGTTCGCCTTCCCAACCAACTGTACCCACTCCCAATGCTTCTTTTTCAGTGGATGACATCGGCGGTTTTACTTTTTTGAAAAGTTTTAACGCGCTTGCACTAATAAATTGACGACGAAGGAAAGGAATATTTAAAAACACCAAAGGCGCCAGGAAAAAAATCCACAAAATCGTCAGCCCAACCGCGCCAAGCTGAGAAAATTTTGAAACCAGCAATAAATAAATTAGGAAAGCAACGCTGGAAACAATGAGCGATGCACGTTGATAAGCCAAAAAACCCAAGAGCAAAATGAAAAGAACAATCCACATAAAGGTCATCATTTGCTTGTCTCTCCTAATTTTAAATTGTTTTTGTATTTGAAAAATGCTGTTTTATATTGGCATTGTTGAATAAATCAGATTTTTGTAGGAGCAACCCCCTGTGGTTGCCCATCGCATCGGTAGCACCGAGACCAGGGCAGGCACAGGGGCCTGCCCCTACGTTTTATTTTGAATTATTCA
>CAYTUN010000081.1:0-10200 GCA_964441315.1 uncultured Gammaproteobacteria bacterium | reverse complement strand
CCCTCTCATAGAGACCGGCCAAACACAAATTTACAGAAGAAACGTTACACCATCCTGTGTGTTTTAGCTGCCAGTCGATTTCTTTATAGCGCTAATCTATTGATATGTATTATAAAATAAGGTTTTTTTAAAAGTGATCTTTCAGCTGGCGTAATGTTTTGAATAATTCGAGGCCGGGTTTGATCGGGTTGGATTCTAAGTTGCTAATAACCTTGGCTAATGTTGCTTCATCGCTGCGAAGAAAAGGGTTGGTAGCACGTTCTTCAGCTAGTGTTGCAGGCACGGTTGCCAGGCTTTGTTTACGCTTTTCTATGGTTTTCGTCAGACGTTGTTGAATTGCTAAATTATCCCGTTCAATTGTTGCGGCAAACTGTAAATTTTTTTCTGTATACTCGTGGCCGCAATAAATTAAGGTGTTTTCAGGATAAGTGTTAAGCTTTTGCAGCGAGTGATACATTTGTTCAAGGCTTCCTTCAAATACTCTACCGCATCCCGCAGTAAATAATGTGTCGCCGGTGAACAGGTGGTTGGGATAATAGTAAGCGGTGTGGTCAAGGGTGTGTCCAGGAATTGCTAGTGCCGTTATTGAAAAATCCATTTTTTTGAAATGAATCATTTCGCCATCTTTTACTTTTTTTGTGATGTTTTCGAGCGGCGACACTTCGCTGGCGATGATTTGGCAAGAATAACGTTGCGCTAATTCGCCAAGACCATTGCTATGGTCCCAATGATGATGCGTAATTAATATCGCTAATAGTTTTAACTGGTGTTGTTCAATGTGATGTATGGCAGGCGATGCTTCACCCGGATCAATTAAAATACAACAATCATTATTTTGAATGCACCAGATATAATTGTCTTTCAAACATGGTATTGCTGTAATGGTTAACATCAATTACTCTCCTGATAAATGTCTGTTGGAAATCAAATGTTTAACTGGTCTAAAGCTTGCCATTGGCGTGATTTGAGCCAATTTTATCAAACCCAGTTGGGGGGGGCTGTACTTCAGACTGAAGTTGAAACGATTAATTTTTTATTGAAATCCATTTGCTTTGAAAAAATTTGTTTGATTTCTCCATTATTATTAAATCTCACGACTAGCGCGCCTATACTATTTTTGACCCCATCATTTGCAACGCCAGCTGCCAATGCAGATGCGTTGATCCAAAATTTTTTTTCATTACCTTTAGTACCGGATTCGCAAGAATTAATTATTTGTCATCATGTCGCTGATTTTTGTAAAAACCAGAAGCAATTAAAAGTTTGGCTGAATGAAGTGTATCAAGCTTTAAAACCAGGTGGGCAGGTGATAGTTAGTTATTTTAATTGGAAATATCTATGGCGCTTGCTCTTGCCGATCCAATCAAAACATGCTGTCCCAAGTTTTCACCCACATTATCCGCTGACACAAGAGCGCCTGTACCGTGAAATCGGCTTTAAATTACTTTCGCACCAGAATTTTTTCTTCAGGCCGCCGCTACAGCATCATAAAAAACTTGATAAATTAAACTGGGTGGAAAATATGGGTAAATTGGTGCTGGATGAATTAGGCATGGTAAATTTAGATTTGATTCAGAAAAAAACGCTGACTTTGTCACTGGATTTACCCGCTCTAATCGCAGAAAAAAATAAAATATTACCCATTAGTGCACCAATGCGAGTGGAAGATGGAAAGTAAAGTCACCATTTATACAGATGGTGCTTGCCGCGGCAATCCAGGCATTGGCGGCTGGGGTGCGATTTTAATTTATGGTGATGTCAAAAAAGAAATTTATGGCGCAGAGCCTATGACGACTAATAATCGCATGGAATTGTTGGCTGCTATTAATTCATTGTTACTATTGAAAAGGCCAATGCAGGTCGAGCTTTACACCGATTCACAGTATCTGCAGCAAGGCATGAAAACCTGGGTGCATCAATGGCAGAAAAAATCCTGGCGCACCAGTAATAATCAAACCGTAAAAAACAGCGATTTATGGCAGCAATTAGTAGAACTAGAAAAAAAACACAGCATAAATTGGCACTGGGTGCGAGGACATTCCGGTGATTTTTATAATGAGCGCGCTGATCGACTGGCTAATTATGCAATAGATCAGCTATTAAAATAGCAAAAATAACCGAGAAATCTCTTATCAAACTGCGAAAAAAATATTTTTATAAAATAATCATTTAAATTGCAACAAACTATTGTGTTTTTATTTTTTTCAGTTATCATCACATCAGTGCTTTAAGCAAGCACAATGCCTTAGCAATAAAAATGTAAAAAACTGCTTGATTTTCGTATTTCAGTATTGACTTACAAAAATCAATCAATAAAATTTGCAGTGAATGCATACTTATTGCAGGAAGCGGCGGCTTTTCTTGAGACGTCGTCTAACTTAAATTATTTTTATGGAGATGATTATGAAGCGATTCACTTTAGGATTAGCTGCTGTTGCCTTAACTTCTACTTTAGGCGCTTATGCAGCTATGCCAGCAGGTCAAGCTTTTCAAGTTGACTTGCCAAACGTTCCAGCAGGTTGGTTGTTCAGCATTGAAGGTAATTATTTACAGCCTTCTAATAGCGGATTGAACTACGGTTATACTACTACACAAACTCTATCTGGCAACACATTAAACCGTGTCACCAATAGCTACAACTTAGATCCAGGCTATAGTTGGGGTTTTGCTCTAGGCGTAGGCTATATTTTTCCAAACTCATCTAACGACGTTCAATTGCACTGGACTCATTTAAACATGACAGATAATGATAGCGTTTCTGGGACTGCTAGTGCCCCAGTACGTTTAAATAATGGTGACACCTTTGTAGAAAATGCGCTTGAGTTTCAAAATGCTTACTCAGATATTCAATATCTGTATAATGCAATTGATTTAGATGTGGGTCAGTACGTAAATTTTGGATGTCATCTCACAACACGTTGGTTTGCTGGATTGCGTTATGCTCAAATCGAACGTCAATATAATCAATTTGGTAATAATCTCCTTGGTTCATTTCAACAAACATCGTCATTTACTTCGGGTGGCTACTATGTATTGAATGAATCTAAGTTCAATGGCATTGGTCCTCGTTTTGGTGTTGAATCGTATTACCATTTAGGTCAGGGTTTTGGCGTGGTTGGACGTCTTGCAGCTACCGTTCTTGCTGGACGCGTAGAGACAGACCGCTTTTCATCGCTGACTTTTCCGGCAACACAACCAGATGGATCTCAAGTTAATGGCGTATTCAACTACCCTATCAACTCTGAAAATACAACAAGAGTTGTACCCGGTGTTGATGCTAAATTAGGCTTTGACTATAGCTACCCATTCAACAATGGTATGATGATGAGTGCTGAGTTAGGCTGGCAGTTTACTCACTATGTAGACCCATTCACAACTGTAGCTAACACTTTTGATGGTGCTCCAGCTTATACCAATGAAAACTTTGGCTATCAAGGTCCTTACTTGACCCTAAGTTTGAAAATCTAAGGTTAGAGTGGTTTGATTTACAAAAGAGCGGGTTTTCCCGCTCTTTTTTTTTCTAAGATACTCATTTCTTATTTATCTGCTACATTTAATAAAAAATCTCAATACTAAAATTCTTTCGCGGATCTTATATGGCAATTCGTCAAATTATATTAGATACGGAAACCACAGGTATTTCTCCTTCGCAAGGCCATCGGATTATTGAAATCGGTGCGGTTGAATTATTAAACCGACGCATTACTGGAAATAATTTTCACACATACTTAAATCCAGAACGTGAAATTGATCAAGAGGCTTTTCAAGTCCATGGAATTAGCTTTGAATTTTTAAAAGATAAGCCGAAATTTCCAGAAATAGCGCAAGATTTTATTGAATATATTTCTGGTGCGGAGTTAATTATTCATAACGCACCTTTTGACACGGGTTTTCTCAATCATGAAATTGCACTACTTGGCAGTGAGTTAGCAGAGATTAAATTACAAAAAATTTGCATGATTTTTGATACCTTGACATATGCCAGACAATTACATCCCGGCCAATCAAACAATTTAGATGCATTATGCCGCCGCTATGGCATAGATAATTCGCGGCGTGATTTGCATGGCGCTTTACTTGATGCGAACTTACTCGCCCATGTTTATTTGGCCATGACGGGCGGGCAGATTACCCTAACGATCGATGAAGGATCCGAACGCGCGCTAAAAAATGAAACAACCACAATGCGACTGAGCCAAACTATTCAAACCCGAGTAATAAAAGCTTCTGAGGAAGAGCATCATCATCATGAGCAATTTTTGCAAAAAATGCGTGAAACAAATCCTGCCATTAAAAGTTGGGATGATTAAAATTATTTATTTTTTTCGCTCGATAAATCCATAATCAAACGTAGTATGACGAAGTAATTCACTTTTTATCATGGCGAGCGCAAACGCGGCAATCTTTCTATTCTCATCGGCAGAAGCCATCATGAAAAAAATCGTTCTAAGCATCACTAAACCCGCACTGGTCCTGATGCAATTTATCAAGTCCGAATCAGCCAGCGGTGTTATTCTTTTCATCGTCTCGTTGCTCGCCATTGTTCTGGCCAACTCGTCAATAGGCGATATTTATCAAAATTTAGTGCACTACAATTTAGGTTTTCACATTGCCAATCAAGTTTATGCTGCGCCCATTGATCACTGGATCAATGATGGGTTAATGACTATTTTTTTTCTGCTAGTTGGCCTTGAAATTAAACGTGAAATTCTTCAGGGTGAGCTCAATCAATTAGCAAAAGTCAGTTTGCCCTTGATTTGTGCGGTTGGCGGTATGTTATTGCCGGCATTAATTTATTTAATGATTAATCACTCGCATCCCGAATATTTAAAAGGTTGGGCTATTCCCACCGCAACCGATATTGCATTTGCGCTAGCGGCAGTTTCCTTATTAGGCAACCGTGTGCCGATATCGCTCAAAATATTTTTAGTAGCGCTAGCAATTTTTGATGATATTGGCGCGATTGCAATCATTGGTATTTTCTACACAGAAAAAATTCATTATGAATTATTGCTATTCGCTTTAATCACTTTATTTTTACTGTGGATTTTAAATTATTTCAATCAGCAAAAAATGAGTCTTTATTTGTTGTTGGGTGTTTTTTTGTGGTGGTTCACTTTAAAATCTGGCATTCATGCTACTTTAGCCGGTGTCATGTTAGCATTCACAATTCCTCTAAAGCTTCCGGATAAAAACTCAACGCCACCCCTAAAAAAACTGGAAAAAGCCTTAATTCCCTGGGTTTCTTATTTGATATTACCTTTATTTGGTTTTGTTAATGCCGGTGTTTCATTAGCTGGCATGCATTGGAATTCTTATCTTCATCCCTTGACTTTAGGCATATTGCTCGGACTTTTTTTGGGAAAACAAATTGGTATTTTTTCAGCTGCCTGGCTAGCAATTAAACTTAAATTTGCTAAATTGCCTGAGAATAGTAATTGGCTACAATTATATGGAATTGCTATTATGGCTGGTATTGGTTTCACTATGAGCTTATTTATTGGTAATTTAGCATTTGAAGACAAAACAAATTTAATGAATTCTATTCGACTGGGCGTTTTATCAGCAACATTATTGTCGTGCATTGCTGGTTATTTAGTATTACGTTTTGCAACACTAAAATTTAAGGATGAATCACATGTTTGCGACGATCCAACAAAATAAAGTTAAACCGGAATGCGAAAGCGAATTTAAAAAACTCTGGCTTGCGATTTCGCATTATTTAAAGAAAGAGTGTGGCGCTTTAGGTTCTGCACTGCATAAAGGTAGTGATGGCAGCTGGATTACTTACCGCCGTTGGCCGGATAAACAAACTCATGATGCGGCTATGCAAGCCGTCAATGAAAAAAATCCCAATTTATCATCAGAAATTAAAAAAATATTATTGTCGATCGCTGGTACTTTGCAACAAACCCATGTCATCGCTGAGCTGGAGATGATGGTGATGGAAGATTTGTTGGATGATTAGTTTTTGTCATTGCGAGCGAAGCGCGGCAATCTCCTGACTGTGACAGACCCTAGATACATAAGATACATAATTGCCAGCTATGGTCAGGAGATTGCCGCGTCCGCTACGCTCCCTCGCAATGACAAGAAAAAAACTGCCGCGCTTCGCTCGCAATGACAAAAGAATCACAATGGCAACTGAAAAGACCCTAAAAGAATACTAAGCTTTCTTTTCTCAACTTTTATGACAAGAACATTAAACTACGGTATTCCCTTATCCAAACCAACTGATATGTTCCTCCTGTTACAACTCAAAACAGGAAACCATCATGAAAAAAATCACCATCTTAACGCTGATAACCGTTTGCATAACACTCATCAGCACAAACACCCAAGCTACTTTGATTAGGTTCTTATGTCCCGCACCCGATAAATTTTATTTCGTGCCAGAGAAAGGCAACTATGCAATCAGTGCGCCAACCCAGGTTCTCTTCCCAGCAGGTTATGATCTCGTGTTATTAAGCGGTCATTCAAAAAGTAAAAGCCATCAAGCTGAATTTAGTTACGTTGATTACACCCCAGGCGGCAAAGGGTCGCCCACAAAAGTGGATTGCCATTATCGTCTGAATAATGAAGATTTAAGTTTATCGGCTTCTGGCTTGCCCGATTTTTATCTTTGCCAGTTGGATAATCAAATCACCACACATTGCAGCCGTTCTTTAAGGGCTTGCGAATTTTATTGCGAAGTACTGTAAACTAACAGGCTCGCAGCATTTTCCGTTTTAAAAAGATCGTAAAGGGCAAAAGCACCAAGCTCTTTTTTCAGCGGAAACCGCTGAAACGATAAAAACTCAGAGGATCTTATGAGCCAGAAAACCCGTTTACGCGATTATCAAGCGCCCGCCTTTTTGATACCGGAAGTTAAATTGCAATTTCAGCTTGATGAAACGGCAACTATTACCACCACTGAACTTAAAATAGTGCGTAATACGCATCGCGAAAAAGAAAAAGCTTTATTTTTAAACGGTGAAGATCTGAAACTGCTATCAGTCGCTATTGACGGTAAAACCTTGGACCAAGACCAATATGAAATTTCTGCGCAAGGCCTGACAATTTTCGATATTCCCGATGAATTTAATCTGAAAACTCAAGTCAAAATTAATCCCAAAGAAAATCTCCAATTAAGCGGTTTATATCTGAGCAATGGCATTTTCTGCACACAATGCGAGTCACATGGTTTTCGCCGGATTACTTATTTTCTCGATCGTCCTGATGTGCTTTCGCAATTTACTGTGGAAATTTTAAGTAAAAATTTGCCCGTTGTATTGGCGAATGGCAATTTAATTAAAGAAGAAATTTTGTCCGATGGCAGCAAAAAAGTAATATGGCAGGATCCGACAGTAAAACCTTGCTATTTATTTGCCCTCGTTGCCGGTAATTTAGATTGCTTGCAAAGTGATTTTATAACAATGAGCGGCCGCAAAGTCGATTTACGCATTTATGTTGAAAAAGGCAAATTAGATCAAGCCGATTATGCGATGCACGCTTTAAAGCAAGCGATGAAATTTGATGAAGAAACTTATGGCCGCGAATATGAATTAAATATTTATATGATTGTCGCAGTTTCGGATTTTAATTATGGCGCCATGGAAAACAAAGGATTAAATATTTTTAATGACCGTTATGTATTAGCGAATAAAAAAACCGCAACCGATAACGATTTTATTAATGTGATTACTGTCGTCGGCCATGAATATTTCCATAACTGGTCAGGCAATCGCGTGACTGTCAGCAACTGGTTCCAGATTACTTTAAAAGAAGGACTCACCGTATTTCGTGAACAAACTTTTCGTGCAGCGGTAACTTCAGCGGCAGTCAGTCGAATTGATGAGGTCAAACACATCCGCAATCAGCAATTCCCACAAGATAGCGGCCCGACAGCGCATCCGATCCAACCGAAAGAATATGAAGAGGTAAATAATTTTTATACGGTCACGATTTATAGCAAAGGTGCTGAAGTCATCCGCATGTTGCAAACGATTTTAGGCAAAGAAAAATTCAGAAAAGCACTGGACTTATATTTTGCCCGTCATGATGGCAAAGCGGTAACGACTGAAGATTTTATTCAGGCCATGGAAGATGAAAGTCAAATGGATTTAAAACAATTTAGAAATTGGTACCATCAGGCGGGTACGCCTGATGTAATCGTTAAGGATTATTATGATCCTGACACAATGCGCTATGAAATCATGTTTGAACAAAATTGCCAGCCAACGCCTGACCAGGAAAATAAAGAATTATTTTTTATTCCGGTTCGCTTGGCCCTTTGGGAAAATGGCAAGCAATTAAAATTGGAAAATAATCACAACGAAATGGTTTTTAATTTAACGCAGAAATCACAAAGCTTGAGTTTCGAGAATATTTCTACAAAACCCATCCCCTCATTATTTCGCGGATTTTCCGCACCAGTCAAATATGATTATGCTTACACCGATGCGGATTTATTATACTTGATGCAGCATGATAATGATGCTATTGCGCGCTGGGATGCTAGTCAGACATATGCACAACGGCAGTTGATTGATTGTTATAAAAATAAAAAACTCTGGGATTTTTCTAATGAATACGTTAAAGCAGTTGAAACTTTATTAAATTCTAATGAAGATGCCGGATTAATTGCGGAATTATTAATTTTTCCTCAGACGAGTTATTTACTGGAATTATTAAATGAAACCGATATTTTGCAACTCCAGCAATTGCGTGAAAGTGCGCAATTAACCTTGGCAAAAATTTTTAAAGATTTGTTGATAAAAACTTATCAGCGTTATCAACAAAATGATTATGCACTCGATGTAAAAAGTATTAATGCACGTCGCCTAAAAAATCTTTGTCTGCAATATTTAAGCAAAACCGGTGAAATCCAATTACCTTATGCCCAATATCAATCCGCAAACAATATGACAGATACTATCGCAGCTTTGGCTGCGATGAACGATACCGATTGTATCGAGCGCTCTCAATGTTTGGATGCGTTTTATCAGCATTGGCAAGCAGATGCTTTGGTGGTGGATAAGTGGTTTGCATTGCAGGCGCAATCGTCTTTATCGACGGTTTCTGTCATCGAATCATTGTTGAAACATCCGGCTTATAATGCAAAAAATCCGAATAAGGTCAGATCGGTAGTAGGGGTTTTTGCGAACTCGAATATAAAAAACTTTCATGCTATCGATGCTTCAGGCTATCAATTTTTAACCAGAGAAGTTTTACAGGCAGACCAATTTAACACACAGCTGTCTTGCCGTTTAGTAGAACCATTGTTGCAGTGGCGCCGCTTTGATAAACCTCGTCAAATGCAAATGAAAAATCAGCTTGAAATCATGTTAAAAACCACTAAACTTTCTCGCGGTTTAAGCGAGTTGGCGGAACAATCTTTGCGTTAGGCGTTGTATTAATTCGGCAACGCTTTGGTGACCGTAGCACCCGTAGGGGGGATTAGTGAAGCGTAATCCACCATTTTTAATGTACTTTTAATATACTTCGTGTTTTAGCAAAGTCCGTAAAAGATGGTGGATTACGCTTCGCTAATCCCCCCTACGTTTTACATTTTTTTTAATCAAATTATTAAAGAGGCAAACATGAGCAATTTCAACAATATTTCAGCCGGCAAAAACCCGCCAAAAGATATCAACGTGATTATCGAAATTCCTGCCAATTCCGGCCCGGTGAAATACGAAGTCGACAAAGATAGCGGCAGCCTGCACGTCGACCGTTTTATGACAACTGCAATGTCTTACCCTTGCAATTACGGCTATTTACCTCAAAGCCTGGCAGAAGATGGCGACCCAGCTGATATTTTGGTCATGACACCGGTGCCCTTGGTTCCAGGCTCTATCATTCGCGCCCGCCCTGTCGGCATGATGAAAATGACTGACGAAGCCGGCGGTGACAATAAAATCCTCGCCGTACCTCAAGATAAATTGACACCGGCTTACCATAAAATTCACTCCATCAAAGATGTCGATCAATGGTTTTTAGACAGCATCCAACATTTTTTCAGTCACTATAAAGATTTAGAAAAAGGCAAATGGGTAAAAATAGTCGGCTGGTTTGACGTAGCCGAAGCAGAAGCGGAAATTATGAGCAGTATTGAGCGCTTTAAGAAGAGATAAATATTGTTGGATGAGGGAGGCATTTTACACCACCCCTCATCCGCCCCGTTGGGGCACCTTCTCCCGCAAGGGGAGAAGGGTCTCA
>CAYTUN010000080.1:0-10524 GCA_964441315.1 uncultured Gammaproteobacteria bacterium | reverse complement strand
ATTTATTTCCCCTCATCCGCCCTTACGGGCACCTTCTCCCACAAGGGGAGAAGGCAAATCGATAACTGAGTTTTTAGTGTGCTTTAAAAAACGCTTAATTTTATGCAGTTAAGCCTCTTTCAATGTATGTTAAAAAAGCAAGACGAAGGTTGATTCAATTCCTTGCAAAAATCATCAGCTTAGCAAAGAATACTCGCGGACTAACTTATACTCATGCTGCTTTTCCAAATGTGGTAGTTTGAAACAATGTTCACCGGCATCATCACCCAAGTTAATAAAATCCTCGCAATTGACGAATTTCCTCAAGGGAAAAAATTGCTGATTTCGCACCATTATCCCGATTTGCAAATCGGTGAGAGTATTGCCATTAATGGTGCTTGTCTGACTGTCACCGAATTTAATCCAACGCAATTTGCAGCCGATGTTTCGCCAGAAACTTTAGCGCGGACAAATTTAAAAACGTTAGTCATTAATAGCAGCGTTAATTGCGAACGCGCACTGCGTTTATCCGACCGCTTAGGCGGTCATTTTGTCAGCGGCCATATTGATGAAACCCTGGAAATAAAAGCCATAAACAAAATTGACGATTATTATCAGTTGCAAGTAACCGGCATTTCTAAACCATATTTACCGCTAATTATTGAAAAAGGCTCAATCGCATTAAATGGCGTCAGTCTAACCATTAATGAAATAATAGCGAATACAATCCATTGCCTGCTTATCCCACACACTTGGCAAAGCACTAATTTTTCCACTTTAAAGGCGGGTAACCGCCTTAATGTTGAATATGATATGATGGCGAAAATTATTCAAAACCAGCTAAAAAAGACGATTGAGAATGAGTAAATTCGCCGCGATTGAAACCGCCATCGATGCATTAAAAGCCGGAAAAATGTTGGTGCTGGTTGATGACGAACATCGAGAAAATGAAGGTGATTTGATCATTGCGGCAGAATTTGCCAATGCCAACAGTATTAATTTTATGGCGCAATATGGCCGCGGTTTAATTTGTCTGGCCATGGCGCCTGAATTAGTCGACAAATTAAATCTGCCGATGATGGCGTCGAATAACCAATCAAAACAGCAAACTGCATTCACTTTATCCATTGGCGCCCGCCACGGTATTAGCACCGGTATTTCCGCAGAAGACCGCGCCACCACCATCCAAACTGCCATAGCCGATGATGCGAGCCCAGCCAGCATCGTCACCCCGGGCCATATTTTCCCTTTGCGTGCCCATTCGCTCGGCGTTTTAAAACGCGCCGGTCACACCGAAGGCAGCGTCGATTTAATGAAATTAGCGGGCCTTAAGCCTGCTGCGGTAATTTGCGAAATCATGAATGAAGATGGTTCGATGGCGCGGCGTGAAGATTTAGTGCGCTTTGCCGAAAAGCATAATTTATTGCGCATATCGATTGCCGATTTAATTCATTATCGTTTGAAACATGAAGTATTAGTAAATGAAGCAGCGCAAGCAAAATTGCCACTGAGTGGTATGGGTGAATTTACCATTCATGTGTTTCATCACAGTATTGATGGCTCCGAACACATCGCTTTGACTAAATTTCCCCTAAAAAACGCCAACGAGCCAGCTTTAGTCCGCATGCATTCAGAATGTTTGACCGGTGATGTGTTTGGTTCGCTCCGGTGCGATTGCGGTTGGCAACTGCAAAAAGCCCTAGAAAAAATCAGCCAGGAGGGAGGGGTCTTGCTTTACCTGCGCCAGGAAGGTCGCGGCATTGGTTTGACCAATAAAATCAAAGCTTACGCTTTGCAAGAACAAGGGCTGGATACCGTTGAGGCCAATGTGCATTTAGGCTTTAAAGCCGATCAGCGCGATTATGCGGTCGCGGCGCAAATGCTGAAAGCCTTAAATACGCATGAAATTCGTTTAATGACCAATAATCCGCAAAAAATCGAAGCCTTAGAATCTTATGGAATTAAAGTAGTTGAACGCATTCCACATGAAACCTTGCCAACGCCAGCCAATGAAGCTTATTTGCGCACTAAACGTGAAAAACTCGGCCATTTATTGGCTTTACTGCAAAATCCTGATGGGCCGCTGCCATGAGAATTGCGATTGTTATCAGTGAATTTAATCAAAGCATTACTCGAGCTTTGCTCGAGGGGGCACTTTGGGAACTCGAGCAAAACCAAATCTCAGAAAAGAATATTGATATTTTTTGGGTGCCAGGCGCTGTAGAAATTCCATTGGTTGCTAAAAAATGCGCTATTTCAGGCCGTTATCAAGCCATTATTTGCTTAGGCGCTGTGGTTCGCGGCGAAACGCCACATTTCGATTATGTTTGCCAACAAGTGAGTACGGGTTGTCAGCAAGTCAGTTTAGAATACGAAATACCCGTCATTTTTGGCGTATTAACCACCGACACCTGGCAACAAGCCCAAGACCGCGTCGGTGGCCGGCACGGCCACAAGGGCAAGGAAGCGGCGGCAACTGCGCTTGCCATGATTAAACTGTTAGAGAAATTCCATGTTTGAAGTTGTGAAAAATTGGGTCAATACGCGTTTAGCGAATGCAGAGTTACTAGCGCTCATTCTAACGCTTGCTATCATTATCGTTTTGTTTCATTTTTTTGGCGAAATTTTGGCGCCGGTATTAGTCAGTCTGGTTTTTGCTTATTTATTAGATGGCGCAGTGACACGTCTGGTGCGTTGGAAAATACCACGCGGTTTAGCAGCAGCGATGATTTGTTTATTATTTATTGGCCTGTTGTTTCTCGCATTTTTTATTTTTATTCCTTTGCTCTGGCAGCAATTAGCCAATCTCGTCAATGAAGCACCATTATTTTTAAATAAAAGCCAGCAATGGTTTTTAGAATTAAGCCGGCATTACCCACAATATATTTCCACCGAAAAAATTACGAGCTTGATTGCGAATTTTCAAAATGAATTAACACAGTTAGGAAAATTGGCAGTTGGTTTTTCTTTAAATACATTGTTTAATCTAGTGACGGTAATTATTTACATCATCATCGTGCCGTTTCTTTTATTTTTCTTTTTAAAAGACCGCGATGAAATTTTAAAATGGCTTGGCCATTTCTTACCGGAAAACCGCCGTTTAATCGGCTCCGTCTGGGGCGAAGTCAATTTCCAGATCAGCCGTTATATTCGCGCGAAATTTTTGCAGATGTTGATTGTGGGCAGTATTGTTGGAATTATTTTTGCGTTTTTCGGTTTGAAATATTCGATTTTATTGGCGGTGTTAGCCGGCGCTTCCACTTTAATTCCCTATATCGGTGTCACTTTAGCCAGCATTCCGGTGATTATTGTCGCTTATCTGCAATGGGGCATTTCGCCGACTTTTATTTACACCATGGTCGCTTATGGCGCCGTCATGTTGATGGATGGTAATTTGCTTGAGCCATTATTATTTTCCGAAGCGTTAAAAATTCATCCGGTTGCAGTAATTATTGCGATTTTATTTTTTGGTTCGATTTGGGGATTTTGGGGGATCTTTTTTGCTATCCCCCTGGCAACGGTGGTGAAGGCATTGATTAATGCATGGTTTGAAAGTCGTAATGAGAAAAGCTAATGAACGCGAGATCAAAAAGTATCAAGAGCGATTTAAAAAAAATTGATTCACATGAAATAAAACCCAGTGAATACGAAGAATTACCCGAGTTAACTGATGAAATGTTTGATAAAGCAGTGTACAAAGTTGCTGGAATAAAAAAGCCAGTACCTAAACGCAGAGGCCCGCAGAAAGCACCGACTAAAATAGCGTTACAATTGCGCTTACCTCCAGAAGTTGTTGACTACTTTAAAGCTGAAGGTCCAGGTTGGCAGACTAAAATTAGTATCGCATTAAAAGATTGGATAAAGCACCATCCACATTCATCCGCGTCCTAAAATCTATCCGTTTTGAGTATATCAATCAATTAATTTGCAATTTAATTAAATTTTAATACCCCGCCGCTTGCGGCGGGTTCCAAAGCGCGATGGGGTTTCCAAAGGGGAGAATGCAATTCTCCCCTTTGGTCGCCGACACGAATTTACTTCGTGTCGAGCGAAATTATAAATAGGAAATACCCCGCCGCTTGCGGCGGGGTATTTTATTAATAGAAATTCTTTATTAAAAGAATAACTATTATCGATTATCTTTATTCTAATTTTTATATTAGATTGTCTGTACCTTTTGTCATTGCGAGCGAAGCGCGGCAATCTCCTGATCAGAGGTTGGCACTAGATGTTCCAGTGCCATGTTTCAGTCAGGAGATTGCCGCGCTTCGCTCGCAATGACAAAAAAAAGAAAGGCACTCGCAATAACAGATAAATGCACTAGCAATGAAAAATAAAAGTGCTGTAAAAAATTTTCACCAAGGAGAAATATGTTATGAAAAAAACTTTATCAACCATTACGGGCCATCCAGTTGTAGATAACCAAAACTCAAAATCCGCCGGCCATCCCGGGCCGTTATTGTTGGAGGATTTTCATTTAATTGAAAAATTAGCGCATTTTAATCGCGAGCGTATTCCCGAGCGTGTGGTACATGCTAAAGGTTCTGGTGCTTATGGGTATTTTCGTGTGACACAAGATATCACGCAATTTTCAGCGGCTAAATTATTTAGTCATATCGGTAAAGAAACGCCGATATTTATTCGCTTTTCAACGGTGGGCGGTGAAAAAGGTTCGGCGGATACAGAGCGTGATCCGCGCGGTTTTGCGATTAAATTTTATACCGAAGAGGGCATTTGGGATTTAGTTGGCAATAATACGCCGGTGTTTTTTCTGCGTGATCCACTTAAATTTCCTGATTTTATTCACACACAAAAGCGCGATCCTGAAACGAATTTAAAATCACCGAATATGATGTGGGATTTTTGGTCAATGACGCCAGAAGCTTTGCATATGATTACGATATTATTTTCTGATCGTGGTATTCCCGATGGTTATCGTTTTATGCATGGTTTTGGCAGTCATACTTTTAGTTTAATTAATGAAAAAGGCGAACGTTTTTGGTGTAAATGGCATTTTAAATCCAGGCAAGGAATTAAAAATTTAGATCCAGCGCGAGCAGCGCAATTGGCAGGTGAAAATCCGGATTATGCACAAGAAGATTTATTTTATGCGATTAA
Source organism: uncultured Gammaproteobacteria bacterium (assembly GCA_964441315.1). Lineage (GTDB taxonomy): Bacteria > Pseudomonadota > Gammaproteobacteria > CAYTUN01 > CAYTUN01 > CAYTUN01. The sequence goes on along the minus strand of CAYTUN010000080.1, from coordinate 5,427 downwards.
AAATAAAGATTTTCCTGCCTGGCGCGTTTGCTTGCAGATAATGCCGGAGCATGAAGCGGATAATTATCATCTTGATCCGTTTGATGTAACTAAAGTATGGCCGTATAAAGATTATCCTTTGATTGAAATCGGCGAAATCGTTTTAAATCGTAATCCGGAAAATTATTTTGCTGAAGTCGAGCAAGCCGCATTTGCGCCGAGCAATATTGTGCCGGGTCTGGGTTTCTCGCCAGATCGCATGTTGCAAGGAAGATTATTTGCTTATGCGGATGCGCAACGTTATCGCTTAGGCATCAATCACCATCAAATCCCAGTCAATCAAGCAAAATGTCCGGTGCATACCAATCATCGTGATGGTTATATGCAAATGAGTAATGCTGGTTCGCGTCCGAATTATGAACCGAGCAGTTTAGCGTCGGGATTAATTGAAAGCACAGCGCATGCAGAAGCAAGCTTTACACTAAAAGGCGAGGCGAAGCGCTACGATCATCGGCAGGATCAAGATTATTATTCACAAGCCGGCGATTTATTTCGCTTGATGAATCCTGCGCAGCAAGCGCTATTAATTAATAATATTGTCAATGCGATGAAACATGTTGATAAAACAATTCAGCAACGGCAATTAGTGCATTTTTATCAGGCTGACAAAAATTATGGTGAAAGCATTGAAAAGGGCTTGAAGCTATTTGAAAAAATCTCTCAAGAGGCCGATGTGATTTAATGCATTTAATGGGGGTTCAACTGGCTCCCCGAGACGGACTCGAACCGCCGACCAAGTGATTAACAGTCACCTGCTCTACCGACTGAGCTATCGGGGAGTGAGGCGTTAGGATCTAATATCGTCTTGGGTTTGTCAAGCTAAAAACCCCGCTTTATCTTGCGATAAAGCAAAGTAAATCTGGGGCTTAAAACCACTTTTTGATTTTGAAAATAATCAATAAAATTAGGCTTAAAATTACCATTCCGATTAGGGTGAGGTAATAGCCATAGTGTAAGTCCAACGTCGGCATGAATTTAAAGTTCATGCCGAAAATGCCGCTGATTAAAGTCAGGGGCATGAATATCACCGAAACGAGCGTTAGCACGCGGACAATTTCATTGGTGCGATGGCCGATAGCGGTGAAATGCAATTGCACCAATGCGTCTAATTCGCGTTTCATTTGTTGCGTAAAATAGATGATGCGTAAAATGTGATTGTCTAGGTCTTTTAATTTCACATCAAAATTTTCGCTGATTTCATCGCCAAAATCTTCGCGCCATTGTTCGACGACATCTTGTTGGGCATCGGCGATGGCTTCAAGCTGGCTAATTTTATTTTTAAATCCCATGAACGCTTCCCAATCATGCATGGTGCGCATTTCTTTAATCATGAGCGTTTGCCACTGATCATATTCTTCGCTCAAGGGCTGTTTTAAATTTAAAAAATTATCGACGATTAAAGTAAGCGCGGCATAAGCGAATGAATGGCTGCTGGGGGGATATTTTCTACCGGAGGGTAAATATTTTTGCCGCAGAAATTCAGTTTCACTCGGGGTTTCGGTGAGGCTTACGATGACACGGTCTAAAACAATAAAAGCAATTGCAGAAGTAAACACTTCATCGGCATCCACGCCTTTTAATTGCCGAAAAATAATCAGCTCATAATTTTGCATGCTGTCATAAAAATACGGATGATTGGAATTAATGCAATCGCGCACGTGGCTTTCATGCAATTCAGTATTGAAATATTTTTTTAAAAATTTTTGAGCTTCATCAAAATCTTTATATGAAGCATCAAGCCAAAAGTAACCACTTTCTGGCCATTGCTCATGAGGAGTGAAAATTTTCGGCGCTAATTGATTATCGAAATGCCAACAATTCATTAAATATCCAGTAGTAGTGTTTTAACAGGTGAGCCTAACTGTCTGGCAGGTTTATCTAAAGCGAGGTTTTGTTCAATCACTTCGAGACTAACCCCTTTGGTTTCCGGCACTTGCCAATAACAATATAAAAAACATAAAAGGCAAATCATCGCATAAAGCCAAAACGTATTATCCGCGCCGATGAAATGAATAATCGATAAAAACGTCATCGAAACAATAAAATTAGCGATCCATTGCACAGTAGTTGCAATACTCATGCCAAGACCGCGTAAATTCAGCGGAAAAATTTCGGCAATCATCAACCAAAATAATGAACCGACACTAATACAATAACCAGAAATATAAGTAATCAAAGCAGCAAACGCCAACCACTTTGCCATTGGCCATTGGCCAATATGATGAAGTGAATAAGCAACCAGGCTTAAGCTGATGGCCGCAATTAAACTGCCAGATAGTAATAATTTACGCCGGCCAATGCGATCGATTAATAACAGACAAATTAAACTCATTACGGTATTAACGCAGCCAAAAAAGAAGGTAGCTAATATTTGTGTTTCAGCCGTTTGAAATCCCGCCGCTTGAAAAATGGTTGGGCCGTAATACATGATGGTATTAATGCCAAAAAATTGCTGAAAAATCCCGAGTGCTAAACCAATAATTAATACTTTGCGCGCATTTCCATGAAACAAATCAGAAAATTTTGCCTTTTTAATATTCAAGTTTGTTTGAATTTCCTGCGATAATTTTTCTAACTGTTGTAAATCAAAAAAATGCGATAAAGAACGTTTCGCCTGCTCAAACTTGCCTTGCAAAATTAACCAGCGCGGCGTTTCCGGCAAAAGCCACATGCCAAATAACAGCAAAATCGCCGGAATTAAACCTAGGCCAAACATCAAACGCCAGGAGCCGGAAGGCGTCAAATAATAATCCACAATGAAAGCCAATGCCTCGCCGCCGGTGATAGTAATCGCATTAATTAATACCAAACTGCCACGAAATTTAGCCGGCGCCATTTCTGAAATAAAAAGCGGCGCCGTATAAGAAGAAATTCCAATCGCAAAACCTGCAATGCTTCTGCCAATAATTAAATCGTAAATATGGTTACCGAAGGCGGTAAATAACGTGCCAATAATAAAGGCGATAGCAGCAACCAGCATCATCGTCCGCCTGCCATATAAATCGGCTAATTTACCGCTTGTGACAGCGCCAATGATGGCGCCAATGACGACGGAGCTGACAGTTGCTTCTTGTAGGAGAATGCTTAAATGAAATTGTAAATTAATAAATCTTAATGCGCCGGCTATCACACCAGTATCATAGCCAAATAGTAGGCCGCCGAGGGCGCCAATGCTGGCGATTAGAATGGTGGAGAAATGGTGGCTGCGTTGCTTGGGATATTGCATGGTTCCGTCCGGAAGGATTGGCGATATTGTAGCAAGTAAGTGGGGGGGTTAACAATTTAAGCGTAATCCAATTTGATATAAAATTGATAAAAAGCGTTATTATTTGCTTATTATCATAAATGGATTGCTGCATGTTGGATTCAGAAAAGAAACTAAGAAAGCTGCCCGAATTCAATCAATTGTTTTTGCTGCAAAAGCTCGCATTGAAATTGTCTTCATGGCATGCGTATCTTTTAAGATTAGAACAAAACATTATTAAGCTTCCTTCAAATCCAAAAGCTTTTTTGCAAATTTGGTGTGCGCACTTTACTGAAGAAAACAATGAAATCGCTTTAAAAAAATTAATTGATGAGTTTTGTGGTAATAATGAAAAAATGATTCTGTCAGAATTAATAAATAAGATCCACCAACACAAAATAAAAATCTCTAAGCAGCAAGCAAAAATATATCAATTATTGAAAAAAAACCAAACCTATGGAGAATTATTGCATAATATTTTTTTTGCAGACAATGTGTATGCTATCTCGACCTATCAAAGTTTCGGTGAAACACGTAAGTTAAGTGTTTCAATTGCTTCCAAAATTATGCCTCAGTATTCGGACAGATTAAATAGTGATATGAAAAAATACGCCCTATACATAAATTATGGACTGGCTACGATTTGTATCGCCTGGGATGTAATGCTTTCAATTTTTTTTACGCGTTCGGTTTCTTTGGCTCAGCTAAGGATGGTTGTTTCCTTGTTTTCAAACAAGATTAATTATCCAGCTGCTATTCAATTTCTAGGTGTAAATGAAATTACTGGCGCTAAATGGTATCCATGGGTCGAACAAACTTTTAGTTTTGCATTTTGTATGTTTTTATGTTTTGTAATGTCTCAGTTGAGTATTTTTCATGAGGATAGTTTTGGATTATTTTTTATTTTACATAATCTCTTTTCTTTGTTGGTGGTTTCGGTTTCACTGGATAGCTTAAGTTATTTGAATAAACGAATTTTACCTCGCTATGAATTGGGGCCGTTTATTATCGTGTTGTCACAAATCTTGTTGCCCTGGTTTTTGGAGGGGTGGGTGAGAAAGCCATTATTAAAGGGCTATAACGCTATTATCAATCATGAATTATTTGCTGGCCCTACTGATTACATCAGCAATGATCAGCTTTGTATGCAGAACCGAGAAGCGTGTATTGCGCAAGTTGAAAATAATTTGGGGTTTCCTTTTGATGGAAGTAAATGCAGAGAATTGAAGGCACAATTGCATCCCGATAAAACGGGTGGTGATCACAATCGGTTTATTCAAATAACGAAAATATGCTCCTTATTTTTTAACCCGACTAAAAAAACTGCTCCAGCAGTTTTGTCACAACCACCCCAACTCGGCAAATGAAATCGTTTCGTCATCGCCCACGACAAAATGGTCCACCACTGTCACATCAATCAATTTTAAAGTTTTAATCAATTCTTTGGTTAATTCCTGATCTGCGACACTGGGTGTAGCAGAACCTGATGGATGATTATGCGCAAAAATAACGCTAGCAGCGTTATGGTGCAATGCGCGTTTTACAATTTCTCGTGGATAAACTGAAGCTTGATTAATCGATCCAAAAAATAATTTTTCAAATGCAATTAAACGATGCTGTTGGTCTAAAAAAAGACAAGCAAAAATTTCTTGTTGATGATGGCGTAATTGTGAACGTAAATAAAGTTTTACATCTTCGCTGGCATTAATTTCAAAGGCGCGATCTAAATGCGATGCTAAATATCTGCGGGACAATTCGAGGACTGCTTGTAGTTGAATGGATTTGGTTATGCCGATGCCTGGTAGTTGGGTAATTTGGCTGACATCGGATTCGAGTAATTCGCGTAAGGTTTTAAATTGCGATAATAATTCTCTTGCTAAATCAACGGCGGATTTGCCTTTGCGGCCGGTGCGCAGAAATATCGCGAGTAATTCGGCATCGCTTAGGGTGGAGGCGCCTTGGGCGACGAGTTTTTCGCGGGGGCGTTCGTTTTCGGGCCAGTGTTTGATGGTCATTTTGAGTTGGTTGCAAAAGGGGTGGAGTTTATCTAGTCTTAGGAAAATTTCTATACCGGGAAAGAGGTATAGAAAGCCTGGTTGGCAGGCGGGGGGGGGGTTGGGGGGGGGGGGGGGGTGTGGGGGGGT
>CAYTUN010000079.1:0-10534 GCA_964441315.1 uncultured Gammaproteobacteria bacterium | reverse complement strand
GATCGCGCGTCAATCGGATGCAAGAACACCTAAAACCTATCCGTTTTGGGTATAGTAATGCCACTACCCCACTGCTCAATTAAACCCAAGCGATAAAATACTTGGCCTATCACCCGATTCCTTAATTTAGAAATTCCTTGTTTAATCTCATCTACAGTCAAACCAAATAGCAATAAACCGGGATTTATAATTTCAATGCGATCATCAAATATGGCTAAGCGAATCGGTGAACCATGCTGTGAATAATCTGCGTGAACAACTGCATTAATAATAGTCTCTCTCACAGCAGTTAATGGTACATTCCATACATCTGTATGTCGCATACCTTTTATTTCTAGGCCATGCATCGCATGCTTTTTCACAAAGCTCATCACTTCATCTATCGCTAAAATAGGATAAGAAGTAATTTCTTGTGTATCGATAATCTTTGATTTTGTAGTACCTGCGAATCGTCCCACCTGAATCCAAGCATCAGGGAAATACTTAAATCTATCTTTTCCAAATAAAATTAGGCCGCCAATAGTAGGCACTTTTTTTTGCTGGCATGTTGTGATTAGCTCTAAAGATTCTAAATCAACCTTATTAAGTGTTTTCACTTGTGCAAAAAGCTCTGAAGCTGCTCTGAAGTCAATTGCTTCAGAGTTCAATTCTGCTAAGGGCTGTCTATCAAATGAATCTTCTATTTTGATACGTTGTAATTCTGACAACATGGTTTTATCAACTAGGCGATTGGTAGAACCCACACGAATATAAGTTCCCTTCTCAATACCTTGTTGTTTTAGATAGTGCGGCCTGAAAGACAATATATACAATTAGTTAGATAACAAATTCAATAGCCGCCGCCCCACCAATTAAAAATTTATAATTTTTTACAAGTTATTTTTGATTAAATTTTCCAATCCCTTCATTCAAAATATCTAAATATTTTTTATAAATATATTTTCTATAGCGTTCCTTTCCCGTAATTTCTTGGAAGATGCCTAGTTGTTCCATATGCTTTAATGTTTTACTAGCAGTTGGAATTGTCATATTGCAATGTTTCGCAACCTTGCCAACATCAGCAATCGAATGCTTTTCCAAATAATGATGCACAATTAACGCAGATGCAGCAGGCCGGCCTAAACTTTCAATTTTTTTTCGGTCTTCAGCAAATAATCCAATAATTTTTTGCGCGGTTGAAACGGCTTGTCCCGCAGTTTGAATAACGCCTTCAAGAAAAAATTCTATCCAGGATTCCCAATCGCCGGTTTCTCGTACGGATTGTAAATGTTCGTAATATTGTTGGCGATGTTCCTTAAAAAATAAACTTAAATACAATAATGGTTTTATCAAAATCCCTTCAACACATAAAATAAATGTGATTAATAAACGGCCTAATCGACCATTGCCATCTAAGAATGGATGTATCGTTTCAAATTGAGCATGTACAAGTGCGGCTTTAATTAAAGTCGGTAATTTGGTTTTATCATCATGCAAAAATTTCTCAAGTTCGCCTAATAATTCCATGACTTTTTCTGGCGGTGGCGGGACAAATTTAGCATTACCAGGACGTGTACCGCCTATCCAATTTTGCGAACGGCGAAATTCCCCCGCCTGCTTATCGCTGCCCCTGCCCCGACTTAATAAAGTTTGATGTATTTCTCGAATTAATCTTAAACTGAGTGGAAGCCCCTCTTTTAAACGTTTGAAACCATGCTCCATCGCTGCGACATAATTAGAAACCTCAACCACGTCATGCTCTGGTACACCAGGTACTGCTTCATTTTCATACATCAGCAAATCGGAAAGCGAGGATTGCGTACCCTCAATCTGTGAAGACATAACGGCTTCTTTACGAATATACATATAGAGGAATAGTTCTTGGTCAGGCAACATGTTCCCAATGCCATCAAGACGGCCAATTGCAATATTGGCTTGATCCAGTAACTGATAGATTCTTTCTAACTGCAATGGGGGCTTGGGAGGCAAGGGTTTAGGTATATAAGCGCGATAAACCTCGCCTGCAACGGAAGCTTTCAAATATGGGCCCACTCTCTGTTTTATATCCATGACGCCCCTAATGAAAGGATATTATCTTTTCGTTTACTTAAATAATATTAGCTAAAAGATGTTTAATTAACAATAGGGTAATTAAAGGATAATTATCTATCGTTTAATTACCTATACAGGTCGACTACCAGGCCATGAACGGTTCAGCGGCTTGGTGGCTCGACATGGATTCTGAACTAATGCGGTGTTTGAATAAGTCATACCAAGTTGCATCTCTCTGTTCATATTTCCGATAAATTCCCCAGCAAAATAAATCCACGGCTTGTAATCCTGGATTGTTGTGGGAACATTCATGCTCAATATTAAAATTCGTATCCAAGGCTAATGAGACTTCAAGATTACTAATAATATAATTAAAATCCATCTCACCTGATTCATCCAAAAATATAAACATAAATTTCCTTAGCTACTTTAAGCAATCAAAAGTAATGTCTCTCGGTTTTGCTCAATCAAAACGTTTCAACTGCTTGCAATCTGCACCTGAAAATTTCCCGTTCTCCAGTGCAAGCTGTTAATTTTATTTTCTTTTTGGTGACACCAGTCGTTACTAACGTATCTCTATCATATGCAATATGTCGAAATATAAAGGGTTTTGCATAATAATTTTCTTTTAAAAGAGGAACATTGTGCAAACAGCAAAAAGCTTGTCTATACCTAAAACCTATCCGTTTTGGATATATACTATAGTTTTTTGATGCATAATTTCTGCGCTTAAGAAGTAACTCTATAAAACAAAATTCGAACCCACCTCGCTTTTTTCATCATGCGATTTGCTCGACTGAACAATCGGTTGTATTGTCAGCTTACGCATTTCTATCTTACGATCATCGCCGAATTTTTTGAGATAAGCATCAATCAAAGATTCTATCGTTGTTGGATTTTGCGACTCTAATAAAAGAAGGTTTTCTGGGATTGGTAATTCTTTTTGCGAAATATTTTTTATTATTTCCATGAATGGCTTGATAGGTACTTCTTCTACAAGCATGTAAAGTTTTGGGTCATCATGTATTTGCGCATATGTATATTTAGGTGTAAAAAAATCTGTAATAATTTGCGGGATAAGGTAAGTCGTCAAGTCATTAAAAATCAAATTTTTCAAAGAACTCTTAGGAATCACATCGCCTGGTTTTTTTTCTTCTTCATGTTTAATTAAATAAACCAGAAGAAATTTCTTCTCCGGTTTCCATAAGTCTGACTTATTATATTCCCATAAATTTTCTGGCCCAAGTGTATCTCGTCGTATATATTTTTGAATACACATTAATAAATAGGTTAATTGGTGATCTGGGATGATAAAAAAAAGCCCTTCTCGTTCTTTTTCTTCCATCATCTGTTTTACGGCTTGAAATATTTGATTATCAGAATTGAAAAGATAAGGAATCGACTCTTCCATTTATAATACCCCTTAAGCAATCTGTTAAGTTTTTGACGCAGATTGTAAACAGGTAATTGATATTATTATACAGCCGTTTACCGCCACCTAATTAAAAAAACGAAAACCCACACTATCACAGAGCGGAATTTGTTGTCTATATGCTCAAAAAAATATGGAAAAATTTAATCAAACTCTGTCGGCAAAGACAGATCACGGTAATGCATAAACATCTTTTCAATTTGTTTCAACGTGATTCGATGTATCGATAATTCCGGCAATTCATTTAAAGTAAAAAATTCTGCTGCAATAGTTTCGATATTTTCATGCGGTTTGAAATCCAAAATTTCGCAAATGAAAAAACATTTATATGCATGGGGTATTTGATAAGGATGGTCTTGTTTTTGTTTATCGTATAATGCCGCTAATTTAATCGCGCGGGTGAGATAGCCGGATTCTTCATAAATTTCTTTAACCACACATTCTGCTGCTGAAAGATTAATATCGGCCCAGCCACCGGGCAGAGTCCATAATTTATCGCTGGCTTCTTGCACTAATAAAATTTGGTCATCTTGAAAAACTGCGCCGCGCACATCGAGTTTTGGTGTCGGATAACCCATTTCCTGAGCAAATAATTTTGTAATTTTTTCTGGAGAAAATTCGGTAAAATTAGCCAATTGCTTATTGACTAAAGCTTGTAATTCCTGATAACGCTCATAGCAAAAAGGATCGGCGCAAAAAGTTAAACCGGTTTGCGCCAAGGCTTGTACTCGCGTTAAAAAATCGAGCCAATTTTTATTGTGTATTTCCTGTTGATGGCTCATTTTTTACTCCTTGTATTTTTAAAAATCGGGATTTTATAAAATTACCTTGATTATCAAAATCAAATGCCATATCGGCATAGGCATTGATTTTATTTTGCTGATCAACAACTGGATAAATACAGATTAAACGCTGAGTATTTTTATCAGCTTTGATTTGTTTAAGTGGAAATTGACAACCCAAGCGCGTGTCATTATTAGGATAATAGCGTTTGATATAAGCATGATTATCCAGCCAGTTTTCAATTTCGAAAATTTGGCCTTTTTCATTACCTAAATAAATTCCTTCGCGCGTACTGGATGGCAGCCAAGCTCTTATCGCATAAATATTGCCGTAATTTTTTGTTTCGGTAATCACAGCGCCCCAAACAGCAGCAAATGCAATTGCTTGTTTATTGGCGCCTTCGGTTGCTAAAAAATGTGAAACGCATTGGGGATTATCGCGACACTTTGAGGCGATTTTTTCGCGCGCTAATGTTTGTTCTGATAATGGCGTATCTGCCTGAACGCCGCTGACAAATTCAGGAAAGACAATAATAAAGTCTTGATTAGATGTATTGGCTAAAATCGTCAGAGCAATAAAACATAGAAAACTTAATACGATTAATTTGATTTTATTTTTCATAGTTACCTTGTGATATTTAAATTAATTTATTTTTATTTTGCTGGATTTGGATTTGAATCATCATAATGCAACCTTCTCTTTGTCATTGCGAGCGAAGCGCGGCAATCTCCTGACCCATTCACTGCACTAGAAACTCTTGTGCTAAGTTGCAGTCAGGAGATTGCCGCGTTCGCTGTCGCTCCCTCGCAATGACAACAAATAGTGCAGCGCTCGTTCGTAATGACGAAGGGGTTATAAACCTATCCGATCCGCTCCAAAATATTTTCTCAAAACATCTGGTACAATAATTTCACCATTTTTTTGCTGATAATTTTCTAAAATTGCTACTAAAGTACGACCGACTGCCAAACCGGAACCATTTAATGTATGCACTAATTCTGGCTTTTTTGTTTGGCTATTGCGATAACGTGCTTGCATTCGGCGCGCCTGGTAGCTTTCAAAATTACTGCAAGAAGAAATTTCCCGATATGCATTTTGCGCTGGCAACCAAACTTCTAGATCATAAGTTTTTGCCGAACCAAAACTGGTATCCGCGCTGCACAATAACATCACGCGATACGGCAATTCTAATAATTGCAAAACTTTTTCGGCATGCTGCGTTAATTCTTCATGCGCTTGATAAGAATCTTCCGGTTTGACAATTTGCACTAATTCAACTTTTTCAAATTGATGCTGGCGAATCATGCCACGTGTATCTTTACCATGAGAACCGGCTTCACTGCGAAAACAAGGTGTATGCGCCACGAATTTGAGTGGCAAATCGGCTTCTTCAATAATGGTATCGCGCACTAAATTTGTTACTGGCACTTCAGCCGTTGGAATTAAAGAAAACGCAAACGGATCTTTGGTATGAAATAAATCCTCGGCAAATTTAGGCAATTGGCCGGTGCCAAATAAACTGTCGCGATTGACTAAGTAAGGGACATAGACTTCTTTATAACCATGCTCTTTGGTGTGTAAATCCAGCATAAATTGAATTAATGCACGATGTAATTTGGCGAGTTGATCAATTAAAACGACAAAACGCGCGCCGGTAATTTTGCTGGCTGAAGCGAAATCCATTTGTTTTAGTGCTTCGCCTAAGGCGACGTGATCTTTCACTTCAAAGTCAAATTTTTTTGGGGTGCCATGTTGACGGATTAATACGTTATCGGCTTCGGATTTACCAGTGGGGACGGATTCGTGCAAGAAGTTAGGTAATATTTCTAATTCCGATTGCAAGTTTTGTTGGATTACTGCAAAGTCGTCATCATATTTTTTCAATTTTTCTGCAATCAATGTAGCTCGCTGCATTAATTCAGTGGTGTCTGCATTTTTTTGTTTTAATGCACCAATTTGCTTCGCTAAATCATTACGCTCTGCTTGCAACAATTGCACTTCGGCTTGAGATTCTTTACGAGATTTTTCGAGCTCGGAAATTTTTTCGAGATTGATTTTAATATTACGTTTCTCAATATTTTCTGCTACTAAAGCTAAATTTTCACGAATTAATTTTGGGTCTAACATATGTTTCCTCTTTGTCATTGCGAGGGAGCGACAGCGGACGCGGCAATCTCCTGATTTTAAGTCGGCACTCGATAATCTAGTGCTAACATCTAATCAGGAGATTGCCGCGTCCGCTTCGCTCCCTCGCAATGACAAAAAAATTAATGACAGAAAAATTATTTAAATCTTTCCTATATAAATTCCTAAACCGGTTGCCGCCAAACATAAAATAAAACTCGCCCCAACATACAACACCGCATTCAACCAATAACCATTCAAAACCAAATCCCAAGCATCCCAGCTAAACGTGGAAAACGTGGTAAAACCGCCTAAAAATCCCACTAAAATTCCAGCACGCAAAACTGGCGATAATGAAAAATTTAATCGTTCAATAAAAATAACCGCCAATAATCCAATAAAAAAACAGCCCAAAACATTCACTACCAAAGTGCCTAGCGGAAACGGCTTGGGAAATAATGCGCGCAGCCATAATGCCAAGCCAAAACGACACACCGAACCGAGCGCGCCGAATAAAGCAACTGACAGTACTTGCAGCACTATCTGCTTCCTTGCGTGTTATCAATAATCGCCGTGCCTTTGGGCAGAGCTAATTTAAATTGTGCAGCGGATAATGGCGTATTTAAATTCACATTGCTAAAACGAATGACATTTAATTGATCTAACGCATTTAAAACGCGCATGGTTTTTAATTTGCCATTATTAAATGAAAATTCCAACCAGCGGAATTGCGATTTTTTATTGTTTGGCGTTAGACGAAAAGTATTATTATCCGTTTTAGCAACACTAAATTGTTGCAATATTTCTTGTGAATCACCGCTTAATAATTGTGCGGGATTTACTGTATCGTTTAGATCTAGCGATTGACGTGTCGCCTGCATTAAATCGGCATCGTAAATCATAATATTATTGCGATCAGTGACTAAGGTTTGCTGGTTCGGCGATGTGGTTTTCCATAAAAATTGATTCGGTTTTTTCAAAATCATCGTGCCGCGTGAAGTCATTAATAATTGATTATTTTGTCCAAAAGTTTGCTGCTGAAAATTTGCTGTCATCGTTTGCATCGGCGCCAAGAAAGTATTTAATTCTTCGCTGGCGGTTAATGCGTAGCAAAAATTGATGCTCAATATTAAAAATAAAGTGGCAAATAATTTTTTCATTTCAGGTCCTGAATGGGAAAAATTCAATCGATTTCGGAGGAGTGAGTTTATACGTAAAAAACGTTTTAAGTAAGCCCGACAGTCCGCCGTGGGCGGACTGCAAAGTTCTTGCTGGGTTTCGTTAGCTACCTAGGCTATTGAGCATTTCATAAAATCATCAAAAATAAAATGTAGGGGGGATTAGCGAAGCGTAATCCACCGGTTTTACGAGTTTTACGGAAGCTTAATAAAACCGGTGGATTACGCTTCGCTAATCCCCCCTACATAAAATTTTTGTCATCTTGCCATGGAAGGCGGGACCCAGCGGACCAGGGATAGATGATTGGTAGTTGCTTTCGCTAGAAAGATTAAATTAGGCATTAGCCTCAGGCACCAACACTTCCCTCGTCCCGTTCTGCTCCATCGCACTAACAATCCCCGCCTGTTCCATCGCTTCGATCAAATTAGCAGCGCGGTTATAGCCAATCCGCAGCCGGCGTTGCACATGAGAAATGGAAGCGCGCCGCGATTCAATAACAATTTGCACGGCCTGATCATATAAAGGATCAGCTTCCGCATTGCCGCCGGCCGCTGCATCTCCTGATTGCCCTTCGCTACTACCAGAGCTGCCTTCATCACCCGCCAGCACGTCTTCACGATAATTGGTTGGGCCGCGGCGTTTCAAATCTTGCACCACGCGATGCACTTCGGCATCCGCCACAAAAGCGCCATGCACCCGCACCGGCACGCCAGTGCCTGGCGGCAGATAAAGCATGTCGCCATGACCTAGCAATTGCTCAGCACCTTGCTGATCGAGCACCGTCCGCGAATCAATGCGGGAGGAAACCTGAAAAGAAATACGCGTTGGAATATTCGCCTTGATTAAACCCGTGACCACATCCACCGAGGGCCGCTGCGTCGCCAGAATTAAATGAATGCCCGCAGCACGGGCTTTTTGCGCGATACGCGCGATCAGTTCTTCGATTTTTTTACCGACCACCATCATCAAATCGGCATATTCATCTGCCAACACCACGATATAAGGCAGCTCGCGTAAATTCGCCGGTTCAGGACTTTCATCAAACGGATCCCGCAAAAATTGGCCACTTTTTTCCGCTTCTTTGATCTTGGCGTTATAGCCCGCCAGATTGCGCACACCGAGAGAGGCCATCAGCCGGTAACGCTTGTCCATTTCGCCGACACACCAACGCAAGGCATTAGCCGCATCGCGCATATCGGTTACAACCGGCGTTAATAAATGCGGAATGCCTTCATAAACAGCCAATTCCAGCATCTTGGGATCAATCATAATCAAGCGCAATTGGTCCGGTGTGGCTTTATATAAGAGGCTCAATAGCATCGCATTTAAACCCACTGATTTACCTGAGCCGGTGGTGCCTGCCACCAAAAGGTGCGGCATTTTGCCTAGATCGACAATCACCGGACTGCCTGCAATGTCTTTGCCTAAAGCCAAGGTTAAAGGCGAACGCGCCTGCTCATAAACCGCCGAAGATAAAATTTCACGCAAGCGCACCACTTCGCGCTTTTCATTCGGCAGCTCCAAACCAATCACCGATTTACCCGGAATGACTTCAACAATCCGCACACTAATCACAGACAAAGAACGCGCCAGGTCTTTCGCCAAAGCGCTGATGCGGCTGACTTTGGTACCTGCCGCTAAATTCAATTCAAACCGCGTGACTACCGGCCCGGGCAAGACCGCCACTACCTGCGCCTCAATGCCAAAATCTGCCAAACGCTGCTCCACATCCTGCGACATTTGCGTCAATTGGGCTTCGTTATATGACAACTCGGTTTTCTTTTCCGGCTCATCCAACAATGAAAGCGGCGGTAAAGTGCCAGCCAGTGGTGCTTCAAATAAATCTTCTTGCCGTTCCTTTTGGGCGCGGACACTAGGCTCCAATTGCGCCTTGGGCGCAAGTATGGTCACGGCGGGGTTTTTTTCTGGCAGCTTTGGTGGCTGCTTAGCAGGAGGTACAATAGGCGAGCTTGTGGCAGCGTTCCGATTAAGCTTCGGCTCAATTCGCGAGTTTGAAAGTGGCGCAGCTGCTGGCAATTCGCTCAAGCCCTCTTCCGATTTTTGCCGCCATTCGGCCGGCTTTTTCAAGAGATATTTGAAACCGCTCAAAGTCAGCGCACCAATTTGATCCGCCAATTTCAACCAAGAAATCCCAAAAAACCAGGTCATGCCAACCAACAACAAAGCACCTAGCGACAAAATCGTGCCATATAAATTCAAAATCGAAACCAAGAGTCCGGCAATTCCCTGTCCCAAAATCCCGCCAAAAGCATAAGTAGCTGGCGAATGCGGCGAAATAAAATTAAGCAAACTGCTAAGTGCGGCAGTAAAAATGACTAATCCTGCTGAACGGATAATTAATCGGAAATTACGATGTTCGCTAGCGACGAGAAAACGCTGATGAAAATACAACCAACCGGAATAAATAAACAGCAAAGGTAGTAAGAAAGCGGTATAACCAAAGCCAAATAAGAGGACATCGGAAAGATAGGCGCCAATGACACCTGCGGAATTATTCACTTCTTTAGCAGCAGCAACCGTATGCGACCAGGCCGGATCATTTGCACTATAAGTAAATAACGCCAGCCAAATATAAACTGAAAGCGCAATCGTCAAAATAAAAACTCCTTCGCGCACGCGCCGTTGAAATTGCGTCAAGAGAATCGCATCTTCTTGATTTACCGAATTGGTTTTGCTCGCTTGTTTGTTGCTCATATCATGTGACTGAATTTAAGTTGTGCTGAAATGACAGCGGTTCCCGCTGTAAAAGGGTCGTGAAGTCTGGTTTCATTTGCTTGATTCGATGCAAGCTCTCTAATACATCAGCTGTTCACGCTCACGACATTATAGGAGGCGAACGACATTGGCGCAAAAGGGTTAATGTGAGGTTGGAAAATTTTTTAAATGCGATTACCCCTCATCCGCCCTTGCGGGCACCTTCTCCCACAAGGGGAGAAGGCCAACTTTCGGCTACATCTGCCAAAT
>CAYTUN010000078.1:0-10595 GCA_964441315.1 uncultured Gammaproteobacteria bacterium | reverse complement strand
CCCTCATCCGCCCTATCGGGCACCTTCTCCCACAAGGGGAGAAGGCCAACTTCAGGAACATCTGCCAATAAAATAAAGTAAATGCTAGGAAATAAGCCTTGTTATGAAAAGCTATTGAACATAGATGAGACCCTTCTCCCCTTGCGGGAGAAGGTGCCCCGAAGGGGCGGATGAGGGGTGGTTTTTTCATACTATTTCAAGTAAACCAAAACCTTTATTACGCTCTGCTAATGAAAAAAAATATAAAATTAGCTGATAATATTCATCTAAATAAGAAACCAAAGCAAATACTATGAACTATCGCCACCAATACCACGCTGGCAATCGGGCTGATGTGATTAAGCATTTAATTCTGATTGCTTTGCTATCGCATTTGAAAAAAAAAGAAACGCCTTTTACATTTATTGATACGCATGCCGGAAAAGGGATTTATGATTTAACTTCGATTGAGGCGAATAAAACCGAAGAATATTATGAGGGAATTTTCAGCATAAAAAAATCTATTAATAAAAATCCGCTACTCGAAACTTATCTGGAAATGGTTTTTAATCACAATCAAAATTTACCTGAGCTGCAATTTTATCCTGGCTCACCGTTAATTGCGCATGATTTATTGCGGCCACAGGATAAAATGATTGTGAATGAATTGCATCCCGAAGAATATCAGGCATTAAGAAAATTATTGGGTACAAAAAATCAGGTTGCTATTCATCAACGTGATGCCTATGAATTTTTGCCGGCAGTCATTCCGCCACAAACTAAACGCGGTTTAGTATTAATCGATCCGCCGTTTGAAAAGCCAGAAGAAATTAATCAGCTTGAAAATGTGTTAAAGAAATCTTGGGCAAAATGGTCACAAGGGATTTATTTAATTTGGCTGCCGATTAAGGATAAAAATTGGCAAGCTTTTTATGATCAATTGAAGACAGATATTTCCAGCAAAATTTTAGTCAATGAATTTGAGTGGTTAAATCCAAATGTATTACAACAAAAATTATCTGGCTCAAGTCTGCTAATTATCAATCCACCTTGGTTGATTGAAGAGCAAATTAAAGATATTGCGGCTATTTTGATGTCAAATTGGCGGGGGCTTTCGTTTCGGATGGAATTTATTTAACCTCGCCGCTTGCGGCGAGGCGTTTAGGTTCTGTCATAGTTTGATTAATCGTATATATTCTCGCCAGTGAAAACAGAAGATTCAATCGCTGAAGATATACTTACAAAAAATAATTTAAATTTCTTAAAATAATTGTGTAACATTTTTTTGCTCCTTCAATAATTTTTTGTCATGATGAGGAGCTTATCTCAGAAGTAATCTTAATGTAAAAATGCACAAAAATGTTGTATAGTATCAAAAAAGATACTGTGGGGATTGGCAGATGAAACCTAAAAAAAATCGTAGAACAAATAATTGCCATTATGGCTGCGCCGTTGAAGCAGCGCTGGATGTTATTGGCAATAAATGGAAAGGCGTTATTTTATTTCATTTGTTAGATGGCACGAAACGTTTTAATGAATTACGCCGCCTGGTTCCGAGTGTGACACAACGTATGCTGACTTTACAATTGCGTGAGCTGGAAAAAGATGGTGTTCTCAGCCGAAAAATTTATCCTGAAGTACCACCAAAAGTGGAATACACATTAACGCCTTTTGGTAAAACTTTAGAGCCGATTTTATTTTCCTTACGCGCTTTCGGGCAGGAAATCATGAAAAAAACTGTGGCAGCGTAAAGCGAATATGCCATAAATTAATGCAAATTAAGCGCTGATTCGGTGTATAATTAAATATAAACAATCCTATTTGGAGATTTATAAAACTATGCGTGTTAACCAAACCTTAAGTAATTCACAAGTTGCTGTTTTAGCGACGAATTCTGTCGTGAGAAACACTTATATTTTATTAAGCATGACTTTGCTTTTTTCAGCTGGTGCTGCTTTTATAGCAATGGCTACCAATGCTAAACCACTGGGTCTTCTAGTGAGCATTATCGGTATGTTTGGTTTGCTATTTTTGACGCAATTTTTACGCAATAGTATCTGGGGCCTGGTTTCAACTTTTGCTTTTACCGGCTTCATGGGTTACATGCTGGGGCCAATTTTGAACCAGTATATCTCTAGTTTTTCAAATGGTTCCCAACTGGTGATGACAGCACTTGGTGCAACCGGCATAATTTTTTTAGCGCTTTCTGCCTATGCTTTTATTACTCGTAAAGATTTTAGCTATATGGGTGGTTTCTTATTTGCAGCGATCAGCGTAGCTTTTTTAGTCGGCATTGGGGCTGCGATTTTTAACTGGCCATTAGGACAATTACTGGTTTCAGGCGCTTTCGCCATTTTGTCTTCCGGTTTGATCTTATTTCAAACTAGCCAAATCATTCATGGCGGTGAACGCAATTACATCATGGCGACAATCACTCTATATGTCTCATTATTTAATCTCTTTACCAGCCTGTTAAATCTCCTCGCAGCTTTCGCTGGTAACCGCGAATAACCACCGACTTTTTTCGTGGCCTATAAAAACCCTCTTCGGAGGGTTTTTTATTTAAAATTATCTGAAATTTATACTCAAAATAGATAGATTTTAGGTGGTATTGCGCCGAGTGATGCTTGCTTTTTGCAGTAGAAAGAGCAAATGTAAACCGGCCCTAATTAGTTCAACGATCACTTTACGCCGCTTGCGGCGTTTTTCTGTCCTATACTCTTAATTACGGTGATGTTAAACAAGGACAAGGTCATGTATACACAGCTTATAAAGGTCGCAAGTGTTTCCCTCGGTTTGTTTCTTTCTACCTCCTTCGCAGCACAATACCCAAGGCCACCCGCTGGCACTGATGTGATTGGTCAAGTGCAAGTCATTAAGGCCAACAGTGGTGATACCCTGGACAGTATTGGTGATCGCTATGAAGTAGGCCTGCATGAAATGATGGAAGCAAATCCCAAGATTGGCCAAAACCAACGCCTGCGTGGAGGATCAGAAGTTGTCGTGCCAACGGAATATGTTTTACCACCTTATCGGACAGGTATTGTCGTGAATTTGGCTGAATTACGTTTGTACTATTTTACGCCGGATTCTGTTTACACCTATCCGGTTGGATTGGGACGTGATGGTTGGCGCAGTCCGATTGCAGCGACAACGGTTGTCAGAAAGCAAACCAATCCTTCCTGGAATGTTCCCAAGAGCATTAAACAGTTTGTCTATGAACAAACTGGACGGGTCTTACCCGACACAATGAGTGGCGACGATCCCGAGAACCCGCTAGGTGAACACGCGCTCTATCTCGGCGGTGCTGCTACTGGCATTTTAATTCATGGCACGATCCAGCCTTACAGTATTGGCAAATATGTCAGCTCTGGCTGTATCCGCCTGGACAATCATCATGTGGCTGAACTCTACTCGATGGCAGGCGTTGGCACACCGGTGAAAATCGTGCATATGCCTTACAAGGCTGGCTGGAGAAGTGGCAAACTCTACGTCGAATCGCAAGTACCTGTAGAACTGGATGCCGCACCTGGCCCATTGAACGAACTGAATTATCGCAGCGTTATCGAGCAGGCAGCTGCTAAAAAACCCACTGCGACAGTTGATTGGCGCCAAGTCTCTGATGTGATCGATGCCCATCGCGGCATACCAACTCCTGTCGGTTATGTCAACTACTATAGCTCGGCAGATTAATTTACTTTTAAGGTTTACTTAAGCAAAAATCCCTAGACTGCTGGCTCGGGTTCTGGGGATGTGCTTAGGGCCCGTTTGGCTTCTCCTTAATTTATAGTTTATGTAAATTATGTGAGGGGCTTAAACGGGCCTTTTCATTTCCAAAAACAAAAATCTGGTCAAGGAAATGATCTCAATAAAATGAGAGGTAAACCCTTCATGCGATTAAGAGCCATTGTTGCAGGTTCAGTTTTAGCTTTATCCATCACTTCCAGCTTAAATGCCCAACCCCTTTTTAATAGTGGCTGGTGGCACAGCGCAACCACTGCGGCCAGTAGCGCAAGCAAACTCAGTGTATTGGCGCCTCAAATGCCAGACTTAAACCCCAAGGTATTACAATTGGCATTAAAAGCTTATCAATGCGCGCAAAACCGCGATTTAACCAAGAAAAATATCATCACGATTATTGATTACAGTAAGCCGGACACACAAAAGCGTTTGTGGGTGGTTGACCTGAATAAAGACAAGGTACTGTTCCATACCCTGGTGGCGCATGGTCAAGGTTCAGGCGGCATGGTGCCAAACTTCTTTTCGGACAAGCCAGAAACCCATGCTTCGAGTTTGGGCGTGTTTTTAACCAGCAATACTTATAATGGTCATGATGGCTATTCTTTAAAACTGGATGGCCTTGAGCCAGGATTTAATGCCCATGCCAATGAGCGTAATGTCGTGATGCATGGCGCAAGCTATGTAAGCCAGCAGATTGTAAACCAATATGGCCGTCTCGGTCGCAGCTGGGGTTGTCCGGCAGTGCCTAAAACGGAAGTAGTGCCGATTGTTAATACGATTAAAAACGGCAGTCTGGTATTTGCTTATTATCCAGACAGAAGCTGGTTGTCGCAGTCGAAGTTTTTAAATTCTATCAATTAATAGATTATCCGCAATCGATTGAGCTGATTTGAAGTGCAGCTGCATCAATTTTCACTCTTTCGATTACTCGCGCCAAATCAGAAAAGTATTTTTTATTTGACCATAAATCATAATCACCAATCACATAAATACGATTTCTGGCGCGAGTCAAAGCGACATTTAATAAATTTGGTTTACTGGCAACCCAATTAACGGAGCCTTCGCTTTCGTTATCAGCGCCTAATATAAAAATAACAGCATCGGCTTCTTTGCCTTGAAAAGTATGGATGGTACCAATGTGGGTTTTGGCCCAATTAGATAACTCTTGCACGGTAAATTTTTGTGAGCTAATTTTATTGAGGTTTTTGATTAATTGCGTTAGATGCAATTTAATGCGTTTAAAAGGTGTGATGATATAAATCTCAGGCAATTGCGGATTTTTTTGTAATAAAGTCAGCAACAATTGCAGTAAAAAATTTCCTTGTGCAGCGACATATTGTTTATCGGTGGTGCGGGCAGCAACATCAAACCATGCGCTGTCGCCTAATGGATAATCATCAGTTAAATTTTTAGCTATTTTTCGCGCCTGAATCATTTTATTTTCATAAGCGATTTGATTAGCGACAGAAAACATCGGATTTAAACAACGGCGATGTACGCGTAATGGACAACCGATCCATTGACTGCCATGAGCAAATTCAATATTCGCACCCAAAGGATTTGCTTCGTCAGCCAATAATTGAATGCTAGTTTTTGTTGGCAGCCATTTTTCATGCGCATAAGGCAATTTATATTTTGCTAACCCTTCAATTAAATTTGCCGGTATCGTGAAAACTGGCTCAATTTGGCAGGGATCGCCAACAACTAAACAGTGTTGAAAACGCCACATAGCACCAACCGCTGCTTGTGGCACAGCTTGGCCGGCTTCATCAATTAAAAGCCAACCGAGTTCGTTGGCGCCGACTTGGTTAAATTGACGCGCAATTGAAGCAAACGTTGATGAAATCACTGGCACCATCATAAACAAACTTTGCCAAATAAATTTTTCAGCAGATTTTTCTAGCGGTTTTTTGTTATCTAATAAAGAAGAAATAGCCCTTAAATTTTGATTGAATCCATGATCGCGCATGACTTCAGCTAACCAGGCTTCATGCAAATTAAGCGCTTTAATAAATAATTCTGTACGTAAGTGATTGAATGTTTCATTTTGCCAAAATGCGCGTAACTGGATCTTTTCATCATCTTGATCTTGTAAATTAGGCAACTCAATATCGGCCAATTCTTTTAATAAATTTTGATAAGTTTCAGTTTGCTGTGTTTGCTCTATTTTTTTGGATGCAATAGATTTTAGTAAATTTTCTTTTTCACTGGTCAACTCAGCTAAAATTTTATCAATTTCATGATTGACTAATTGCAATGAATGACCTTCATCTAATAATTGCATCCAAACTTCATTTAAAGCACGCTCACGTTTAGCATAAGCTTTTGCCGCTTGGGTACGAAAAATCCTGGCGAATAAATGAGGGCGAGTGTGGCGGTTTTGCTCAATATCTTGGTAAAGATCGGCTTTATGCGCTTTATTTCGGTTGATTGAATCTGTTATTTTTTGATTTTCGAGCTTTTCAGCCAAAATCTTTTCATCTAAAATGTTCAAGTTTTTTTCTTGCATTAAAAGCCAAGCGGAAAACGCTTGTGCATTACAGCTGGCATGTAATTGCTCTAACTGAATAATTTTATTTGAATAATCGTTAAATTGCTTTTCTTGCTTTTGAAATTCTTTCTTGGCTTGATTAAATGTTTTACCTTTATATTGTCTACGCCATTCCCAAATCGTTAAATATTCTCCTTTTTTTACGCGCTTTTCTAAAGCCTCAGCGCCATCGTCAGAAAAAAATAGACGTTCACGAAATTGGCTACGATTATGCGAATTACCCAGCGCCACCGAAATTAATCCCCAAGGCTTTTCAGTTGTTTTTAAAGGAACAATTTCTCCCTTACGCTGTGTCGCTGAAACTTTCGCTGCCACTGCGGTTAAATAGCTTATATCTGCTTGATAAGCTTTACCCAATTTGCCGCGGCGCGGCAAATCTTTAGAGATATTTTCAACCGCGGCATTATTTGTGGAGGCCACCAACATTTCAAAACCGGTGAGATCGGGATGTAGTAATTGGATGAAATAATCTTCTCCTCTGTCAAATGCAATAAATTTTTTTGAGGAAAGCGTTGCTTCTGCTGTTTTAAAATTAGCCAGCACACGCGCGCGTCGCACAATATTTTCTGCCACAATATCTTGCAGCATTGTGGTTTTTCCGGTCCCTGGCGGCCCATTAACGGAAAGAATGTTTTCCGATTTTTCAGAGGAAAAATTCGCATTAATCGCCAGCTGCTGCATTAAACTCATAAATTGATCAGGACTTGCCGGCCAGCGGCCTGCATTGCATTTTTCTGGTTTTAATTGATTTAAAATAACCGATTGGTTATTTACTGCATAAAGATCAATTTTTTTATCTCGGGAAATGCCGTGAAGATAATTCTCTATTTTAATATTTGTTTTTAACGATAAATCATTAATAACTTTTTCTAAATCGGTGATAAAAAAACTATTTAATATATCAAATTCGTCTTTAGCTTCAATGACTGCTACTGGCTCATCTTCTTCGACGATCTGTTCAATAATGGTTTCGATTTGCTCAATTTTTTCATTAGGCTCGATACTTGTATCTTGCTTTGTTTCAAGCGCTATTTTTTGTTCGGGCAAGGATTTAGCCGATGGCGTGACAAGCTTTTTAATTTCTTTTAATTCAATCACCAGCGAGCAAGGATATTCCGGTGAAAAATTCGCCCATTTTTGTAAAATGCCGAGCAAAGCCATAATACTTTTAGCGGTCAAGACACCAGGCTGTGTTTGATCATCAATCAATGAAGATTTTCCGCTATCAATATGTTTAGCTAAATCATTCAACGCAATACCGAGTTTTTTTTGTTCTGCGGCATAATGTTCTGTATTTAACAAATCCAGACGATTTTCTTTTAATCGCCCTATTGCCCAAGGCAAGGTTGAAACAGAAAAGGCACTGAAATTCGGCCTACCCTGATTATCCAGCATTAATTTCGCAAAACAGGTGCGACCTTCATCATCCAAGCGTTCTTCAAATTCAATATTTTTAAATGAATAATTTTCAAGCGGAAAAACTTCGCGGCTGATGCGCGTTAATTCACTTTTATCAAAAGGTAATAAATAAATATTATAACGATATTTTTTTTCATGACTGCCTTGCGCCCTGGCAAAAGCCAAAGGAGAAATCCAAGGCAATAATTGATTGCCGGCTTCTGAAAATAAATGCTCTGTGGCAATTTCTAAATAATCCGAATCATAATGCGAACAAGCATCATCTAAATCGAAAGGCACAAAAAATTCTACCAGGTGCCAATATTTTAAAATTTCCAGGGTTTTATTTTGACTAGTTGAATTTTGCATGGGGACTTGTCCTTAAATATTAAACATCCCAATCATCTTTAAAGTGGAGCGACTTTTTATTGTGATTACAGGACTATCTACCACACAATAACAAAATCTTCAATCATAGTATAAATCCCGATAATCACATGACTTCATTAATTAATCGGTGAATCTGCTGCACCAAATAAAAAGGAATAGACAATAACCGATATTTCACCAAATTACTTTGATGATCTTTAACCTCTATCTGCGTCAAGCTAGGAAAACCTGAATTCACCCGTAAAGCCAATGGTAATTGTTTTAGTCCCATGAATACATGAAGCGATTTTAAGCTACCAGTTGCACCTGCTTTTACTTCGATGGGAATGAGTTGATTGCCCTGCTGTAAAATATAATCAATTTCTGCACTGGCGCCCTGTTCCTCTCGCTGCCAACAATATAATGCTGGCTCTATATAAACAGGTTCAATCGTTCTTAGTAATTGCCCAACAACTTGTTCTGCAAGAGCACCATTATTAATTAAATTAATTTCATTTGTTTGTTTAATCTGCAATAAATTGAATCCGAGTGCGGCGCTACATAAACCCGTATCTAAAAAAATTTCTTTAAAATATTTATCTTTAATTTCAGCTGCTAATGGCACGCCATTGGCGGATGAACTGCGGACACGATAACATAAGCGCGCTTTTTCCAATAAATCTAATACTTGTTTAATCGTTTTAATTTGCGCATCTTTATTGACATGACTAAAAACAAATTTTTTGCCAAGCATTTTGGGTATGGCGAACATGACTTCATCCAATTTTTCCAATGTAATACGGCCACGGTATTTAGCAAAATCATCGCGATAAGTTGCTAGTAAATCTTGCTGCACTTGATTAATTTTACTTAACGAACGCTCGCTAACCCAACTAGAAACTACCGCCGGTAACCCACCAATCAGCATATATTCTTTAAATAATTGCATTAGCTCTTCATGAATGATGACTGGTAATGCCATGTTCAAATGAAAATTTTGTAAATAATCGAATAAAGATTTTTTATTTTGCGCTAAAAGAAATTCTTCAAATGACAGCGGTTCTAAATGCAAATAATTAATACGCCCTACTGGCATGCTAAAGGTATGTTCTCTCAATACGAATTCCAATAATGAGCCAGCTGCAATCACCGGCAATTGCGGCAAATCTTCAGCAAACCAACGCAATTTCGCCAGCAATTGTGGCGCTGCCTGAATTTCATCTAAAAATAGCAGACTCGTGGCAGGATCTGGCGCCTGTTGGGCAATGACGCTCAAATTGAGCAGGATTTGCTGGGGATCATTGGAGTCAAACAAGCTGGCATAGGCTGGCTGCTTTTCAAAATTCAGCTCAAACAGCTGTTTGCCCGTTGCCTGCGCCAGTTGCCGCACCAGCCAGGTCTTGCCGACTTGCCGCGCTCCCCTTACGACTAAAGGCTTTCGGTCAGCCGAGTTGAGCCAGGTTTTGAGTTGAGATAAAGCGGTTCTTTCCAAATGAATAAACCCGTCGGTAGTCAAAATTAGTAGCTGAATTATAGCGGTTTAGAGTCGAAAGTACAAAAACAGGGGGTTGTTTTTGTCAGCAAAGACAAAAATATGAGGGGTGTTTTTGTGACTTAGGTGTTAAATAGCGTAATTGACGGGGAAAGCATTTTATTGTGCAACCTGACACACAACCAAGCTCAAACTCAGTTGTGTTGCAATAGGGTCTGTTGACCATTGCTTTTTTCGTCACGAAAAGGCAATGGTCAACAGACCCTAGTTTTTAGCTTGTCAAAGTAATTTAATTGCGCTAGCAATCTAATCTACCAAAACCCCGACTTCCTTCGTTTTAATTGAGCCAATTTTACGCTCAGGATTAATCAACTGGCATTGGTAATAAGTCGCAACCGCATTGTCGTCGCGATTGTAATTCTGGCTGACAGTTGCCTTGCTGCTACCAGTAGTGAACAGCTTTTCCTCTGGAATATACAAATTGATGTAATTCGGCTTGATATTATCTTGGTTAGCGGCAGCAACTGCTTTATCAGCTAACATTCCTACCGGCCCTCTGAAATTAAATTGACCCTGAAATTGCAAAGTCGACCAGCTGTAATATTGCGGCGTACCGATTTCTTTGCATTTCCAAGCAGAAGTAGGCGCAAGATTAATGCCTAATAAAACCTCGCTGCCATCGGATAATTTTTTCTTTTGATACTGCATATCAGCAAGTTTATTCTTCATCGTGCTCATGCTGCTGCAAGCGCTTAATAAAAATGCGAGTGCGCTGAAAGTGAGGAAAGGGATTAATAGTTTTTTCATTTTTAATCTCTGGTGATAAAGTTGTAATTATTATAATGAGTTAAAGTTGGAAAGATACTTTTTGGTGAATTTTTGTGCGAGAGGGAATTTTAGCGCCAATTCAGAATCAGGAGATTGCCGCGTTCGCTGCGCTTCCTCGCAATGACAAGGCGGTGGTTTTTTGTCATTGCGAGAGAGCGCAGCGAACGCGGCAATCTCCTGACATATATAGCATTTCTATATCATTCATAATATTTCTTATATTTTTCTATCTTACTA
>CAYTUN010000077.1:0-10819 GCA_964441315.1 uncultured Gammaproteobacteria bacterium | reverse complement strand
CTAAAGTTAAAGGCACATGGACTGCCATTTGGTCACCGTCGAAGTCGGCGTTAAACGCGTTACACACTAACGGGTGTAACTGAATCGCTTTGCCTTCAATCAGTACGGGTTCAAATGCTTGAATACCTAAACGGTGCAAGGTTGGCGCACGGTTGAGTAATACCGGATGTTCACGAATCACCTGCTCTAAAATGTCCCAAACAATTGGATCTTCGTTTTCTACCATGCGTTTTGCCGCTTTAATCGTGCTAGCTAAACCGCGGTATTGTAATTTGCTGAAAATGAAAGGTTTAAATAATTCCAATGCCATTTTCTTTGGCAAGCCGCATTGATGCAGGCGCAAGGTAGGGCCTACCACAATAACTGAACGGCCGGAATAGTCGACACGTTTACCCAAAAGGTTTTGACGGAAACGGCCTTGTTTACCTTTAACGATATCGGCCAAGGATTTCAGAGGACGTTTATTGGTACCGGTTACGGCGCGACCGCGACGGCCATTGTCTAATAAGGCATCGACTGCTTCCTGCAACATACGTTTTTCGTTACGAACGATGATGTCAGGCGCATTTAGATCGATTAAACGTTTTAAACGGTTATTACGATTGATCACACGACGATAAAGATCATTCAAGTCAGAAGTAGCAAAACGGCCACCATCTAATGGTACCAAGGGGCGCAGGTCTGGCGGCAATACTGGCAGTACCGTCAAAATCATCCAATCGGGGTGATTGCCGGAATTTAAAAAAGATTCCAGTACTTTTAAGCGCTTAACAATTTTGCGGGAACGGGTTTCAGAGGACGTCGTCTGCAATTCTTCACGCAGGGCTTTCACTTCGTCTTCCACTTTAATGTCTTGCAGCAAAGCTTGAATGGCTTCAGCACCCATGCTGGCCTGAAAATCATCGCCATATTCTTCTAATGCATCAAGATATGCTTCTTCAGACAGTAATTGGCCTTTTTCCATCGGCGTCATGCCAGGATCAGTCACGACATAAGCTTCAAAATAAAGAATGCGTTCGATTTCACGCAAAGTTTTATCAAGCAATAAGCCAATACGGGAAGGCAGGGATTTAAGATACCAAATATGTGCGACCGGACAGGCTAATTCAATGTGGCCCATGCGCTCACGTCTGACTTTGGCAAGTGTTACTTCAACGCCGCATTTTTCACAAATAACGCCGCGATGTTTTAAGCGCTTATATTTGCCGCACAAACATTCATAATCTTTGATCGGGCCAAAGATTTTGGCGCAAAACAAGCCATCGCGTTCCGGTTTAAAAGTACGGTAGTTGATCGTCTCCGGTTTTTTTACTTCGCCGAATGACCAGGAACGGATCATATCCGGTGAGGCTAATCCAATGCGGATTGCATCAAAATCACTCATGTTGTCTTTTTTTACAAAACTAACCAGATCATGCATTGCTGCCACGTTAAATTCCCCGCAATTAAATATTCGGTCAAAAGGGCAGAGAAAATTGGTATTTTCCCCCTAACCCTTTGCCACAAATTACTTTTTTAAACTTCGTTTTCCAGACTGATGTCGATACACAATGAACGCAGTTCTTTTACCAGAACGTTAAAGGATTCTGGCATGCTGGCGTCCATGGAATGATTGCCATCGACAATGTGTTTATACATCTTGGCACGGCCGGCGACGTCATCAGATTTCACCGTTAACATTTCTTGCAAGGTATAAGCGGCGCCATAAGCTTCTAATGCCCAGACTTCCATTTCCCCAAAACGTTGACCACCGAATTGTGCCTTACCACCGAGGGGTTGCTGTGTCACCAAGCTATAAGAACCGGTGGAACGGGCATGCATCTTGTCGTCAACCAAGTGGTTAAGTTTTAACATGTACATGTTACCGACGGTAACAGGACGGTCGAAAGCATCGCCAGTACGGCCATCGAATAAGTTTGCCTGACCGGATTCAGGAAGTTCCGCCAGTTTCAATAGCTCTTTGATTTCAGCTTCGGAAACACCATCGAATACCGGAGAAGCGATCGGTACACCGGCTTTCAGGTTCTCTGCCATTTCCATTAATTCTTTATCTGAGAGCAAATCCAATTCTGGATTATTAGCACCTTTGATATCATAAATTTTGTTCAGGAATTTACGGATTTCAGCCGGCTTAGAGCGCGATTTTTCCAGGAGGTTAGCAACTTTTTTACCAAGACCTTTCGCAGCCCAACCCAAGTGAGTTTCCAATATCTGACCGACGTTCATACGCGACGGTACACCGAGCGGATTTAATACTAAATCAACTGGGGTGCCATCAGCTAAATACGGCATATCTTCAACTGGCACGATAGTAGAAATCACACCTTTGTTACCGTGTCGGCCGGCCATCTTATCGCCAGGTTGCACTTTGCGCTTGACTGCCAAATAAACTTTGACAATTTTGATAACGCCAGGCGCTAAATCATCACCTTGCAGTAATTTCTTGCGTTTTTCTTCGAGCTTTTCTGCATAATCCGTGCGCAATACCTTCACTTGCTCCGCAATGGTTTCCATACGCGCATTCACTTTGTCATCTTTTAAGCTGATCTTGAACCATTTTTCTTTGGGTGTTTCCTCTAAATACTCAGGAGTGATTTTTTGACCAGGTTTAAGACCAGTTGCTTTGGCAACCAATTTATTCAGCAATAACTCTTCGAGGCGTTTGTATAAAGCTTCTTCACGAATACGCAATTCATCATTGATGTCTTTTTTGATTTTTTCTAGATTGATTTCATCAATTTCTTTAGCACGCTCATCTTTTTTGATGCCATCGCGTGTAAAGATTTGCACATCAATAACGGTACCATTGGTTCCTGGCGGTACCCGTAATGAAGAATCTTTCACATCGGAAGCTTTTTCACCGAATATGGCGCGCAGGAGTTTTTCTTCTGGCGTTAATTGGGTTTCGCCTTTGGGTGTGACTTTCCCGACCAGGATGTCACCGGTTTGCACTTCTGCACCGATATACACCACACCGGATTGATCGAGTTTTGCTAAAGCAGACTCGCCAATATTAGGAATGTCCGCAGTAATTTCTTCTGGGCCTAGGCGGCTATCACGAGCAATACAGGTTAATTCTTGAATATGAATCGAGGTGAAGCGATCTTCTTCAACTAACCTTTCAGAAATTAAAATTGAGTCTTCAAAGTTATAACCATTCCAAGGCATGAAGGCGACCAACATATTTTGACCCAAAGCCAGTTCACCTAAATCTGTCGCAGAGCCATCAGCTAGCACATCGCCTCTTTCAACGCGATCGCCTACTGAAACAATCGGACGCTGACTGACACAGGTATTGTGATTGGAACGAGCGAATTTGGTTAATGGATAAATATCCACCACTTCAGCATCATCAGATGCATCGTGTTGATCAATTCTGACAACAATACGCGTAGCATCAACCGAGTCCACCACACCAGCATGGCGTGCAATCACTGTAACGCCAGAATCCACGGCTACAGTGCGTTCAGCACCAGTGCCTACCAAAGGTTTTTCAGGACGCAATGTGGGGACCGCTTGGCGTTGCATGTTGGAACCCATCAAAGCACGGTTCGCATCGTCATGTTCCAAAAATGGAATCAAGGCAGCTGCTACCGAAACGATTTGACGCGGCGAAACATCCATATAGCTGATTTTATCGGGTGGCGCTAATACGGTCTCACCTTTATGACGGCAGGCAATCAGATCACCTTCGATACGGTTATTCTTATCCATTGGCGTATTCGCCTGAGCGATATAATAGTCGCCTTCTTCAATTGCTGATAAATAACCAAATTCATTGGTGGCTTTGCCATCGACTACTTTACGATAAGGGCTTTCGAGGAAGCCGTATTCATTGGTGCGCGCATAAACTGCAAGCGAGTTGATCAATCCAATGTTTGGACCTTCCGGGGTTTCAATTGGGCAAACTCGGCCGTAGTGGGTTGGATGCACGTCACGTACTTCAAAGCCAGCGCGCTCACGTGTTAAACCACCCGGGCCAAGTGCAGAAATACGGCGTTTGTGAGTAATTTCGGACAACGGATTATTTTGGTCCATAAATTGCGACAACTGGCTGGAACCAAAAAATTCTTTAATCGTGGCAGAAATTGGCTTCGCATTAATTAAATCTTGCGGCATCAAGTTTTCGCTATCAGCTAAGCCTAAGCGTTCTTTAACCGAGCGTTCCATTCTCACCAAACTGATGCGGAATTGGTTTTCCGTCATTTCACCAACGCTGCGAACGCGGCGATTACCTAAATGATCAATATCATCGACCTCGCCCTTACCATCACGAATATTAATTAAAACGTGCATCGCGTCGATAATATCTTGCGCCGATAAAATGCCTTCGCCAATCAATTCTTCACGGCCAACGCGACGATTAAATTTCATGCGACCGACGGCGGATAAATCATAACGATCCGCAGTGAAAAATAAATTTTCAAATAAATTTTCTGCTGAATCTTTTGTCGGTGGTTCACCCGGACGCATCATGCGATAAATTTCGACTAATGCTTCGAATTGATTTTTGGTCGGATCAATTCGCATCGTATCGGAAATATAAGCACCACGACCTAAATCATTGGTGAAAATTGTTTCAATTTTTTTGATGCCAGCTTGCTTAATTTTGGTCAACAATTCCGGCGTAATTTCGCTATTTGCTTCCGCTAGAATTTCATCGGTTGCCGGATTAATTAAAGTTTTTGCCAGCACTTTGCCATATAAATATTCAGCTGGAACATTTAGTTGATTAATGTTTGCTTTTTCTAACAAACGAATATGACGCATGGAAATGCGGCGGTCTTTTTCAACGATCACTTTACCGGATTTATCTTTAATATCTTCTAACGCTATTTCACCACGTAAACGCTCCGGCACTAAATCTAAAATAATATCGTCGTTTTCAAAATTGAAAACGTTAGTTTCAAAAAATAAATTTAAAATTTGTTCGTTATCATAACCCAATGCATGCAACAAAATGGTTGCTGGTAATTTACGACGGCGATCGATACGCACAAATAAACAATCTTTAGGATCAAATTCGAAATCCAACCAGGAACCACGGTAAGGAATCACACGGGCGGAATATAATAATTTTCCGGAAGAATGGGTTTTGCCGCGATCATGTTCAAAATAAACACCTGGCGAACGATGCAACTGAGAAACAACCACACGCTCAGTACCATTAATAACGAAACTACCGGTTTCTGTCATCAATGGTAATTCACCCATATAAACATCTTGTTCACGGATGTCTTTTACGGTTTGTGTTTTGGCATCTTTATCATAAATAATTAGGCGTAATTTAACGCGCAGAGGAGCTGCATAGGTCAACCCGCGCAATTTGCATTCGATTTCATCAAAAAGTGGTTGTCCGATAGAATAGGAAACATACTCCAGAGCCGCATGTCCGCTGTAACTTTGCATCGGGAAAACTGATTGAAAAGCCGCCTCAAGCCCAATTGGCTGACGTTTTTTCGTTGGATTTAATTGTAAAAACTCGCGATAAGAATCCAGCTGCATCGATAATAAATAAGGGACATCGATGGCTTTAGGGCTTTTACCATAACTTACCCGAATACGTTTTTTCTCAGTGTTAGAGATAGGCAAGTTAGAATCGGCGGGTTTAGAGTTGGCCATGCATTACCTCAAATTTAGGAAAATCAATACGGACTTAAGAACCAAACAGTCTCTAAGAGTAAAAAAGTTGCTTATCATATCACAAAAAAAGCTACTTCAAATCCTGCAAATTTAAAAAGCAAAATGCTCACAGTCACTGACCGTGAGCATTTCGATAAATAAATGAAAAATTTTATTTAATTTCGACTTCAGCGCCGGCTTCAGCCAATTTCTTCTTGATGTCTTCCGCATCGGCCTTGCTCACACCTTCTTTAACCAGAGAAGGTACGCCTTCGACCATATCTTTAGCTTCTTTCAAGCCTAGACCGGTGATACCGCGAATAACTTTAATCACTTCGATTTTGTTAGCGCCGAAGTTTTTCAAAGTTACATTAAATTCGGT
This sequence comes from uncultured Gammaproteobacteria bacterium, assembly GCA_964441315.1. Taxonomy (GTDB): domain Bacteria; phylum Pseudomonadota; class Gammaproteobacteria; order CAYTUN01; family CAYTUN01; genus CAYTUN01. The sequence continues at coordinate 4,815 of CAYTUN010000077.1, read as the reverse complement.
TTTTTCTTCGGCAGGAGCACCTGCAGCAGCGGCAGGACCTGCGGCTGGGCCCATCATAGCAACAGGGGCAGCAGCGGAAACGCCGAATTTTTCTTCCATGGCTTTAACCAACTCCACCATGTCCATCACGCTCATATTGGCTACAGCGTCTAAAATTTGTTCTTTACTAATTGCAGTTGTCATTTTCAATTCTCCGAAAGTTAATTTGCTTGTTTTTTATCACTAACTTGGCCCATCACCCGCACGAATTGTGCGTAAGTTTCAGAAGCCGTACGTACAAATTTGCTGATTGGCGCTTGCATGACAGAAAGCAACATACTAATAGCTTGCTCTCTGGTTGGTAAATCAGCGACAGCGCTTAATTGGCCGGCATCTAGCAATTTTCCATTCATTGCTATCAGCTTGACCTGGCAGGTTTCGTTTTCTTTGACGTAGTCCCGAACGATACGCGCAGCATCGCCAGGTTCATTCATCGCAAAAACCAGCATTAAAGGGCCTGTCAAATGCTCTTGCAAGCAGGCAAAATCTGTATCACTGACGGCACGCCTTGCGAGCGTGTTTCGAATCACACGCACATACATTTCTTTGCGCGCTTTCATCCGAAATTGACTCAGTTTTTCTACAGATAATCCCCGATACTCAAGCGCTATTACCAGTTTGGCCAAGGCTGCTTTTTCAGCAACTTCAGCGACAATAGCTTTTTTGTCTTCGAGATTTAAAGGCATATACACTCCACATTTCGCCGGTTACAGCGAAATCTTCATTAGACTCAGTGATGTCAAGTCATTCGAAGAATGAAATTGAGCAGTCACTACTATCTGCGTGGGAAGAAAACTTCAATTAAGCGCTAGGGCAAAAATCCCAGCACTCCCACGGTCTTCGACAGCGGTTAGGCTGCGAAACTCTCACTTCTGGATTTTGCCCCAGAAAGCTTATAAATTTAACCTACTACTTCGCTAATCGAAGCAATATCGATGGGCACGCCAGGGCCCATTGTGGTTGATAAGGTTATTTTCTTAAAATACTGGCCTTTGGCAGCTGCGGGTTTTAAGCGTTGCAAATCATGTAGCAGTGCATTTAAATTTTCTGCTAAAGCTTTTGCTTCAAAATCTGCTTTGCCGATGGAACAATGAATGATTCCAGCTTTATCCGTACGATAACGCACTTGACCAGCTTTGGCATTTTTTACAGCTTTTGCTATTTCAGCATCAGGGGCCACTGTGCCAACTTTGGGATTAGGCATTAATCCACGCGGGCCTAAGATTTGGCCTAATTGTCCGACTAGACGCATAGCAGCGGGGGTCGCAATTAAAACATCAAAGTCCATTTTGCCCGCTTTTATGTCAGCGGCTAAATCATCAAAACCGACGATTTCAGCGCCAGCTTCACGAGCACGTTGCGCCGCTTCATTTTCAGCAAATACAGCAACACGCACAGTTTTGCCGGTGCCATTGGGCAATACAGTAGCGCCTCTGACATTTTGATCGGATTTAGAGGCTTCAACGCCTAAGTTAATGCTGACGTCGAAACTTTCTTTAAATTTTGCGATCGCAAGTTCTTTTAATAAACTCAAGGCCTCTTTTACTGTGTAAATTCTGCCTGGAACAATCTTGCTACGAAATAATTGCTGTCTTTTTGAAACTTTTGGCATATTGGTACCCTACTCCGTCCAGATTACATCAATGCCCATACTGCGAGCAGTACCCGCTAAAGTACGGATGGCGGCTTCTAAATCAGCAGCTGACATGTCTTTTTCTTTAAGCTTGGCGATTTCAGCTAACTGTTTCTTGGTAATTTTCCCAACTTTGACAGTATTGGGACGGGCACTACCACCTTCTAAACCAATTGCTTTACGGATCAAGACCGATGCTGGTGGCGTTTTAGTAATAAAAGTGAAGCTACGATCAGAATAGGCAGTAATCACAACAGGGATCGGCAAGCCTTTTTCCATATCCTGTGTTTTGGCATTGAAAGCCTTGCAGAATTCCATAATATTCAAGCCATGCTGGCCTAAAGCAGGACCTACTGGCGGTGAAGGCTTGGCATCAGCTGCCGGTACTTGCAATTTAATATATGCACTAACTTTTTTTGCCATAATTAACTCCGGTTTGGGTACAAGCGCTTAAATTTAAAGCTCCCCCTCCAGCCTGCGGCTGGAGATATAGGGTCTCTTGGGTTTTGCTCTTTCTCTAGAAAAAAGCAGTTTAATGAGGCCCTTAACAAAAAGGCTGCAATCTTATGCGGGTTGAATTGAAAATGCAAGGGACTTTTTCGTAAAAGAGAAGTCAGCTAATCGTTTCAGCTTTAAAAGAGCCTAAGGCTTGGTTTGATATCCAACTAACAGATCGAAAAAATAAAGTTTCAAAAAACTCCAAAGCCATATCCAGCTTGATTCTAAACCCACACTTTGATTCAGCGGAAACCGCTGAATACTGAATTAAGTTTTACTGACTTGACTAAACTCCAACTCCACCGGCGTCGATCGGCCAAAAATGGAAACAGAAACACGCAAGCGGCTTTTTTCGTAATTGACGTCTTCGATGACGCCTTCAAACTCAGCGAAAGGACCATCTTTAATGCGTACAACCTGGCCAGGCTGAAAGTCAACTTTATGGCGAGGTTTATCAGCCTTGCTGGTGGTTTGTGATAGCACATTATCCACTTCGGATTGCGGAATGGGAGTGGGATTCTGCCCACCGATAAAGCGGATCACGCCAGAAATTTGTTTTACAAAATGCCAGGTCTCTGCAGTCATTTCCATTTCGACCCAAACATAACCTGGGAAAATTTTACGTTCGGTTTTAATTTTTTCACCGCCACGCATTTCGACTACTTCTTCAGTTGGCACCACAATACGGCCGAAGTAAGCCTGTAGGTTATCGCGCACAATATATTCTTGTAAACGTTTTGCAACCGCATCTTCGCGTTGCGATTGAGTATGGACTACATACCAATGTTTACCTTGTTGTATTTCTGGTGCTTGTTTTGCTGCCATAATCAATTACCCCTACCCCGTCAAATGGCCAACTAGCCATAATATTAAAGTATCAACGCCCCACAAGATTAATGCGATTAAAATTACAAGTGCGCCTACCACTAAAGTTGTTTGCACTGTTTCTTGCCGCGTCGGCCATGTTACTTTGCGCAATTCACTTCGCGTTTCTTTAGTAAACCGCCAAAAATTTTTACCTACGCGGGTAATTAAAGCCAAACCAGCTAAAGCGCAAGCCAATAATAACCACGCAGCCAAACGCAAAGCTGCTGGAACTTCCGCGAAGTGGGCATTGGCCCACACAGCGATACAAGTGGCAATCAATATAAATAGCCAAATGACTTTATCAAATGAATTTTTTTTTGTAATCTGCGTTTCTTTCATGCGTATCGCTTATATATATTTCTCATTTTATGGCAGGCCAGGAGGGAATCGAACCCCCAACCTACGGTTTTGGAGACCGCCGCTCTACCAATTGAGCTACTGACCTAATCGCGCTTTTATCCCCGTGGCAAACCACGGGGAATTGCAAGTTTAATACTACTCAATGACTTTCGTAACGACCCCGGCACCGACTGTGCGGCCACCTTCACGTATCGCAAACTTCAAGCCCTTCTCCATCGCAATCGGTGCAATCAATTCTACCGTCACCGTCACGTTGTCTCCCGGCATTACCATCTCGGTTCCCGCCGGTAATGTCACCGCTCCCGTCACGTCCGTCGTCCGAAAGTAAAACTGGGGCCGATAACCATTAAAAAATGCCGTATGACGACCACCTTCGTCTTTCGATAACACATACACTTCCGCTTCAAATTTGGTATGCGGCGTGATACTGGCAGGCTTCGCTAATACTTGACCCCGCTCCACTTCTTCTCGCTTGGTTCCGCGTAAGAGCACACCCACGTTGTCACCCGCACGGCCTTCGTCTAATAACTTGCGGAACATTTCAACACCGGTACAGGTGGTCTTTAGGGTCGGGTGAATACCCACAATTTCTAATTCGTCTCCCACTTTGACAATACCACGTTCAATACGTCCGGTTACCACCGTACCACGGCCAGAGATGGAGAAGACGTCTTCGATCGGCATCAAAAAGGCACCGTCAATCGCGCGTTCCGGTTCCGGAAAATAACTGTCCATCGTCTCAACCAGCTTGATGATCGACGGCACGCCAATTTCGCTGCTGTCGCCTTCTAGGGCCTTGAGAGCACTGCCAATCACGATCGGGGCATCGTCACCCGGGAAGCCGTATTTGTTTAACAAATCACGGATTTCCATTTCAACCAGTTCGATTAATTCTTTGTCGTCGACCATGTCGGCTTTGTTGAGGTAGACCACAATATGCGGAACGCCCACCTGACCGGCTAACAAAATATGTTCGCGCGTCTGCGGCATCGGGCCGTCGGCGGCACTCACCACCAAGATCGCACCGTCCATTTGGGCGGCACCGGTAATCATGTTCTTCACGTAGTCGGCATGGCCCGGGCAATCCACATGCGCATAGTGGCGTTTGTCACTCTGATATTCCACGTGCGAGGTCGCAATCGTTATCCCGCGCGCTTTCTCTTCCGGCGCTTTGTCAATTTGATCATAGGCTAAACTTTGGCCACCGTATTTCTCCGATAACACCTTCGTCAACGCCGCCGTCAACGTCGTCTTACCATGGTCTACGTGGCCTATCGTGCCTACGTTTAAGTGCGGTTTGCTCCGCTCAAATTTTTCCTTCGCCATCCGAGTTACCCCTATATATAGTAATAATGTCAAAATGGAGCCCATAACCGGATTTGAACCGGTGACCTCTTCCTTACCAAGGAAGTGCTCTA
>CAYTUN010000076.1:0-10826 GCA_964441315.1 uncultured Gammaproteobacteria bacterium | reverse complement strand
CCCTCATCCGCCCTAACGGGCACCTTCTCCCACAAGGGGAGAAGGCCAACTGGTGGGTTATCTGCTGCTGGAATTAAAGTCTTATGCTATGAAATAAGTCTTAATTATGCAAAGCTAATGAACCTTGAAGAGACCCTTCTCCCCTTGCGGGAGAAGGTGCCCCAACGGGGCGGATGAGGGGTGATCTTCGATCTATCCTTCCTATATAAAACAGTGGTTACCACTATAAAAAATATTTTTAAGAAGTAAGAAGATAACGTTTAAAATAGCACTCAAGCGCGCCGCTGTCCCACCTGATTCTACCTGCAACGACCTGCAGCCACTTCGACAGCGGGAACCGCTGTTGCGTGTTAGCCCTGCTTTCTTTAGAATGTGCCTGTGATATTCATCACGACTCAAGCATATATGAACTGTTCTTATATGACGGAAAACATTTTAAGGAGATACCATTCATGTCAAAGTTGTTTAAAAAAGCGTTAGTCATGGTTGCTGGTTTTTTTATGGCAGTTAGCGTATTTGCTACCAATCATGAAGGCCAGTCGATGCAGAATAATAATACTACGATTGTGATTGTTGCTTCAGGCAATAAAGATTTTTCAACCCTGGTAACAGCAATTAAAGAAGCAGCATTAGTTAAAGCATTAAGCGGTAAAGGTCCTTTCACCGTATTTGCACCGACCAATGAAGCTTTCAATCAATTACCTGCTGGTACTTTGGATAAATTGTTGAAAAACAAACGTGAATTACGCGCTGTTTTAACGTATCACGTCATCCCAGGCAAAATTACTTCACAAGACATCAAAGACGGCAAAGTGAAAACTTTGAATGGTGAAATGCTGACAATTAGCAAATCATCTGATGGCACAGTGATGGTTAATGGCGCTAAAGTGACCCAAGCTGATATTATGGCTGGTAACGGTGTGATTCATGTGATTGATCAAGTATTGATTCCGCCAAAAAATGGCAAAATGATGAACGTCGAAAAGCCTGCTAGCAGTCAGTAATTAATTTAATTGAGAAACACAAATGCCCCGATTTTCGGGGCATTTTTTTTATGATGAAAAAAAATTATCCTGGACAAATTATTATCATCGCAGCGCCATCCGGTGCGGGTAAAACCAGCCTGGTGAATGCGCTACTGCAAAAGTTACCGAATTTAAAATTATCCATTTCACATACCACCCGTCAAAAACGTCCCGCAGAAATTGAAGGCGATCATTATTGGTTTATCGAAGAAAAAGAATTCTTAAAAAAAATCGAAGCAAATGAATTTTTAGAATATGCCCGTGTATTTGACCATTATTATGGCACCTGCAAAAAATGGCTGGTAGAACAAATCGAGCAGGGCACTGATGTAATTTTGGAAATTGATTGGCAAGGCGCGCAAATTGTGCGCCAACATTATCCGGAAAGTTTAAGTATTTTTATTTTGCCGCCTTCGATGAATGCGCTAAGAGAACGTCTCTATAAACGCCAACAAGATAATGAAATTACCATTGAAAAACGTTTGCAAGAAGCAAGGCATGAAATTCAGCATTGTCATGAATTTGATTACTTAATTATCAACGATCAATTTGAAAAAGCACTGCATGATCTAGTAGAAATTATTTACTGCTCACGTTTTCGCACGGCGCGGCAGATATGGTTGCATCGGCAATTGTTGGATGAATTGGTGCGGGATTAGTTTCGAGAAATAAAAATAAAAAATGTTGGGTGAGATTTTTAAACCATCTAAATTTAAAGCTGATTTTCAAGTTCGATAAATCCCCCCTCATCCGCCCCGTTGGGGCACCTTCTCCCGCAAGGGGAGAAGGACAACTTCGGTGACTTCTGCCAGTAAATTTTCATGGGGCAAGCCCCGTGATTTTAGGCGCTGTATAAAATAAATTTTCTTGCTGTGAAATAAGCCTTGTTATGAAAAGCTAATGAATCCTGAAGAGACCCTTCTCGCCTTGTGGGAGAAGGTGGCCCAACGGGCCGGATGAGGGGTAATTAAATAGCATTTTCCTTTCAATGTCCCACCAAGCCGTTATTTATTATTGAAGCTGGAGAACACTTTAACCGCCATCGGCGGTTATCATCTTGCAAAAAATTATCAAACGATTGTTTCTGCGCCCGAATATCCGCGTGATATTCGTTTTTTACATCCTGGCGCATTAATGGCATTAGCCGGTGAGAGAAAAATTTCTTTAGCAGTCAATGGTTTGCCTGCAGCCAAATTTGATTTTGCCCGCGTCATGCCAAATGATTTAAATCATTTAATTACTCAAACATCCGGCGAATTTCAAAATCCACAATTTTTAAATGATAGTTTTAATGCGGAAAACATCAGCATTATTGATAGTGAAATTCGCGGCTTTGATTCAGAAGCGTTACAAAAAATTAATTATGTCGCATTAGATCTCGATCGTTATCTAAAAAAATCACCACAAAATTTAGGTTTATTTTTATTAACGGCGCAAGGTTATGATCCCAACAGTAAAACTGTAACCGATCCCAAAGCACAACGATTAATTTTATTGACCGATTTAGGCGTGATCGTCAAGGCCAATGCGGATGCAAGCCAAAATGTATTTGTCGAATCCATTACTAAAGGCCAACCGTTGCTGATGCAGAAGTCAGTATTTTAGGCAAAAATGGATTGGTTTTAATGCAGGAAAAAACAGATGCACAAGGCCTGGCGAAATTCCCTGATTTAAATGGATTTAAAAACGAGCGCGCACCTTGCAATTAATTATTAGCGATCCCCGCGGCAGCGAAATTTTCCAACAGAAAATTAAAACGAATGCGAGTGGTTATTTGGATTTAGATTGGCAAACTAACTGGATTTAAGCCGTTATGAAAATGCCAGTTATCAGTTGACCCTGGATTTGACTGGTTATGCCGCAGATGGTGGATGTGGCGTTAGCACACAAAATCAAGTGCTCGTTTCACCTTTGACTTACTTATTGGGCTATAAATCGGATGGCGATTTAAATTACATTCAGCAAAATAGTCAGAGTCAGCTGCATTTAATTGCACATGCACCCGATTTAAATCGGATTAATTTAGATAATTTAACCTTGAAATTAATTAAATTAATGCCGATTAATACGTTAGTAAAAAAAAAAGATGGCAGCTTCCGCTATCAAATGCTAATTCAACAATTGCCGGTAAAAGCAGAAAATTTTTCAGTGAGTGCCAATGGATCTGATTATTTATTGCCAACGGCTGATATGGGTGATTTTAAAATTATTATCAGTGATAAAAACAACACTGCATTAACACAAATTAATTTTAGCGTGATTGGCGCTAGCCAAATGCCAATGGAAAAAATGCAGAATTAAGCTTGAAGCTTGATAAAAAAACTTATCAGCCAGGCGATAACATTCAACTGCAAATGCAGGCGCCTTATAGTGGCACAGGCTTAATTGCGATCGAACGCGATAAAGTCTATGCATTTAAGTGGTTTAATACGCAACTGACATCCACGGTAGAAACTATCAAAATCCCCGAGAATTTTGAGGGTAGTGGTTATGTCAATGTCAGCTTTATTCGCGATTGGAATTCGGATGAAATTTACACCAGTCCATTGAGTTATGCGGTCAAGCCATTTCAAGTGATTCCGAATGAAAGAAAATTGAAAATTGATTTAAATGTGCCTGAATTAGTTCGCCCGGGAGAAAATTTAGCCATTCAATATCAAACGAATAAATCAGCAAAAATCATTGTTTACGCAGTCGATGAAGGCATTTTGCAAGTTGCCGATTATGTAACGCCAGAACCGTTAGCATATTATTTTTCGAAAGAATCTTTGCAAGTAGAAACCCGTCAAATTGTTGACCAAATTCTGCCACGTTACGTGGCAGAATGGGAAATTTCAGCCATTGGAGGCGATGATGGTCAATCCGCTATTAGCAAAAACCTCAATCCCTTTAAAAGAAAACTGGAAAAACCCATAGTTTATTGGTCTGGTGTTATTGATGCCGATCAAACTGTGCGAACCTTAAATTATCTCGTGCCAGATTATTTTAATGGCAGTTTGCGCGTGATGGCGGTAGCGGCAGGTGATGAAAATGTTGGATCCAGTGAGAAAAAAATATTATCGCAGGATAATTATATTTTAACGCCATAATTGCACCGAACAATTGGTCAGTGGTGCTATTGTAATACTGGCTGCTAACAGTCAGGCGAAATTCCTTGATGCGGAAAATTATCGGAAAAAACTGGCGGCTGTTTTTCAAATGCTAAAACAAAGGCAAATGACAGCAGGCAATATCGCCTATTGGCCGATATCATGATATTTTATCGGCTTACTTGGCAGAGTCTTATAAAATGCTCAAAAATGACAAAGCAGCGGAAGAATTGATTCAGCAATATCAGCCAGGTAAATATGCGGGAGAAACATTATTTTATAATGCTCTGGCTATCGATGCACAATACATTAGTATTTTGACGGAGTATTTTCCCGAGCGCTTAAAGAGCCAATCCGATCTAATTTTAAATCTGGCGAATAATTTAAGTACTAGCCAATTTAATTCATTATCGGTTGCTTACACTGCCAGAGCCTTAAGTGCTTATGCAAGTTTGCAAAAGCAAACTAATCCGGATTATGAATTAGTGCTTTCGCAAATTTTGGGAGATAAAACCAGGAAAATCCTAAGTCAAAAATCTTTGGAAAAACCGATAGCATTTGATGCGGCTGCAAAAACGTTTCAGCTAGAATTATCTTCAAAACAAAATGTTTTTTATCAATTAGTTCAAGCGGGTTTTGATAAAACCTTAAATGATCAACCGATAAAACAAGGTATCGAAATTTATCGTGAATATCAGGATTTAGCTGGCAAAAAAATCACTCAAGCGAAACTCGGTGAAGAAATTCAGGTTGAGATTTCGATTCGTAGTTTAAATAATCAAGCCATCAGTAATGTTGCCATAGTCGATTTATTGCCAGCCGGTTTTGAATTAGAAACCAACTCTTTATCGCAAAACACCTGGCTCGATTACTATGACGCGCGTGAAGATCGCGTGATATTTTATGGTTCTGTTACCAAGGACATTCAAAAAATTATTTATCGCATGCGTGCAATTAATCAAGGCGAATACACTATCCCTGCTGCTTACGCAGCAGCGATGTATGATGCGAGTTTGTATGGGTTGGCGCCGAGTGGGAAAATTAAAGTTGGTAAATATTAGAATTCGTGCCGTAGCAGTCTTGACTTAATTTAATCTAATTGATAGTGTTATTACCAAAAATCATACAAGAATAATAAGATATGTCCCAAGAAAATAATTTTTTTAAAAAATCTGCATCTTATAAAGCACTAAACGTAGTGCTGAATAATTTACAATTAAAAGCTCAAGAATGCAAAAAGCAAAATTTTGCCAAAGTTGAGATAAATATTAATAAGGGTTCTATATCGATAAGTCTAGATGGCGGTAATCCTGACAAAGATGACGATGAGCAAATAAATACGCTTATAAGAATTTTAGATGGATTTGTTGAATTATTAAAATTAGACCCAGTCGATCAAGAAACCTACTCTAAAAATTATCAAACTCATTCAGGCACTGTATTATCGGTCACAGTGCCGCTTGGTAGCATTGGGCCTGTTAAAAATGCAATTGATGAGGATAAAGATGAAAAAGTAAAAAAAATTTTGAATTCTTATGATCTAAGTTTCTAAGTAAATTTAGAAAAATTATGATGCGGGTGAGTTAATTTTTATTTACCCTGCTTTGCTTTTTTAAACAGGCATATTTCACTACATTAAGTCTTTCTATAGGCAGATGTCACCGAAGTTGTCCTTCTCCCCTTGCGGGAGAAGGTGCCCAATAGGGCGGATGAGGGGTGTTGTTTATATGTGATCTACTTTGCAAAAATGGTGGATTACGCTACGCTAATCCCCCCTACATTTATATAATTTTTTATGCGATGAAAAAAATCATCAAACGTTTGAGCATTCTGGTTATTTTTTTCACTATCATTTTAATCTGTTGCTATATTGTTGTGCCTAAGCCAGTTTTATTGCAAAACACCAGTTTTTCCAGCGCGATTTATGATGATGACAATCATTTGCTGCGCCTGACTTTGTCAGCAGATCAGCAATATCGTTTATTTACACCGCTTGAGAAAATTCCTAACGATTTAATTGATGCCACTTTATTGCAGGAAGACCAGTTTTTTTATTTTCATCCAGGCGTTAATCCTTCGGCATTAATTAAAGCGGCCTGGTTGACTTATGTTGGTGGCGGGCGACGTATCGGTGGTTCAACGATTAGCATGCAATTGGCGCGCTTGCTTTATGGCATGAATTCTAAAACACCGCTGGGTAAATTAGAGCAAATTTTTCGTGCGTTGCAATTAGAATTATTTTATTCAAAAAATCAAATTTTAGAAGCTTATTTAAATCTCGCACCTTATGGTGGTAATGTGCAAGGGGCAGGCGCAGCGAGTTTGGTTTATTTTCATAAAAATTTAACAGAGTTAAACTTACCAGAGATATTAACACTTGTCGTTATTCCGCAAAATCCAGTCAAGCGTTTGCCTACGATAACGCAAAACCAGCTTTTAAAATCTGCGCGTGATCGACTCTACGAAAGATGGTTGAAAAAAAATCCGCAAGATAAAAACCAGCAAGCGTTAATGGCATTGCCACTACAGTTGAAAACTGTTAATGAATTACCTTTTTTAGCGCCGCATTTTGTCGATTGGATATTAACAACAGATCCTATTCAGGGCGAAATTAAAACCACGCTTGATTTGCGTTCGCAAATCACATTAGAAAAATTAATCAGAAAAAGGGTCGCATTAGGTAAAAACCAGGGGATTGAAAATGCCGCGGCATTATTAATTGATGCGCGGGATAATTCGATCAAAGCCTGGGTGGGTTCTGCGGATTTTTTTAATGCGACTATTAATGGACAAGTCAATGGCGTTCTAGCAAAGCGTTCGCCAGGCTCCACTTTAAAACCATTTATTTATGCGCTCGCAATTGACCAGGGAATTATTCATCCTCTAACTGTTTTAAAAGACGCACCGGCACAATTCGGTGCTTATAATCCCGAAAATTTTGATCAAGATTTTATCGGCCCAGTCAGTGCGAAAAATGCCTTGATTTTAAGCCGCAATATTCCTGCGATTGAATTAATGCAGCAGCTAAATCAACCAAGCTTTTATGAATTTTTAAATGCTGCCAATATTTCACGTTTAAAATCGGCTGATTATTATGGCTTGTCTTTAGCTTTAGGTGGCGCTGAATTAAATATGCTGGAATTAGCGAGTTTATATGCGATGTTAGCTAATGGTGGCGATTGGAAACTACTACATGCATTAGCGGATAAAAAAGTTGTGGCAGAAAAAAAATTATTATCGCCAGAATCAAGCTTTCTGGTTTTGGAGATGCTAAAAGATAATGCGCGTCCTGAAAAATTTTATTCAGCTAGCGACAATAATCAGGAATTACCGGTTTATTGGAAAACCGGCACATCATCCGGTTATTTAGACGCCTGGAGTGTCGGCATTTTCGGACATTATGTGTTAGTCGTTTGGGTCGGTGATTTTAATAATCGCAAATATGCTAATTTTATCGGCCAAAAAATTGCCGCGCCTTTGTTTTTTGATATCGTTAATGCAATTCACTATGATCAACCTAATTTAAAAACTATTCAGCCTGATCCTAAGCAATTAAATTTAACGCAAGTTGCGATCTGTGAAGCTTCGGGTTTATTGCCAACTGATTTTTGTCCGAAAGTCACTCAAGGCTGGTTTATCCCTGGCGTTTCGCCGATTAAAAAAGATAATATTTTTCGTGAAATTGCGATTGATAAAGCAACCGGTTTACGCAGTTGTAAAATTGATGAAAATACTGAATTTAAAATTTACGAATTTTGGCCATCCGATTTGCAAAAGATTTTTGCCGAAGCGGGCTTTAAACGCAGTCTTCCACCGGAATTTAATGCCGATTGTGACTATTTAATGCTGAAAAATACTGATTCACCACCTAAAATTATTTCTCCGCAAGCTAATCAAGAATATTTAATTCGTTATCGCCAACACGAAACTCTCGCTTTAATCGCCAGCGCCAATGCCGATGTTAAAAAAATTTATTGGTTCGCCAATCAGGCTTTTATCGGCGAATCGCGCCCAAATGAGATATTCAATTGGCCAGCGAAATCCGGAAATTATTTAATTCGCGCGGTGGATGAGTTTGGGCAGGTGGCGAGTGTGCAAGTAAATATCGAAATATTAAATTAAGATCTGTTTACCATTTCCGTGCAAATCCTGGTATTCCGCCCGAAGGGCGGAATTGGGGCTGGCGACCCCTGCACCGATCCGCTAAAATCAAGACCTTATCCCAAATAACAACGAGGCAAATATGGCACGTATTACTGTAGAAGATTGTATCGATAAAGTCCGAAACCGCTTTGAATTAGTGATTTTAGCGGCAAAACGCGCCCATCAATTAGAACTCGGAGCTACTGCGCGTGTCGAATGGGACAACGATAAACCCACTGTGGTGGCTTTGCGTGAAATTGCCGCGCAAAAAACCACGGAAGCGAATGTCGATCAAATAGAAACTGCTGAAGTGACAGAGATTATTGCCGCCGGTCAACCGTTCGCGGGAGACGAGAGTGAGGCGGTTTAAAGAACTCGCACGCAAACTTACTTATCTCGAACCCACGCAAGTCAGTCAAATTCAGGACGCCTATCAGTTAGCCGAGGAGGCACATGCCAGCCAGACGCGCCGTTCGGGTGAGCCTTATATTACGCATCCCTTGGCGGTCGCTTGTGATTTAGCTGATATGCGTATGGATGCCGACACCATCATGGCGGCGTTATTACATGATGTCATTGAAGATACGCCTGTCACCAAAACAGAAATCAGCTCGCGTTTTGGTGAAATTGTGGCGGAGTTAGTCGATGGTGTGAGTAAATTAACCCAAATCGAATTTAAAAGCCGCGTTGAAGCGCAAGCCGAAAATTTCCGCAAAATGCTTTTGGCGATGGCTAAAGATATTCGCGTCATCATTGTCAAACTCGCAGATCGCCTGCATAACATGCGCACCATTGGCGCGATGCCAATCGATAAAAAACGCCGGATTGCCCGTGAAACTCTCGATATTTTTGCACCGATTGCGCACCGGCTCGGCATGCATGAAGTGGCGATTGAATTACAAAATCTTGGTTTTCAGGCGCTTTATCCCGGCCGTTATCAGATTTTACAAGCTACAGTACAACGTGTTCGCGGTGATCAAAAAAAGATTTTAAGCACGATTAAAAAATCTATTGAAAAAAAATTAAGCGAAGCAAAAATCACTAATTATTCGGTGATAGGGCGCGAAAAACATCTTTATAGCATTTATAAAAAAATGCTGAAAAAACATTTAAGTTTTAAAGAAGTGATGGACGTTTATGGTTTTCGCATTATTACTGACAGTGAAGATAATTGTTATCGTATTTTAGGTTTAGTACATAGCGTTTATAAGCCGATTTCTGAACGTTTTAAAGATTATATTGCGATACCTAAAGCTAACGGCTACCAATCATTACATACCACTTTATTTGGCCCTGAAGGCATTCCGGTAGAAATTCAAATTCGCACGAGCGAAATGGAGCATGTCGCTTCTTCCGGTATTGCGTCGCATTGGCGTTATAAATGGGACGAAAAAGCGCCGAGCCATGCGCAAGCCACAGCAGATAGCTGGTTAAAAAATTTAATGGAAATGCAGCAAAAAACCGGCAGTTCTTTAGAATTTTTTGAAGATGTTAAAATTGATTTATTTCCTGATGAAATATATGTATTTACACCGCGCGGTAAAATTGTCAAATTGCCAGCGCGTTCGACGCCGGTCGATTTCGCTTATATGGTGCATACCGATATTGGCAACAGTTGCGTTGCTGCTAAAATCGATCGCCAATTAGCGCCATTATCAACGCATTTAACCAATGGTCAAACCGTAGAAGTGATTACTTCGAAAGAAGCGCGGCCGAATTTAAATTGGCTGGATTTTGTGGTGACAGCGAAAGCAAAAAGTGCGGTACGGCATTATTTGAAAAACCAAAAACGCGGCGAAGCCGTTCTATTGGGTCGGCGGATGTTAGAACAAGCGATGCATGATTATGCGCTGAATTTGCGCAAATTTTCACAACAGGATTTAGCAAAAATCAGTCATGATTTTCAATATCATGAACTGGATGATTTATTAGCAGATATTGGCTTGGGCAATCGTTCTGCATTAGTCGTGGCGCATCAATTTTCTCAGCAGAAAAAAACCCATTTATCAGAAGCGGAAAAAGAAAATCTGGATAAAACGCCTTTGATGATTTTAGGCACTGAAGGCATGGTGGTGCGTTTTGCCACTTGCTGTTATCCACTGCCAGGCGATTCGATTTTAGGTTTGGTTGAACAAGGCAAGGGCATCGAAATTCATTTGATTGCTTGTGAAAATGCGGAAAAGAAAGCGCAAAATGCGCGTTTGATTGATGTTTCCTGGGCGAAAAACGTGCAAGGCAGCTTTATGGTAATCATTGAAATTGAAGCGCTAAATCAAACCGGCGCATTGGCCGGTGTCGCCAAAATTGTTGCTGATCATGGCGCAGATATTGAAGATGTAACAATGACCCAGCCCGATCAAACGTATTTCACTGCGCAATTAAAATTAAAAGTGCGCGACCGCATGCATTTGGCGGATATTATGCGCGGTTTGAAACAATTTAATATTGTGAATAAAGTGGTGCGGAAAAAGGCGGGGAAGAAATAGTTTTATTGATGGTCAATGTATTTAACTTCACCCCTCATCCGCCCCGTTGGGGCACCTTCTCCCGCAAGGGGAGAAGGACAACT
>CAYTUN010000075.1:0-10870 GCA_964441315.1 uncultured Gammaproteobacteria bacterium | reverse complement strand
GTGACCCTTCTCCCCTTGCGGGAGAAGGTGCCCCAACGGGGCGGATGAGGGGTGATCTATAAAATTTCTTCTATAGCAAAAACTAAGAAAAAAGCTTTATCTCTATGTGCGTATCTTATTTTATAATATTCATTTTTTTACATCGTTCCCCACACTCAAATATTTATGCCAGATATTTTTATAAAAAAAATCATCTCCGGCGGCCAAACCGGCGTCGATCGCGCGGCTTTGGATTTTGCTATCGAAAATAATATTCCTCATGGCGGCTGGTGTCCCAAGGGTAGAATCGCAGAAGATGGTACAATTGCTGAGCGTTATCAATTGCAAGAAACGCCGAGTTCCATTTACAGCGAACGCACTTTGTGGAACGTGCGTGATTCGGATGCGACTTTAATTATTACATTAGATGAGCCTTATGGCGGCACGTTAATGACGCAGCAATTTGCTGAACAATTATACCGGCCTTATTTTGTGTTTGATTTTAATAAAAATAGCGATCCTTTAGAAATACACGATTGGTTAATGAATAACGAAATAAAATTATTAAATATCGCTGGCCCACGCGCTTCTAAATTTCCGCAGATTTATCAGTTAACATACGATTTATTGAAAAAAATTTTTAAAGGTAAATAGACAATGGCAAATTCACTCACTCCTAAGCAAAGACAGCAATTAAAAGCTAAAGCGCATGCATTAAAGCCGGTAATTATTGTTGGCGGTAAAGGTCTAACCGAGGCGTTACATAAAGAAATTGATCGCGCTTTGTATGATCATGAATTAATTAAAATTAGTTTGCATGTGGATGATCGTGATGCGCGTGCTGCATTAGTTGATGAGATTTGTCGGATTAATCAGGCGGAGCGGGTTCAAGTGTTGGGGAAAATTGGGGTGATTTATCGGGAGAGTGATAAGGATAGATAAGGATAAATAACGGCGGTCTCCGCTCGCTGGATAAATTGCAAAAGATAATGTAGGGGGGATTAGCGAAGCGTAATCCACCGTTTTTCGATGTGTATTGATACTTCATAAAAACGGTGTATTACGCTTCGCTAATCCCCCCTACGTTTTTCTATTGGCCAACAGCAGGAGTTAATTGCCTAAATTAGCCGATGGCGTGTTCAAAGATGTGCTGTTTGGCGTATTTGCCGGACTGACCGTGTTCGGATTCGGCGTTACAGGCTTCATCGCAGGCGCCAATGGCTTGGTTTCAGCAGGCTTGACAGGCTTAGGAGCGGGCGGATTGACTGGCTTGACCGCAGGTGGTGTCACGCTTTGACTAGGCGGGTTAAAACCGGTGCTATGATGGGGCACGATGCGCTGGCTAGGGGGATTAAAGCCGGTAGCATGTGCTGGCACGACAGTTTGGCTCGGTGGGTTGAAACCAGTAGGATGATGCGGTACAACCGGCTGGCGTGGCGGATTAAGCGGTGCTGCTGGCTGATCATAAGCAATTGCAGGGGCTTCGCCAGGCTGAGTGTAAACAACACAGCCGGAAAGTGATAAGCCAATCACTGTGGTCAAAAAATATCGAACAGAAAATTTGGGCATAGCGTTACTCTTTTTAAAAAAATCCAAAACAGTTTTCTAGGAGATTGTTCAAAAAATTTTAACAAGCCTCTAAGGAAACACCTGATAAAAACGCGCTAATCATACAGCGATTGCTGCTCTAAAAGTAGTGCTCAGTAAGTGTGGATAGCGGATAATTAAGGCGACTCAAGTATTTTGAATAGTGTTTTTTGAGTGCTATCATCTCTGATCATTATCAACCAAGGAGTAGCCATGAAATTAAAATTAGTTACTGCATTAAGCTTCGCTTGTTTAATCAGCGCTGCTTATGCCAGTGAGAATTCTGTTACAACCCAAGCCCCAATGGAGCCAGCAAAAACCATGCAAACCACAGCCGCCGATCAAAACCAAGCCGCCGGAGCGGCATTTCTCGAAGCGAACAAAAAGCAAGCTGGAGTAGTAACGCTACCAAGCGGCCTACAGTATAAAATCATCAAAGAAGGCAATGGCGCCAAGCCCACGGCAAGCGACACCGTAACCGTCAATTATGCCGGCCGCTTGATCAATGGTACGGAATTCGACAGCTCCTACAAACGCGGTCAACCGATCAGCTTCCCCGTCAACGGCGTCATCGCTGGCTGGACCGAAGCCCTAAAACTCATGCCAGTTGGCTCAACCTGGGAATTATACATCCCCGCTGATCTAGCCTACGGCAGCCGCGGCGCGCCGCCCGTCATTGGCCCGAATGAAACTTTGATTTTTAAAGTGGAATTGTTGGGTATTAAATAAATCTTTACGATCTAAATGTAGGGGCAGGCCCCCGTACCTGCCCTAGTTTCGAAGCTACCGATGCAAGGGCAACCACAGGGGTTGCCCCTACGAAAAATCTACGCCCCCCACAAAGCGAGAAGGATTTTTTCAAGACCCAATAGCTTTTTATAAAAAGCTTATTTCGCGGCATTTAACTTTGTGGCGTTTAATTTTTGTTTGTTGTTTGGCAAATATTAATACTGTTTGTTTGGCAGATACATCCCGCCAGCTGGCCTTCTCCCCTTGTGGGAGAAGGTGCCCGATAGGGCGGATGAGGGGTAATTTTTTAAAAAATTTTTCATTAAATAAAAAATCGTTACCCTAACTCCAAACCCTTATTCGACCGCAATGATTTTTTTCTCCCCCGAATTTTCTTAGCCACCAACCGTTTTTGCTTCGCTGCCAAACTCGGTTTAGTTTTAATTCGCTTTTTAGGTTTTACCGACGCCCGCTTTATTAATTGATTTAAACGCACTAAAGCATCTTGCTTGTTGCGTTCCTGCGTACGGTAACGCATCGCTTTAATCATTAATTCATTTTGCTGGTTTATTTTTTTACCCGCGATGGCAATTAATCGCGTTTTTATTTCTTCTGGCAGCGAATGAACATTGAAACGTAGTAAAACGCCAGTCGCAACTTTATTAACGTTTTGTCCACCCGGGCCGGGAGAGCGGAAAAAAGAAAATTTAATATCGGTTTTGGCGATTGAGTAAGTATTTAACATAAAATTTATTTAAAATTAAATGACAAAAATTTAACGCACAGGCCTAATATCCAATATGATCCAATCGCTGAAACTTGGCAATAAAATTTTTCAAAACAATCTCATCCAGGGCCCTCTGGCTGGTATTAGCTGTGCGCCTTTTCGCTTGCTTACCTGGCGTTATGGAAAACCTGCATTTTCTTGCACTGAAATGATTTCCTGCAAAACGCTTTTATATAAGCCTTTATATGCACAAAAACGTTTTCTTTTAAAATATCCCATGGAAGGGCCAGTTTGTTATCAGCTATCTTCCAGTGATCCAAATGAATTATCGCAAGCCGTAAAAATCGTCACCGACCACGGTGCCGATCTAGTCGATTTAAACTGCGGCTGTCCGGTCAAAAAAATCCGTAGCCGAGGCGCTGGCTCCAAGCTTTTAAGTGATGCAGGCAAACTTTATCAATTGATCAACGCAATGAAGCAAAGCACGCACTTGCCGGTTTCGGTGAAAATTCGTGTCGAAGGTGGCAGTCAGGAAAAATTCAATCAGGAAATTGCCAAAGTGGTGAGCGATGCCGGTGCGGATTTTTTAGTGGTGCATGGGCGGCATTGGACGGAGCATTATGAAACGCCATGTCATTATGAGGAGATTCGTTTTTTCGTTGATAATGTAAAAATTCCGGTAATTGGTAATGGTGATATTGCCAATAGTTCGTCGCTCAAAAAAATGCTTGCTACCGGTTGTGCGGGTGCAATGATTTCACGCGCCGGAGTAGGGCAGCCTTGGTTGATTCAGCAATTAATTGCGGAATTAAAGCAGGAATATTTTACATTACCATCGGCAAAAGAAATTGCCGCGATTTTCCTTGAACATGTGACGCGTTTGATAGATTTATTAGGCAATGAAAAATTCGCGATTTTACAAGCGCGTAATTTTGCGAAATATTATGCGCGTGCGTTAGTGGAGCGACGAGAATTTAGTAATAAAGTAAATAATTGTGATAATTTAATGGATTTAGAAAAAATTGTTGGGGAGTTTTTCTTTTGTCATTGCGAGCGAAGCGCGGCAATATGCTGAAATTAAAATTGCTAATTGTTTAATTCGATTAGCAGATGAGTTTTATAAATTCAAAAAAATTTTTTAAGATTTATTTTTAGAACAGAAGTTTTGATAGTTGGCTTTTATTTCCCCTCATCCGCCCCTTCGGGGCACCTTCTCCCACAAGGGGAGAAGACCAACATTAGGAACATCTGCCAAACAAATGAAATTAAATGCCGTGAAATAAGCCGAGTTATGAAAAGCTATTAAACCCTGAAGCTGGCCTTCTCCCCTTGTGGGAGAAGGTGCCCCGCAGGGGCGGATGAGGGGAAATAAAAAATCCAATTCCTTAAAAAACCATCGAAAAAAATTATTTTTTCAAACTCGCCATATCAATGACAAAGCGATACCGCACATCGCCTTTCAACATTCTTTCATAAGCTTCATTAATTTGATCAATCGGAATTAATTCAATATCGGCGGTGATGTTATGTTTGCCACAAAAATCGAGCATTTCTTGTGTTTCTTTGATGCCGCCGATTAATGAGCCAGCTAAAGTGCGGCGGGGGCCAATTAATGAAAAAGCGTTAATTTCTGCGGGTTTTTCCGGTGCTCCAACTAATACCATGGTGCCATCGAGTTTTAATAATTGTAGGTATTGATTTAAATCGATATTGGCAGAAACAGTATTCAAAATAAAATCGAAGTGATTTTTATATTTTTCAAAAATACCTGTTTCGCTGCTATTGATAAAATGTTTGGCGCCCAAACGCAAGGCATCCTCTTTCTTTTTATCAGAATGGCTTAAAACACTGACTTCAGCGCCCATTGCGTTTGCTAATTTGACTCCCATGTGGCCTAAGCCGCCGAGGCCGACAATGCCGACTTTATCGCCGGGTTTGATTTTCCAGTGACGCAAAGGTGAATAAGTGGTAATTCCTGCGCATAATAAAGGTGCGGCTTTATCTAGCGCTAAATTTTTAGGCAAATTTAAAACATAATTTTCATCCACCACCATTTGCGTTGAATAACCGCCATAGGTTGGTGTTCTGCCATCTTTTTCAGTGCTGTTGTAAGTAAAATTTGCGCCTTTTTCGCAGTATTGTTGCAGGCTTTGTTCGCAAGGCTTGCAATGACGACAAGAGTCGACAAAACAACCGACGCCAACTGAATCACCCACTTTAAATTTTTTTACTTTATCGCCAATTTTTGTGACTTTGCCGACGATTTCATGTCCGGGAACCATCGGAAATACTGCGCCGCCCCATTCATTACGCACTTGATGAATATCAGAATGGCAAACGCCGCAATAATAAATATCAATCACTACATCATGTTCACCGGCTTCGCGGCGTTCGATGGTAAAGGGTTTTAAATTTTCTTTAGCTTGCGTTGCTGCATAGGCTTTAACTTGGGGCATGTTTAACTCCTGTTTTTAACTGCTTTTTTAACTGCGTTAAAAAATAAGCACGGGTTTAGATTGACGGTGATTCTCGCATTGGAAATACCTGCTTGTAAAAACAAAAATCACACCTTATTTAAAATTGTGATTGTGCGAACTTCTATTCAGTTAAGCAAGTGGAATCATACTTTGCGCATCTTTCTACAGCGGGAACCGCTGTAATTGCTCAATTAATTTTTCTGGCGAATTAATTAACGCGATTTTTTGCTGCTTAGTTAAATTTTTTATATAGCGCTCAATTTTCATCGCTTCCGTTTTTTCACCGATAATTTTCCAGCTCTGCGCTAATTTTACTGGTTTAAAACTGCGAGTATATTTGCATTTAGCGGTACCGAGGCAATGTTCCTGATAGCGCCGCTCAAGGTCAGTAGTGTAACCCGTATAGTAAGCGCCATTGCTGCAAAGCAGGATATAAACGGTGAATTGAGTAAATTTCATATTTTTTTGCTCTGAAGACTATCCCTTTAGCAAAGATTTCTGTTAAATTATAGCCGTTGTGCGCATATGCCGCTAAAAAACGCAAGCCCTCAAGCTCTCGTTCAAAGGCGAATTTGCCACAATAACTCTTGCGTTTTAGTGTATTTCGCTGAAACGTACGAGTTGAGTTTAATTTAAACAGAAGGTTATATATTTATGTCATCAGCAGCAACAGGAACCGTAATAGGTACCGTTAAGTGGTTCAAAAACGATAAAGGCTTTGGATTCATCACACCAGATGATGGTGGTCCCGATGTATTTGTTCATTTCAGCGCTATCGTTGATGAAAACAACGGTTTTAAAAGCCTGAACGAAGGCCAACGTGTAAGATTCAATCGTGTTCAAGGACCGAAAGGCCTGCAAGCCGCGAATGTTACCAAAGAGGACTAATTTTTTCGTTTCGGCGAAAAAAAGGCCTAATAAAAAACCCTGGATTGCCCAGGGTTTTTTTTATGCTCAAAATTTATTTACCTTTCTTCTCCTTTTTCGCAGCGCGCTTCTCTTTAAGCGTTTTGGTTGGTTTTTTTAGGGTTTCTTTTTTGGTGTCTTTGGCTTTACTCATGACTTTCTCCTGGTTGATTAAATCCTATTAAGAATATTCAATTTAAATGAAAATTTTAAGTGTTTTGTAAAAATTATTTTTCTTTTCTCAAGTGTAAAAGGTATAAATAGGCTCTAGTGCCCCATCAATTTTTAAACGTTCATCAAACACAAAACAACCGCCTCGATAATGCTGGCCTTGATATTGCGCAAAATAATTCAAGATACCACCATCGAGTTGGTAAACCTCACTAAATCCTTGCTGTTGCATAAATGGCAGGGCTTTTTCACAGCGAATGCCGCCAGTGCAAAAAATCACGGTTTTTTTCTGTTTGAGTGTTTCAGGATAAGCAGTTTTAATGTAATCAAAAAAATCAGTGAAATTTTCAATCGGCAATGTCATCGCTTTCGTAAAAGTGCCGGTTTGATGCTCATAATCATTGCGCGTGTCCAGTAACACAAAATCTTCCTGATTTTCCAGCCACTCATGCAATTGCGCTGGGCTGATGTGGTTTTGATCGCTAACGGGCACCGTTAAGTTTTCTTGCCCCGTCGTGATAATTTCTTCTTTAATTTTTACCAGCCATTTTTTATAGACGGGTTGGCTGATCTTGGTAGTTTTCCATGTAAAGTTGGCAAAAGCAGCGTATTTTTCCATTTCAGACTGGAATGCTGAAATCGCACTCGAATCACCGCATAAATTCACATTAATGCCTTCACGGCTTAAAAGAATAGTGCCCAAAAGCCCCCATTTTTTGCCTAGGGTAAAAAATTCGGATTTTAATGATTCCAGCTTGTCTAATGGAATGAAACGGTAACCGCTGATGTGGTTTAACATGGTTTTGGCTCAAATATCAGTGAATTTAGCGAGTGGTAATATACTGGAAAATGTCACACAATCGCAAAATTTTAATGGCTAATTTGAGGCATTTCATGAGCAAAAACGATTATTTTTTATTAACGGGTGAAGCAGATCGCCTGCGTTTGGCCATTCTTAACAAATTATACAATCCTGCTTCCCAGGCCTTTTTGAAAAAAGTCGGCTTGAAAGCCGGCATGCGTGTGTTGGAGTTTGGTTGTGGCACTGGCCAGATGAGCTGCTGGCTGGCTGAAAACGTAGGGCCAAAAGGCAAGCTGACAGCGATAGATAGTAGTGAAGCGCAGCTAAAAATTGCTCATGAAAATGCAAAAGCACGCAATATTTCAAACATCGAATTTGAAGTTTGCAGTGTGGATGAATTGGCGAATTTAAAGAAACAATTTGATTTTGCCTATGGGCGTTGGGTGTTAATTTTTAGCAAAGATCCGAAAAAAAGTTTGCAATCGCTTTATGATTGCATGGCGCCAGGCGGTATTTTGAATTATGAAACTTTGAGCACTGAAGAAAATGGGCATTTTAGTTATCCGCATGAACCGTTAGTTGATCGTTGGCATCAGCTGGTTAACAATAATTTTAAATTAATGGGCTTTGACACCAATTTAGCTAATAAACTTTTTCACTTGTTTCAACAACTAAATTGCAAAAATATTCAGGTTGCGGCCCAACAACCCGTATCGGCTTCTCCTGAAGAAAAAATGTTATATCGCCTAGGTATAGCAACGGTGCGTGAAGCGACATTAAAAAATGCAAAAATGACCGATGCAGAATTTGATGCATTTTTAGCTGAATTAAACGCCATGGAATCCAGAGATGGCATTATCGGTTTTTTCAGAAATATTTTGGTTAGTGGCGTTAAATAATCTGTTTTTTGAAAATAAAACAAGAAAAAAACCTTATTTTTTTGCTCGTAAAAAATTTTCAAACAAGATTAAACTCATGCCAATCAAGCCAATTCCTAAATAAAATAAGCCTAAAATTCCCTGGTTTTGTTCAGAAATAAAATTGAGCACGAAATTCACCAAAGATGAAACAATGATTTGTATTGAGCCATAAATTGCGCCGGCAATGCCAATGTTAGTGTCGATATGGGCAAAACATAATGCTACTGCGTTGGGAAAAATAAAACCGCAAGCCACAGTAATCACAAAGATACTAGGTATTAAACTCCATAAACTCGGCCCAAATATATAATTTGCTGACATAAGAAATAAGCCGATGACGCTATAAATAATGAGTCCCAAGTTAATTAATTTCTCAGAACCCAAACGCAATACAATACGACTGCTGATAAAAGCGCCAAAACTCACGCCCAAGGCCGCTAATAATAATATTTGACCATTTAACGCAGCAGATAATTTTAATTGCGTTTGTATAATAAATGGCAAAATATTGGCATAAACGATGATAGAAGAAAATGCGAGTCCCGCGATAACCACGTAACGCATAAAATAACTGTCTTTGATTAATTTTGCATAATTTGTTAACACATGTTTTGGCGATAAATTATCGGATTTTTTTGCTAAAGTTTCTTTGAATACGGTTAACATTAAAATCAATAACAGCAAACCATAAGCGAGTAAAAAAATAAAATTCGCGCGGTAACCAAGATATTCCTGAAATAAGCCGCCAAAAAATGGCGCGATTGCCGGCGTCAAAGAAATAAAAATCGCCATCTGCGATGTTTTCACTGCTAAAGTTGGCCCTTCATAGCAATCGCGAATCATCACGCGAGCCAGTGATAAACTGCAGCCAACGCCAATGCCTTGAATTAAGCGCCCCAAGCAAAGATAAAAAAACGACGAAGTAAAGCTGCAAATCAAAGCCCCAATAATAAAAATGCTTACACCGGTAATAATCGCAGGTTTGCGTCCGACGCGATCTGAAATCGGCCCATAAAATAATTGCGATATAGCAAATCCGGCTAAAAATAAACTGATGGTCAATTGTGCCTGATTAGGTGATTGCTGAAATGCGGTGGCAATCGCTGGCAGAGAGGGTACGAATAGATCGGTGCCAATTAAGCCCATAATACCTACTAAAACAATAATTGCGAACATGGTTTTCTCCGTCAGCGGTTCCCGCTGAAAAGTAGTTGGATGATGTGTCGTTAACCGATTACATATAGCCTGTTTAGATCACGAATTATGTCCACTCGCAACCCATCAGTAAAATTGATTTTATCAATAAGCAGTATCAGTTATACTTATGAAACACAATTTCACGCTACCCGAGCTACTCCATGGACCTATACCGAATTAACCTAAATTTACTCATCGCATTAAATCTATTGCTCAAAGAACGCAGCGTCACCGCCGCTGCAAAAAAACTTTTCATCACCCAAGCCGCAATGAGCAACAA
Organism: uncultured Gammaproteobacteria bacterium; assembly: GCA_964441315.1. Lineage (GTDB taxonomy): Bacteria > Pseudomonadota > Gammaproteobacteria > CAYTUN01 > CAYTUN01 > CAYTUN01. The sequence goes on along the minus strand of CAYTUN010000075.1, from coordinate 1,095 downwards.
CCTGCAACAACTCCGACAATTATTCAAAGATGAATTATTAACACGCGAAAAAAATTACATGGTGCTCACACAATACGCCCAGGAAATTCAGCCAAAATTAAATCAAGTGTTAAGCGAATTACAAAGTTTAATCACAAGCGGCAAACGCTTCACGCCAGAAAGTTCCGATCGCGTATTTAAAATCGGCTTATTTGATTACATGACTGCTTTACTATTACCCGCTTTAGCCAGCCAATTACAAAAACAAGCGCCACACATAAAAATTTCCGTTACCTCTAATATTCATTTAGGCGCCGCCGAACCGTTTGAAAGTGGTACATATGATCTAGCCATCGGAAAAATTTATAACACTAATGAGTCGGTGCATAAGCAACTTTTATTCAAAGATAAAGTCGTCTGCATCTTAAACCCCCGCCATCGCCTCGCCAAAAAAAATCAACTGAATTTGCAAGATTATCTATCCTGCAAACATGCTTCGTTGTTCGTGGAAAACCCCAATTTCCCAACGGTTATCGAACAAACCCTAGCCAAGCTCGGCCATGAACGCGACAGCCGATTTAATCTGCCATTTTTAGTGCCAATTTTTAAATTGATAAAAGAATCAGATGATCTAATCGGCACAGTAATTGAACGCATGGCGTTGACATATCGTAAAAATTATCGTTATGTGATTAAACCACTGCCATTTAAAGTGCCGGAGATAGAATTTTATATGGCTTGGCACCGGCGTTATGATGAGGATTTAGGGCATCGGTGGTTGCGTAATGCTATAGCAACATTACTTTCTTATTGATTAAATAAAATCTTTTAATTTGACAAGATTTATGTTAATTATTGAAAAATTCTTATTTTACTCTGATCAATTAATAATTTTAAAAGGAATCAGATATGTCAGCAGAAAAACCCAAAAAGCAGATTAAGGATTTACCTGATAATCATTTGGCTGTGCTTAAAAAAATAGCTGAATTAAAACAGGATAAAAAGAATTTTGCAGATAAGATCTATTTTTTAGGTTGATATGGAAATTGTTAATCTGGTGCCAACTATAGCATTTCCACTTGATTTATAATTTTGATAAAATAATCTCCTTGGTTA